>ONYZ01000027.1 GCA_900322175.1 uncultured Prevotella sp.
TAAGTGAAGTAGCGGCATGATATATTAGGCGGTGGATTTGTCTTGGCCCACGTTATCACATTCAGAATTTTATAGCCCAACTGCGTAAGACAGTTTGCGACGGAGAAAATATTATGATATGTGCCACTAATCCAGATGGTGCCATTATCTTTCAGTTTTTCTCTGCACAGAGATAACCATTTCAGATTAAAGGCATTAATATCCTCCTGAGACATACTTTTATCCCAGTCGCCTTTATCTACGCATACCACCTTACCACTCTGCACGCTGATACCGCCACTTGACAGGAAATAAGGCGGGTCGGCAAATATCATGTCAAACTTGAAGTTGAATTGTGGCAGCAACTCAAACGTGTCGCCACAAATCAAGTTGAAGTCGTGGTTGCGAGATTTATAATAAGGTGTAATCATTTGTAGCTATCCTTACTTTAGTTCACCTTTTACATCCTCTAAGAATCCACCTAACGACTCAAAGTTGTACATTCTGTCTATTTCGTTGTATGCTTCTTCAAGTTTATTCCTCGCCGAATTCCATCCTTGTCCATCTGTCACCCAGACGAATTCAAACCCATCAACTTTGTTCACAATAGGCGATAACTCACGATATGCACGTGCGACCTCATTAGGCTTTGAGCCTCCACCATTATAGAAATTCACTTCTATGAGATAAGTGCATCGTTTCGTCTCGATTACAAAGTCGAAACGTTTCTCGTCTGCACCTAAGGCTTTCTGTAATACTGGGTACTCATGGGAATAGACTTCCATTCGATGTTCGATTCCGTTAGCTGTCAGAATACGATGAAGTAACAGCTCAGTAATATCACCACTCCTGTTCTTTCTGGCATGAGTATCAAGACCTGCTTCAACTCCGAACACATAGTCAACAAGGTTTTTTATATTTTTATTTTTCAGAACATCTGTCAAGCCTGTTTCGTTGAGGAACTTCATAACACCCTCATAACCACTCAACAGTTCATGAACAAGATGAGCCTTGCCCATATCGTCCAAGTACTTTTTATGCTGGTCTTGCCGAGTAGCTATCAAAATGTCTAGGATACTGAAGACACGTTTGTCATTATCCCACAATTCCTTGACGGCAGCAGCCAAATCGGATTTGCCAATCAGATAATTGAGGGTATTCAGCTTTATTTCGATACTTCGGACATTCTCACGTATCTTTGAGAAATCCGTATAGAAATCGAGCGTGGCGTTCGTTTCTGCCAACTGACTCATAAACTTGTTAAAATCCTTATTCATAGTTCTTAATCAATAGTTCTGTTAGTTTTCCACGCTTTTCAGGATTCGCATTGATGGCACGAGATGCATAAACACGATGAATATGGAAATCGGCGTATATATTCTCAAAAAACGTATCCTCTGGATTTTTGGCAGAGCAATCAGAATTGCTGAGCATCCACTTCACGTTATTGCGTTCATTTAGGCGTGCACAGAAATCACGCAATCGAGTCTGCTCATCATCGTTAAACTCTTCCTTCGCATACGAATTAAAACTAGAGGTAACATTCAGCGGACGGTAGGGAGGGTCGAAATAGAAAAAGTTCAAACCATCGCGTATTTCATTGACAGTTAGTTCAAAATCACCATTAAGTATCGTCACATCAGCACGGTTTAATACTTCGCTATCTGCGAGGATAATATCCGCATTACAGATCGTAGGATGGAGATTACGGCCAAATGGCACATTAAACTTACCTTTACCATTGACACGATATAGACCATTGAAACATGTACGGTTCAGAAACATCAAATACTTAGTACGATCTATGTCATCGAGTTCTGTCTCATTAAAGATGTTACGCACATTAAGGAAATACTCCTTTTTTGTCTCTTCATCTGGCTGCGAAAAGTAATCTTGCTCTAAAGTAGAAAGACTGCTTATCAGTTCGTCAGGCTGTTCCTTGATGACGCGATAGGCCGTCACAAGATGAGGATTGATGTCGTTAATTACAGCGTGGGTGATATTAGGGAACTGGCGAAGCATATGAAAAAGCATTGCTCCTCCACCCACAAATGGTTCTATATATGTAAACTCCTGACTCTGCAATACCTCAGGCAGATGTTCGTCGAGTTGTGATAAAAGTTGTCCTTTGCCTCCAGCCCACTTCAAGAAAGGCTTAGCTTCTGTACTCATCGTCTTTTTGTCGTTTTAATGTGGACAAAAAGAAAGCGCACCTCCTTCGTTTTCCAACTCTTAACGAAGGCCGTCCACCACAGAAGCCCATACAGAGAGAAGGAAAGGAAGGGGGTACGCCTATACAACGATAGGCGTATCCGCATTCCCCGAGACTCTCTGTAACTACTATTAGTTTGGTGGACTGTTTTCGTTAAAAGTCTCTTCGAATTTAGATACTGCTATCTAATTTCCCACAATGTTAATCGCGCTAATGATGAGTATCAAAAGCGGTGCAAAGATAGTGATTTCTTCTGAAAACTACAAGCACTCACCAAGATTTTTCATCTTTCACGCTCATTTCTGTTAATTTGTAGTCGGAATCGTCCAGCACAATCTCGCATTTTCGATACATCTGCCTTACCCGTTCTATAGCTGCATCTTCGTTTACTGCCTCCACTTCGACAATGCGGCTTAGCACCTCTAACACTTCTATGCTGTACTTCTTCATACAAGTTGCAAAAGTAGTGCAAAATCACGAGAAAATCATCAATAGATCAAAACTTAACAAAAAAGATCAAAATAGATCAAATCATCAAACCCTTCTATAAAACTTGTCTACATTATTAGGTGCGCTTGGTGATACTTTCACCATATTTCTTCTTGGCCTCCTCTACCCTACACCTATATATATTATAGGCTACGTAAAGCGGAAAAAACAATTTTTCACGCATTTTACTTAAGAAATAACTTTCTTGCATACCTAGTTGTAAGTATTTTTATGTATGTACAGAAAAAAATCAAAGATTTTTTTTGAAATTCGCAAAAAAGTTTGTAATTTTGCAAGCTCAACAACAAAACGATAAATGATATGAGAAAAAATGCAACACCGGGGTCAATTTCGTGGGCTCCGTTTCTTGACATGTGGGCCCGACTCGAAAACTCACCAACAATATCGTATCGCACAGACCTTGGTGTGGTATGTTTTTTCATGTTGTTTCGTTTTGATAGTAATATAAAATTATGAAAAGATTTTATAATATAGTTAGCAAGTTAAGTAAAGCCGTTAGAAAACTCGACAAGAAGAGTCGCGGCAACAATTATGAGTTTGTTTACGTTGAGAATGGTGCTCAACATGTTGGTCATATAGATACCCAGATCATTATTAATGGTGAGGTGTTAAACTCAGACAATGATGAGACCCCTGTCTTGCCAGAATGTCTAGTCACAGACAAGGCTATGGAGTTGTGGAAAAAGGTTATTGCCGAAAATTGGGTGGATGACAAATATCAGCCCAAAATATCACGCACCCTATCCGCCCTCCTTGCTTACCACATGGCTGCGAAGCTTGATATTAATAACAAGTGGAAAGTATTTGAGCAGTTATGGCAGCGTAAAGACATGCATGGCGACTACAACAAAGCTCTGACACAGCAACAGTCAAGAAACTTCTTAGACAAGTTGAAAGAAGTTCTTGGATAACTATCAAGATGTCCTGATGCACACTAGCATCGGGACATTTTTTTACTACCCTCGGGGGTACCCTAGTGGGTAGTTCGTATCTGTTATTTTAATACCTTTGTGCCGTTATTACTAATTTTTAAAACGATATGGAAACAACAGTAAATCAAGACCCAGTAAACGAGGCTCTGCAACATGCAGGAGAGTCGACAGTAGTAACACCCGAACTTATCGCTCTGGATAAAGACAGAGTGACGAGTGAGAGTGATGTGTCAGAAGAGGAGTACATCTACAAGTTTAAAGGTGTACCGTGTTTTCCGCGCTGCGACCTCAGCACACTTACAGGAGCAGCAAAGGTGGGTAAGACCAATGTAGCTGCCATGCTGATGGCATGCTCTGTGAAGCGCCAAGTACTTAGCTTTGAGCGTATCAGCGATGACCCAATCAAAGTGATGTGGTTTGATACCGAGCAGAGCCTTAGCACCACCAAGCACATTCTGACCGACCGCGTCGGGAAGTTGATCGGACAGGATCAGTTCCCCGATGAGAATTTCTTTGTGTATAATGTCCGTCAACACACACCGAGTGAGCGTGTGGAAATGCTTGCTCTAGCCATTGATACGTATAAGCCCGACATCTGTTTTGTAGATGGTATAGCCGACCTGATGAACGACATCAATAGCGGTCCCGAATCGGTTACACTGATGCAGCGACTACTCACGATTGCCTCTGTGAATAAATGCAACATTACAATAATGATTCATCTTAACAGATCGGGCGAAAGGCTCAACCTGCGAGGATGGATAGGTACGGTGATGCTGCAGAAGTCATACGAGGTGTTTAGTTGCGATAAGCGCAACAATAATCGCACATTTTCACTCGACCTTAGTTTCTCGCGCCGATATTACGTAGAAAGCCCTATGTACTATGAGTTTGACGAGGTTGGACTTCCATACGAAGTAGACGCTCCTTCTGAATCAAACAGTAAAAAGAGCAAGTCGGCATCTGTAAGAAAAGAAGATAAGACTACGTTCAACCAGGAGTTTGTTGACGAGAATTCCAGTGACAAGAGCATTCCCTGGAATCTACGTAAACTTTTTGACACAGCAATGGATGGATCAGCATTCCTGAGTTGTGATGATCTGAAGCGTCGTGTGATGAAAATTAGCGGCATCCGTATTGAACAATATTACGACAAAGTGTTTGATGCAGCCGAAAAGCAGCGTGTGGTGAAGAAAGTGTTGGACAATAAAGGCCGCGTGGCGGTTATACGAATGCCATGTTAAGAAGCCCCCTATATACATGCCCTCCCCCCTTTAGGGAGGGGGAGGGCTGCAGTATAAGGGGCCTTAACATGGTATCGTTTCGCCAAATGCTGGCCGAGATACACAGTTCACCCCTATACCGACATATTACTTCCGGCTTGTGGCAGCGCAATCTGTCAATCCACAATCAGTTCTGCGATGCCGTAGTGGCTAGCGGACTGCTCTCGTGGCACCAGATGGTCAGTGCATCGTGCCGTTACTGTATCGGCTCATCCCGTAAAGGAGGCGTAATATTCTGGCAGATTGATACCGAAGGCCGTGTGCACGATGGTAAGGTGATGTACTACCTACCCGACTGTCATCGCAACAAGGATGAGCGCTTTCATCCCACCTGGGTAAGCGATTTCATGAAACGCAAGAACCGTTTCCCAGGAGCCCCCAACACCTCCACTCATTGTTTTTTCGGACTACACCAGCTGATACCACTCTTCAAAGACGACCGCGAGGAGTTGATGCAGAAACCAGTTGTAATCGTAGAGGCTGAGAAGACCGCATTTGTGCTTAGTGAGCGCTATCCACAGTACATATGGCTGGCGGCAGGCGGTCTGGGCGAGGTGCAGGTCGACAAGTTCCGCCCCCTGCGAGGGCATAAGGTACTGATGATGCCTGATACCGACCTCGACGGCAAAACATTCAAGCGATGGTATGATGCTGCGCAAACGGTGATGCAACAAATATTCTGGGAGGACTCGCCGCCCATACACGTATCATCCTTCCTGGAGAAAAATGCCTGTCAAGATCAGAAACAGCGTAAGATAGACCTGCTTGATTATCTCTATGAGTAGCCGTTTTTCTCTAGGTACTTTTCAATTGCAAAGTAGTTAGCGTGCAAATGATCTTTAGGTACTTTTCAAAATCAACTTAAAACAGTAAAACTTATGAAATCAATGACAAGAAAACAACTGGCAGATCGCGCTGGTGTTACTACTCAAACGTTTAAGAACTGGTTGAAGCCACATCTGGAAGAGCTCTATGCTATGGGGATGCCTGCCGGCAAAGGGGCCATACCGCCAAAAGCAATCAAATATCTGATAGAAAAACTTGATATCGACGTATAACAAAGAATCGAAAAGAATCTCCAAGAATCACAAAGAATCCCAAAACGCGGTTTGAAAATGTTGTACCTTTGCAATGTCAATAGTTTAAATGTTTAATCTTTAATGTTTAATGTAATTCGCTTATGGGAATCAAAGTAAAAGCAGTTGAGCGACAGCTCAAAGTTGGCAAGGATGCGGGCAAGTACCGTTTCATGATGCAGGCCGAAATCTACAACACTCTTTCGGCTCAGAAGGTAATCCACGAGGCTGCTGTGCGCAGTGGCATATCCGAGGGAGCGCTGAGTGCGGCATGGGATGCCATCGGACTGGTGGTTAAAGCGTGGGCCACCGAGGGCCACTCTATCGCCATCCCTGGCCTGGGACGTATGCGATTCGGAGTTAGAGCGTCAACAGTAGACGATGTGAATAAGGTGAGCACGAGTCTGATAACCTCTCGACGAGTAATCTTCTCGCCTTCGGTAGAGATTAAGGACGAGCTGAAGGAGACTGCCATCAACATCACCTGCTACGACCGTGATGGCAAAATAGTGAAGCGAGTGACCAGTACCGACCCGGGCAATATCGAGGATCCTGAAGACTCCAACACGCCATCGGGCGGAGGTAATACCGGCGGTGGCGGCAACCCAGGCGGAGGTATCAGCACCGACTAAACGCTGGG
The DNA here is from genome assembly GCA_900322175.1 of uncultured Prevotella sp. Taxonomy (GTDB): domain Bacteria; phylum Bacteroidota; class Bacteroidia; order Bacteroidales; family Bacteroidaceae; genus Prevotella. Next base: position 6,633 of record ONYZ01000027.1, read on the forward strand.
AGTGACCGATGTCGCGGTCAGGAGTGATGCAAGGACTACCCTAGTCTGCCGCGGCGCAGAAACATTGCCAAATCACAGTCCTGTATGCAGCTTGCCAGGCATCGGCACTCCCAAGTTTAGCTTTGTAAATCTAGTAACAACAATCAATCTATTAAAACAAACAAGCGACATGATGTTTATTAAACGACCAAGCAACGAAAAAATCGCCAATCTTATTATCACGATTTTTACAACAATTGTATCAACATTTTTCTTGCAGAGTTGTGGTGTATGAGTAGCCAACTGAAGCCTTTAAGACCCGATGACGTGAAGTGGATAGTGGTGCACTGCTCAGGCAGCCGGTGCAACCGTCCCTTCACTGTCAAGGGACTGATTGCAACAGGAAATCAGCGGTTCGGACAACCATCTTATCACTACTACGTGCGCCGCAACGGCACGGTGGTTCCGATACTGCCAGAGAGTGTGCGGGGTGTGCACGCCAGCGGTTACAACAGCAGCTCGATAGCCGTGTGCTACGAGGGCGGTCTTGACGAAAAGGGCACTTCCGCCGACACCCGAACCGAACTGCAGCGCCACGCCCTCTACGAACTACTAAAGCAGTTGCGTCAGGACTACCCTAAGGCTCGCATCATCGGCCACTGCGAACTGCCCGGCGCGACCAAGCCCTGCCCCTGCTACCTGCCCAGCCAGGAATATAAAGATCTCCAGCCGCCACACTAGCGACTGGAGATCTTATCGTTGTTTCATAACAGACTAAAGAGGGAATAGTTCATCTAGGATATTTTGATTGCGAGCTGCACAGTAAGAAACAAACGAACGCTTCCGGAATTCGTGACGACTAGTGTATTTCTTTGCGTCTGCTAAGATCTGCTCTCTTGGCATGGAGTCATAAATACTATTCCTTATCTCGCTTATCTTTGGTCGTAATCCGAGTCGGTCAATTGTAGCGGTGAGGCCGGGATATTTTTTACATAACTTAGTTAATGATCCTTTCCAAGTAGAGACTTTCTTTATGACCCTATCCTCAGTCCAGTATTTGCGATGACCAGTAGTGGAATCTGATATCTTTCCTTTAGCTATTCTTGCCTTTTGATAACCCAGATTTGGTTTGTCCTTGAATATTTCATCAAGATATCCTTGGCATAAAGCATATTTATATGCTGTTATATGTGATTTTTTGAATTCTAATCGGCTGTCATATTTCAAGCCCTCTTCTATAATTCTTTCTTTTGTCCAATATTTCTTAGATTTACGCTTTTTATAAGTCAAATTTGCTTTACATTGTCGTTTGTACATAAATCCTTGATTAGGTTTATCCTCAAATAACAAATCCAGCAAATTATGGATTCTTGCAGACTCATACGCACTACCATCGTTAGCTTTAAATTCAGAACGGTAGTCGTACTTCTTAACAACTTTCTTAAGATTATGGAATGTCCATTTAGCAGGTCGTACAATTGGCTTATAATTTTTTCCCATATATTTTTATTTTGGGCTGCAAAGATACACACAATTCTTCAATCCGCCAAATGTTTTTGCAAGAAAATGAGAATAGAATTAAAATACCATAATCTCCAGCCGCGAGACTAGCGACTGGAGAATGTCTGTTATGTGATGGAATCTTTCTACTATTGAATACTGAGAATACTGTATTGGAATGGGGCGAGCTGTAACGAACTGGGGAGTTTCTGACTTTTGCCTGTAAGGATATCTGTGGTTTGCTGGCCAGCCCAGTCTGAAGGGATGGTGGCTGGCTTCGGCTCGTTACGAACGTTGACCAGAATGAGGAAGCTTTCATCGTCGTCGGATTTCTCGAATACCAGTACATCCTTGTCAGGCCATGCAGTGAACTTGCCTTTGCGCAATGCAGGATATGTGTTGTACAGATCAAGAAGTGCCTGGTACTCCTGATAGATTTCAGAATTGGCAGTCCAATTGACTGGAACATACTTGAAGAAATTGATTGGCTCGGGATAGCCTACTTCCTGAGATCCATAGATCAATGCACCGCCGTGAGGGAATATACTGGCTACATAGGCTGCCATTGCACCACGATCGGATGTAAATTCTACTGGAGGTGTGGCCTCGGTAGAATGGTCGTGATTGGTGGTGAAGCGCAGCTTAACTTTGCCAGCAGGCAGGCTGGCGTACTCTGCGCTATCGGCTGCGATAAGATCGGAAGCGGGTGCACCCTTCCATACCTTGACCAACTCGTCTTTATAGTCCCAACCGTAATTCATATCGAAACCGCCCACGGTGAAGTTGTCCTTGTTCTTACCCTCGGCAAGCATCAGAATCTTGCGATTGCCAGCAGCAGCGCGAAGCTCGTTGATACAATCCTTCCAGAAGTCAGCCGGCACTCCGTCGGCAACATCGCAACGGAATCCGTCGATACCGACCTCTACGATCCAGAACTTCATCGCGTCGATCATTGCAGCACGCAGGTCCTTGTTATCATAATTCAGGTCGGCCACATCTTCCCAGTTCCATGGCTGTGGACAAATGATGGTGTCGGCTTTCTCGTCGCGCGTGTACCATTCGGGGTGAGCCTTGAGCCAGGGATGATCCCAAGCAGTATGGTTAGCCACCCAATCCAGGATGATTGCCATACCATGCTCGTGGCATACGGCGGCCAGGTGCTTAAAGTCGTCGATAGTACCAAACTCTGGTGCTATGGCCTTGTAGTCGCTGATGCAATAAGGAGAGTTCTTGCCACGCTCGATACCAATGGGATAGATAGGCATAACCCACATGACGTTGACTCCCAGATTGCGAATAGAGTCGATACGATCGGCCACTGCAAGGAGTGACTTCTCGGGGGCGAAAACACGAGGATTGACCTGATACATGGCGATGTCCTCAACCTCGGGCAGCTGGAATGCCTGTTGTGCAGATTGCTGTGCTGGTCGGCATGCGCTTAAAACGGCAATTGCCAAAGCGAATAATAGTAGCTTTTTCATAAATTGTTGTAGTGTAATTATTAAATGTTGGTAATCTGCCCGCAAATATACGCACAATTCTCCATTCAGCCAAATAATTCTGCGAAAAAAATAAGATTGTAAACAGCAACTAATTCTACTCGATGTTAAGACGGCGGTTCTTGGGATACTTTACTTTGTATTGCAGAATCAGGTCGCGCTGCTCGCCTGGCTGGAGCTGTAGTGGCCACTTGATGATGCCGGTCTTCTTATCAAACTGACCATCACTTAGTTCTTCCATGATTACCTCGATACTGGTATTACGCGAGATGGGTGCCTGATCGAAAACGGTGATGTTGACACTCTCCTGGCGATTGTTCTTTACGCTGATGCGCCACTTCAGAGTCTGCTCCTGATTGCTGCCAAAGAATCGACGTGTAGAACTCTCGCTGACCTTGGTGCGCTGTACACGGATGCTCTGGTCGCGACCCATCGAGAAGTGGAGCGTGTCGCTACTTACGTTAGGATCGAGAATACTCTTGCCAACAAACGAATTGTCGAAATATACATTAGCCTCGCCCTCCATCAGATTGAGTTTCTGCCAGTCGGTAGCATCGGCCACAAGGAACGACTCTTTATCGATCTTGGGTATGCCACGATACTCGTATGATGCTGGCAACTGATGACGGGCTATCTCGGTAGTAGTAGTCTTGCCACCATCAGGCAATGTAAGCAACTGCTTGATGTCGAACTCATAGCCGAACTGTGCCTGCTGCTGATTGACTGCAATCACTTCGCTCTCGTTCAATTCTTCTTCTACAGCGACACCTGATGCCACCGGAATACTCTCTTTCGCTTTAAACACATCGCCTTTAGATTTAGATCTGCGTCCATTCTTTGATACGCCATAGCCCACAACTACAACTTCTTGAAGAGATGCTTGGTCCTCATTCAGGCGGATGTTGAGCGTTGAACCAGGTTCTACAGTGTGTGTCTGGCTAACATAGCCTACGTATGAGAACGTAAGCCGGCGACTGTTTTGTGGCAGTACGATTGAATAATTGCCATCTATATCGGAAACAGTACCAAGATTAGTGCCCTTTACTATTACAGAGGCTCCAATCAATGGATCGCCATCACCGGCCGCTACTATCTTTCCACTAACAACATTGCTGCCGTCATTATCTGTATTATAGGCAGGAGCCGACAGGCCATAATCCAACCAGTACGTCTTAAGCTGTGGCGCAACATTTGAACGATTAGGGTTGGATGAAGAGAGTGTTACTGGCACGTTTTTCCATTCTTCCTTGGTGTTCTGATAGATATTGGCTTTGTACGACAGTTGCAATGGTTCGTTGATGCTATTCGAACGTACGTCGTAGCTAGGGAACCATCCTGCATTCTTAACATAATAGGTGATGTCGAAAACGGCACGACCGGCCTGTTTGGCATCTACCTTAACGTCAATCTCGGTGACGCTCTTCAACTTTAGTTTTGCTATCGAGTCGCACGTATCTTGCCTGCGTTTCAGTTCTTCATTCAGATTTTGCAACTGCTCTTCAAGTTCCTGACTGCGCTTCTTTACCGAAAGTACCTGTTGTGCATAGTAGGCGTTCAGTTCCTTGATGTTAGCCAACGGTGTAGCTACTGTTCGCCCTGCTACCGAGCAGTTGGTCTTTACCAGATCCAACTGTGCGGTCAACATCTCTTGTTCATCCTTGGTCTGCTGGATGCGACGCTCTACTGCCTTTACATCATCCTCAGCAGCACGCAGTTTCTTGACTTGTGCCGCAGAGTCAGGATGAGCCGTTCGCTCGCTCACGCCTAATATCGTGAGATGGCCCTTGGCCTTAACCTGTAAGCTCTTTTTGTCCATATATGGAGAAAAGCCGGTAAACGTAACTACTTGTTCGCCTGACACCAATACAACACTCTTGGAGCGCTCCACCTGAGCACCATTGGTAAACACTGTAACCTTGTTGACAGAAGCTGTCTGCTTGTCAACTGCCTTAGTCATAACTGCCGCCATCAGGCAAAGGGCAATCATCATTTTACGCTTTATATTCATAAGATATAATATAAATGGTTTCACTTTTTCTTGAACAATTGCAGGCCGTAGTATCTTACATCTGTAATGACGGTATCTTTAATGCATACGCCTTCGAGCACCAGCATCAGTGAGTCGTTGCGATAAGTGAGCAGTTGGTCGAGATGATGCAAGAGCGAAGTGTCTTGGCTAACCATCTTTTGGATAGGATAAACTAGAACGGTATCCTTATCCATGGTGATAATTACCTTCTGCTCATTGTAACTATATTCGTATGCTTTTGAGGGGAGCATGACAGTGTATTCTCCCAAATCAATAGGCTTTCTCCTGCTATACGTATCGTAATCACTATAATTAGTATCCTTAGCCTTAGCATAGTTGAAGCTATACTCAGAATGAGTCCATTTGCCGTATTTCGCCTCAAACTCCTTGTCGCCTATTTCTTTACGTACATACGCAATGACACTGCTTACATCCTTGTATCGTTCGCACATCATACTGTCTTGCTTGATACTCCAGGTGTCAAGATCGTCGTTAAGTTTACCAGTCTTGGCATCTGTCAGTTTCAGTTCGCTAATGAGTTCTGTAAGTCGCTGCTTCTGACAGCTTAGACCAATGCTCTTGGCTGATATACCAGGAATGTAGGTAAAGAGGATGATAGCTGCACCAAAGATGAGGGCCATAAGCTGATAGCGACGGGTGCGAGTACGGAACAGCATCAGTACGAAGAGAGTCATAAGCACACCTGCCACCATCAGATAAAAGCGACTCTCAGTGAAACTGTAAAGACGTATGCGGTAGATAGAGCCAATCCAGTACATGATGAGTGGAGGAATAGCTATAAATGTGAATCTATTGTAGAACCAGTCGTAGTATCGCTGGCTGAGTATCGACTGGGCCACTCTACCTATCAATGCCACAGTGATGAATCCCATCACCATCCAAGCTACCCCACCCTTGGGCAGATCCCACACGAATACTATCTTTATAAAATAGGTATATAGGATTACGGTATAGATGATGACAGCCGGCGAGAGGATGAAATTGAGGATGATTCGAAGAATCTTGAATGGCTCCTCGACAACGTCTTCGTTCTGTCGAACCAGTGTACAGCATATCTGTGGGGCAAGCACCAAGAATATGAACTGGGCGATATGCTGGTAGAAATATTTGGGCTCGTCGATGCCGAAGATATAGAAAAATGATGCAAATATAGCCAACACAGCCAAATAAAGGATACCTGATATAATCAGACCGAAGAACATCTGTGTAGCCACATGCAGCGAATGAGCCGCAAACGAGCGGTTATCCAATCGCCTGTTGCCGATTATGAGCAGGATGGCAGCCAGTACATAGGTGAACGTGAATCCGTATGTCCAGAGGAACGGCTTCAAGTCGAGCATCATCAGTGGCAGGAATATGAAGAACGAGGCGTAGTAAGCCCAACGATTAACGCGATGGAGCCAGAATGTAAGCGCCATCAGCGGTACGAAGAAGCATAAGATATCGCCATTGATGTCGCTAACCATATGGCCGGCCGTTTCGCTCCACACTGTTGTCTCAGTATCCCAGACGGCAATAATAAAGAATGCTATCCCCAGGGCTAACTCTACAGGGAACTTACGCGGACTAAGCAACAACTGCTGCAATAATGATTTCAATTTTGTATTCATTTCAAATGTCAGGTTTTACCAGTTTTCTAAAATAATCGTCTGCAAAAGTACACACTATTTTTTATACAGCCAAATATTTATGCGAAAAAATGACAAATCTGAATTAATCGAACACTAAAAAGGGTAGCCAATCGGCTACCCCATTTTGATTATTCAATCCTGCGAGGACGATGAACTCTCTCGCGCATCTTCTTCTGATCCTCCTGATAACTCTTATACTGATCGGCGGTCATTATCTTCTGCAGTTCGGCATCGTACTCCTTCATCGCCTTCTCCATCTCTGCACGGCGCTCCTTCATCTTACTGTCGTCCATTGGTGGCTCTGGGCGCTGAGCCTGAGCATCGGCTGGTGGCATGGGTGGACGACCAACACCTGGACGGCCGTGATGGCCACCGGGGCGAGGACCGCGTGGGCCCATCTTGTCGGCATACTTGGTGTTGAGCTCTAGCAGCTGCTTGGCCTGCTTGTCGCTGAGATTGTAGCGGCTCACAGTCTCGTCGGTGCGATGCTTCACCATCTCGGTCTTGTCAAACTTGCGCTCTCGGCGCTGTTCATTTTTCTCATCCTGTGCCATGGCCTGAGTGCTAACTAGAGCAGCAGCCACGATTGCGAATAAAATCTTTTTCATTGTTCAATACGTTTTGTTTAATTAATATTTCTGTTCATTAACTCTCTATTTGTTTCATCTATACCTTTGACGCATAGATTCCAACGGAGTTTAATCTACAGCAGTCTACATTCAGCCAATAGACACGAAATATCAGTCAATCGACCTATTTGATAGACCAACTAATCGATAGAAAACAAAAAAAATAGCCATTCTAACGAAAATAATAGCTAGAAAATTTGCAGAGTCCAAATAAAATGACTACTTTTGCACCCGCTAAAGGAGACCTGCCGATATGGCTCAGTTGGTAGAGCAACGCATTCGTAATGCGTGGGTCGCCGGTTCGAGTCCGGCTATCGGCTCTCTTCGTCATAAACATTGGTTTCGTTCAGGATCGCGGAATTAGCACATCGGTAGTGCACGGGCTTCCCAAGCCTGGGAGGCGGGTTCGATTCCCGTATTCCGCTCAAAGGACAGTAGAGGGCTTAAGCCCCCTACTGTTTTTTATCTCAATCTGATACCGTCGCCAATCTTGATCTGATAGTCGGGCGATAGTTTGTTCATCTTATACAGACTCTTAAGGCGGATGCCGTACTGCTGGGCTATGCTGTACATCGACTCGCCACTGCGCACATAGTGAAGTCGACCTTTGTAGTCCTTAGGTGCCTTGCGCTGTTTCTTCTTAAGCCAGATAAACTCACCCTCTTCTAATTGATCCTTGCAGTCACGTTCGTTGTACTTGGCTATCTTGCGATAGCTGATGCCAACCTCTTGTCCGATAGTATTGAAGGTATCGCCGCGACGTGCGATGATATAATAGTTCTTATTGAACATCTTGACGGTATGGAGCGAAGCGCCGCTAGGACTCTGGTCCTTGGTGCGCTGAGCCATGAAGTGGTCGTAGCCTTTGGCTTTGTCGTACCGATACAGCTTATACAACTGGATTATCTCTACCAGTTTCTCGGCATACACGGGACTGGTGGCATAGCCGCATGCTTTTAACCCCTTAGCCCATCCCTTGTAGTCGGTAATCTTGAGTTGGAACAGCTGGCGGTAGCGCTGATTGACCGTAAGGAACTTAGAGTGGTCTTCGTACGACTCGTAAGCGCTATCGTACACGCGGAAGCAGTCGTTCTTCTGATCGTCGTCGTGGTATGTGCGGCGCCCAGTCCAATTGTTGTTGCACTTTATGCCGAAATGATTGTTACTGTTACGTGTAAGTTCGCTACGACCAGCACCGCTCTCAAGTAGTCCCTGCGCCAAAGTGATGGAAGCAGGTATGTTATATCGCAACATCTGCTCGATGGCGATATCCTTGTATTGATTGATATATTGCTGGTAAACCGTGTTCCATTTTATCTGCGAAAATGCTGAAATATGTAGGGAAATGGCTATTAATAGGAATATTTTTCTCATATTATGCAAATTATTTGTGCAAAAGTAATGATTTCTCTCGAATTATTTGTATTTTTGCCGAAAAATATAGCAATTTATGAGAGAACTGGAGCTAAAGTCGGTTATCAAGGTGTGCGACATGGACGAACTGAGTGCTGAAGAGAAGCACCTGGTAGAAATGGCCATCGAGGCCACTAACCGCAGCTATGCGCCTTACTCTAAATTCTGTGTAGGTGCAGCAGTAAGACTGGATAATGGTGTGGAGGTAATAGGTTGCAATCAGGAGAATGCTGCCTATCCATCGGGACTTTGCGCTGAGCGCACTGCTCTGTTTGCTGCCGGAGCCCAGTATCCTGACCAACCTGTACGCATGCTGGCCATTGCAGCACGTGGCACTAATGGCGACCTGGAGGAAGAGCCTGTAGGTCCGTGCGGATCGTGCCGGCAGGTGATAATAGAATCAGAAACTCGCGCAGGCGCGCCTATACGCATACTTCTATACGGTAAGAAGTGCGTGTATGTGATAGATGGTATCAAAGAACTGATGCCTCTGACATTCTCAAAATTCTAACGATAGCAGCCCAATCCTATAGCCGTCGACAATGAATCGAGGTGGAAATCGTAATCAAGGTTGTCCTCATCAATCTTGATAAAATGGGCTTTGCCTTGAATAGAATCCTCAGGAGTCTCCCAGATAATCTCGCTGAATTGTTCTGGTTCATCGACAGCCGGAGTGCGCAGCAGACATTGACTGAATATGTAATTAAACGGCGTATCGTCGTCTATACGATTGCCCATCAGGACATCGTCATCGTAACCGGTAAGTATAGAACCCAAACAACTGAGGGCAAACAATGGATGATGATTGGTAATATAAAGCGCTGCACCACGACCACCAGTGAACGGATAGAACTGGGCAAGTGTGCAATACGAGATTTCGACAATTCCACCATCGACATGCAGGCAATCGCCCTGGGCATTGGACAGTTGACAGTTCTCTAGTAGGGCGTGGGTATTGATTATCTGTACGGCATTGCCCTGAGTATTATGTACCACACACTGTTGCATCACCAGTCGGTAACTGGTAGAATCTATCGCTGAAGAATCACAAACTAATCCTTCATAGGAGTTCCTTATCTGCGTATTAGTCAACACGTTATCACGAGAACTCTCATAGAGTCGTACACCCTTCCACTGTCCTGGCACACGGTCGTAAGGCAGGTATGAAAACATGCGGTCAAGACGATCGCCGCGCATGATGCAGTTGTCGGTATGCAACGTACCGTAGACGTTTATTCCTGATCCATCGTGAAAATAGAGTGTGGTATTGCGGATGGTGAGATGTGCACCTTCATTGACTGTGATATCACCATAAATCACCAGCGGCTTAGTTGATTCTATCACAGAGTCGGTCTCGATCACAGGAGAGTAAAGCTTAACAGCATCCCATGCCCATGCCTGTAGGCATACACTCTGTTCGGTACCGCTATCAAACTGAAACACCAGTTGGTCGGTAATAGTGACCGGCTCATCGCAATATGTCTCAAACGGAGTTATCTCTACAAACACAAGGACACTATCGTTCTTGCGTATCTCTATCTCACTGGTCTGCGAGCCGTTATTATTGTCGAGGTATATACCATCTACATTAACACGAAATCCCGTCTGGTTGCCGTGCTTAAGGCGTACACTCTGCATCCTTACACCAGAGCTGTTACGATTGTGAACCCAGAAAGAATATGTAGACGAGGCTGTACGACTGAACACCGTGTCGAGTTTAAAAGTATCCGACGGAAAGTCTAATCGCAGACCTGTAGATGACGAGAAAGAGTCGTCATCAGCACATGCCACAAAGGCAATAATCGTTACTAGAAAAAAGAATATCCGTTTCATCTGATGATAAAACGGATAAATCTCGGATTTATTGTGTAGCCTACTTGCCAAAATAGCGCTTGAGCAGTCCGGCAAAACCTGCACCATGACGGGCCTCATCCTTAGCCATCTCATGAACTGTGTCGTGGATAGCATCGAAACCGGCAGCCTTAGCGTTCTTAGCAATACGGAACTTATCCTCGCAAGCACCTGCCTCGGCAGCAGCACGCTTTTCAAGATTAGTCTTGGTGTCCCATACGACTTCGCCCAACAGCTCAGCAAAGCGTGAAGCATGGTCGGCCTCCTCGAATGCATAGCGCTTGAATGCCTCTGCAATCTCAGGATAACCCTCGCGGTCAGCCTGACGAGCCATAGCCAGATACTGCCCAACCTCGCTGCACTCACCAGCAAAGTGTGCACGCAGGTCGTTGATCATCTCCTCAGATACGCCCTCGGGCTTGCCATCACCAATCTTATGAACGGTTGCATAAGTCATGTCGGCATCATCCTTAAGCTCAGAGAACTTAGATGCAGGAGCCTTACAGATTGGACACTTCTCAGGGGGATTCTCGCCTTCGTAGATATAACCACATACGGCACAAATAAACTTCTTTGTCATAATAGTATTTGTTTAGTTATTAAATGAGTTAATTGTACTTACGTCTGCAAATATAAGAATAAAAAATAAATCCTGCAAGCATTTTGCAGGATTTTTTATAAATATAGCAATTTTTGCGTTATTTTTTGCGATATTTGCTCAACACGGGTATCTCTTTGCAGAGTGCATCGGCCAAAAGACCTGCCACCACACGGGCACCATACTTATTATAATGTGTATTGTCTTGCTTACCCTGTGGCTCGCTGGGCTCCTGACCAGGCAGGAACCACATGTGGAGTTTCTTTGACCCCTCGGTGCCAAGACTCTGCTCAAGTTCGCTGGTAATCTTGTTAGCATCCACGAAGTGACAGTTCATATAATGTGCCACATCCATGGGAGCCACACGATACAGTCCGTGGGTATCGTTGAGCGTCTTGCCTTCCTTACGGCTGCCTCCATCTTTGAAGGTGCTGTTGCGAAGCTTCTCGTCATCATCGTTTGCCGGTGTATGGATAAAGAAGTCGCGTCGTGCTACAGCGTTCATCAGAACAGGAATTCCGCCGTGCTCACGAGTCTCGCGAACATACTTGGACAGATTGTAGTCGAAAGTAGAACCAGGTTCGGTGTGACGTTCGGGCTGTGGCTTCTCGTCGTTATGACCAAACTGGATGATAACATAGTCGCCTGGCTTGATCTTAGCGAGTACCTTATCCCATCGACCTTCATCGATAAAACTCTTTGAACTGCGACCGTTCACGGCGTGATTATCCACCACGATATAGTCGGCGTCGAAGCATTCCTGAAGCATCATGCCCCACCCGCGCTCCTGCTTACCGCCTGTGGTATCCTTCTTGGCAGCTGTAGAGTCGCCAATCACAAAGATAGTGGTGGTCTTGTCAGGTGCTGCGGCTATAAGCATCAGCGCTACTGCAACGATGGCTACGAAAGTTTTCTTCATTTTACAATCATGCTAATAAGTTCATCGGGCGAGACGAGTGTCTGTTCGCCTGATTCCATATTCTTGAGCGTAAGCTTACCCTGTGATATCTCATTCTCGCCAGCCAGAGCCACAAATGGTATCTGCTTGGCGTTGGCATACGACATCTGCTTCTTCATCTTAGCAGAATCGGGGAAGATTTCGGTACGGATGCCGGCCTCGCGTGCCTTAGCTACGAATGGCAGACAATAGGCGGTCTCTTTATCACCGAAGTTGATGAACAGCAACTGAGTGCCGTTGGTTGCATCCTTGGGATAGCAATCGAGTGCATTGAGCACATCGAAGATACGGTCGACACCGAAACTGATGCCTACACCAGAAATGCCGGGCATGCCAAAGATACCAGTAAGGTTGTCATAACGGCCACCACCTGTGATTGAACCAATCTGAACGTCGAGAGCCTTAACCTCGAAGATAGCTCCGGTGTAATAGTTAAGACCACGAGCCAGAGTAAGGTCGAGCTGTATCTCGTTTTTAAGTCCAAGTGTCTTCAGTGTGTCAAGAATGAAACGAGTCTCTTCTACGCCCTTAATACCAATCTCGCTAGTTGCCAGTACGTTAGCAATGGTATTAAGTTTCTCATCGTTAGTGCCTTCGAGCGAGATGATGGGCTGAAGTTTCTCAATCTGTTCTTCAGAGAGACCATCCTCGCGGAGCTCCTGATTAACATTGTCAAGACCTATCTTATCAAGCTTGTCGATAGCTACTGTGATATCTACAATCTTTTCGGCAGCACCGATTACCTCGGCGATACCAGTGAGAATCTTGCGGTTGTTGATTTTGATCTGAACACGTACGCCAAAACGACTGAATACGGTATCGACAATCTGCATCAGCTCAACCTCGTTGAGCAGTGAGTCAGAGCCTACGATGTCGCCATCGAACTGCCAGAATTCACGATAGCGTCCTTTCTGTGGGCGGTCTGCACGCCATACCGGCTGCATCTGATAACGTTTGAAAGGCAACTGCAGTTCCTCGCGGTGCATCACAACGTAACGGGCAAAGGGAACTGTAAGGTCATAGCGAAGTCCCTTTTCGCAGAGTTTGGAAGCAAGGCGCAGTGAGTTGCGCTCGGCCAGCTCTTCGGGTGTTACCTTCGAGAGGTAATCGCCTGAATTGAGTACCTTAAACAGCAGCTTATCGCCCTCTTCGCCATATTTACCCATCAGCGTGCCGAGGGTTTCCATAGCTGGGGTCTCTATCTGCTGAAAGCCATAGAGCTGATACACCTGCTTGATAGTGTCAAAAATATAATTGCGCTTCGCCATCTCCATTGGCGAGAAGTCGCGCGTGCCTTTGGGTATACTTGGTTTCATATTTTATTAAACATTAAACATTAAACATTAAACATTGTTTTGTTTTGTGGTATTCACAATCTTAACTAATGTTCCTGTAATTCTTCCAAGATCATCCGACATAGAATCGTACTGCTCTTGGCTTATATAATTAGTTTCATACAGAAGATCAAGCCAATACTTTGTTTCACTTGCTTCTTTTAATGATATGCTCATCTTGTTAACAAAGTCCATTCGACTTTGAGCAAACACACTTTCGCTGATATTGGCTCCAATACTTGTGCCGCTTCTAAGTATCTGCTTAGATAGTACAAACTCTTTTTGCATATCCGAAAGATATTTATAGAGTCGTATAATTCTTATAGCAAACGACTTGGATTCAATAAGTATCTGATTATCAGCCTTCATAACAATGTATAACGTTTAATGTCTAATGCGTTTATATAATGTTTAATGTTTAATCTTTAATGTTTAATGTCTCACTATTGTCTGGTCGCGATCTGGACCGATAGAAATTATTTTAATAGGGGTCTCTAACTGCTTCTCTAAGAACGAGATATAATCACTGAACTCCTTGGGGAACTGATCCTCGCTAGTGAACTTGGTCATATCGGTCTTCCAGCCTGGTAGTTCCTGATATACAGGCTCGATACCGTCCTCGATGTTGTATGGGAAGTAATCGATTTCCTGACCATTCTGCTTATAAGCTACACAAGCCTTGATGGTATCGAAACCATCGAGCACGTCGCTCTTCATCATAATCAGCTGGGTAACACCATTCACCATGATAGAATACTTAAGTGCTACAAGATCGATCCAACCGCAACGACGCTCACGACCTGTAACAGCACCGTACTCATGCCCCAGGTCACGAATCTTCTTACCTGTCTCGTCGAACAACTCTGTAGGGAATGGACCAGCTCCTACACGTGTGCAGTAAGCCTTCATAATACCATATACATCGCCTATCTTGTTGGGACCAATACCAAGACCAGTGCAAGCACCAGCACAAATGGTGTTAGATGAAGTTACAAAAGGATATGAACCAAAGTCTACATCGAGCATAGTGCCCTGAGCACCTTCGCAAAGTACACTCTTGCCGCTCTTGAGCAGATTGTTGATCTCATGCTCTGAATCGACGATTGGGAACTGACGCAAATACTCAATACCCTCAAGCCACTTCTTCTCTACCTCCGTGACATCGTAATCAAAGTTGAGTGACTTCAGGATGGCCTCGTGACGAGCCTTGGCTTTAGCGTACTTCTCTTCGAAGTTCTCAAGAATATCGCCTACGCGAAGGCCAGTACGGCTTACCTTATCGGTATAGGTAGGGCCAATACCCTTACCGGTAGTACCTACCTTGTCCTTACCCTTCTGAGCCTCGTAAGCGGCATCGAGCACACGATGGGTTGGCATGATGAGATGGGCCTTCTTAGAGATGTGCAGACGACTGCGGAGATTATGACCGCTGGCTTCAAGAGCCTTTGCCTCCTCCATAAACAAGTCTGGAGCCAAAACCACACCGTTACCGATAATGTTAACCTTGTCGCCCTGGAAAATACCTGATGGGATTGAACGAAGCACATACTTCTGCCCCTCAAACTCCAGAGTATGACCAGCATTAGGACCACCTTGGAAACGGGCAACTACATCATACTTAGGGGTCAGTACATCAACCACCTTACCTTTTCCTTCATCGCCCCACTGCAAACCGAGCAGGACGTCAACTTTACCTTTGTTCATTTTTCAGTTGTATTCTTGTTATTACTTTTTGTTCTACTTGTATTCTTGCGTTTGGTCATCTTGACCTGACACGAACTGCATATACCATAGATGTACAGCGCAAAACCGTCCTTACGAAATCGCTTAAGACGCAGGTTCTCGACTGCCTCTATAATCTCGGCCGACCGTATCTCAGTAACCTTTCCACACACCGAACATATCTGGTGGCAGTGGCTCTGACTGTCGTAGCAGGCCTCGTACTTGGTAGAGCCCTGAAAACGGTGGCGTACCACCAGACGAAGGGTAAGAAACAAATTGAGCGTATTATACAATGTAGCCCTACTCACAGGAAAATCCATACCTTGCGCCAAACGTTCCTTAAGCTCTTCGATAGTAAAGTGACCATTCATGCTGTAGATGGCTCTGAGAATGCTATAACGCTCAGGTGTCTTGCGATGATTGTTCATCTCAAGATAGTTGTCTAAAAGCCTTTCTGCGGCAGCTATTACACTTTCTTTCATCTGACTCTCTCACGAAAACCGCACAAAGGTACACATTTTCCTGCAGATAAAAGAAACATTATTTATAAAAAATCCAAATTAACCTGTTTTAATGCACTTTTTGCAAGACGACTGTATACTAATCCAAGTTCTGAGAAACGCATCATGGTATTCATGGCGGCTTTTCTTACCATCAAACTGTCGCCCTGAAGTGCTGCCAATGCTTGGTCGATAAACTCGTTGATGCCACGCTCATTTGGTTCCTGACCGTTCATAAACAGGCGCGACAGAATATGGAAACCGCAAAGCTGATATAGTTCCTTGTCGGAGGCCATCCATGTGTATGCCTTCTCGGCAGCGTATGGCAGATATTGGTAGAGATTGAATGCAGTCTGTTCGGCTATCTCTTGAGCATCGGTCTGCTCCATCCATATCTCAGCTACTTCGGGCAGCATCTTGTCGGCTGGCATTATCATTGTGGCCAATATCTTGCACTCACGCACGTTTTCCTTCCAAAGAGCTATCGCAAGATCGTAATTCTTACCTATTTCATCAGCCTTTGCCTTCAATCGTGGTAGTGTTGCACCCCAGTTTAGTTTATAGTCTACGCCCTTCTGACGCATAGAGGTGGCAACCATTCCGTCCATCATCAGGCGGAATGATTGCTTAATCTCTTTTATCTGTTGGTTCAAATCCATTTAATGTTTAATAATGTTTAATGTTTAATCTAAATCAAAGTACCATATTCTGCGCTATAACGCAGCATCTGATGAGCATAGCTTTCGCCATAGTTTGCAATAATATCGCAGATTTGACCATTTTCATCGTAAACCAGCAACAGCTGAGGATTGATAAATCCCTTGTATGGTGCAAGATTCAGTTTCTTGTATCGCTCAAGCACCTCTGCATGCAGTTCAGGATCAACCTTAACAGCATAACGTTCTACCAGACTGCGTGCAGCCTCGTAGTCGCCTTCGCTCTTGATGCGCTGAATCTCGGCAAGCAATCGGGCAATGAGTGATCTCAGTTCGACATAATCTACGATTTCAACGTATGTTTTGCCATCACGCTTAACTAGTTTTATCGCATCTCCGTTCTCATAGCACCAATGGGCTATCAGCGCTCGATTGCGCATGTGGGCTTCTTCGAGCTGGTTGCCTGGGGTAATACGGATGAGCTGAGTCATCAGTCCGTTCATCATATATGTATAATACTGTGACTGGTATGCCTTTTCATCGGGAACAAGTCCTAGTTCCACAAGCTTTTTATCGGCGATATAGTATAGTCCAAACAGGTCGGCTCTCGCCTCTTCTATCGTACTGCTATATGCCTTGAGCGAATCAGGATCGACACCAGGCAGAAGTTGGCCACTACCATGCCCGAGACACTCGTGCAGGTCGGTATGCAGATCATCGCACACGTCACCATACTTATCTATAATAGCCATTGTATCCTGATCGATTACAAACTCCTCCTTGAAACCACTACCCTTCGACGCTTTGTTGTATGCATCGGTGATGTTGCTGATGGTGATGCTCTTGCTACCATACTGAGCACGAATCCAGTCGGCATTAGGCAGATTGATACCAATGGCAGTAGCTGGATATTCGTCGCCGCCAAGCATTGCTGCACAGATCACATTGGCCGATACTCCCTTGACTACAGGTTTGCGGAAGCGGGGATCGACAGGCGAATGATTTTCGAACCACTGAGCATTCTTACTGATAGTCTGAGTGCGATGTGTGGCTTCTTCGTCGATATACTCCACCAAACCTTCCCATGAACCTTTCAATCCCAGAGGATCGCCATAGACCTCGATGAATCCGTTGATAAAGTCAATAGCAGAATCGTGCTCTTTGAGCCATTCAATAGAATATTCATTAAACTTCTGCAAATCGCCTGATTTATAATAGCTTATCAACACAGAAATTACCTTCTTCTGCTGTTCGTTCTCGGCTACAGCAAGTGCCTTGTCCAACCAATATATAATATGGTGTATGGCGTTAGAATACTTGCCACCGGCCTTCCATACCAGTTCTTTTACGACCCCATTCTCTTTTACAAGAGTTGAGTTCAACCCGTATGACGGTGGCGTATCAGGACACATCTCGCTCTGCTTCTGAGACTCGTAATACGCCTCTGCCTCGGCCTGAGTAACTCCATCATAGAAGTTGCACGCCGACGTAAGCAACAGGTCGTCGCCATCGGCTTGATTAACACGTTTGGCCATCACCTTATCATCAAAGATGACAGGGAACAGTTCGTTGCACATCTCATCGACCGTTTCGCCCGATTTCAATGGCAACTTACGCGCGTCAACCCGATGCAACACATCACGCAGATAGTCGGCCGTAAAGCATGGTTTAAACTTCTCGCAACCATAGTGATGATGGATGCCGCTAGAGAACCACACTCGCTTAAGATATACCTCTAAAGCCTTGAATTCTTCGGTATCGTGCGATATATTCATATCAACATACACAACCTCCAACATCTTGCGGATGCGGAGGTTGTATTTACCGAACTGATCGAATGTTATGTCTCGTCCAAACAGTGTAGCCTTCGATAAGTAATATACCAGCGTCTTCTGCTGTAGCGAAAGCTTTTCGAATCCATTAAGACGATACCTGAGCATTTGCAAGTCGGCAAAACGCTCATCTTGATAGTTGAATTTCACTGATTACTACTCTCTTTCTTTGTTGTTGACTTCTTTGCCGTTGTCTTTTTAGCTGTAGTCTTCTTTGCAGTTTTACTCTTTGCAGCGATCTTAGCAGCAGCCTTCTTTGCAGCAGCTCTCTTCTTAGCAGCAGCTTTCTTTTCTGCAGCAGTCATTGGCTTACGACCAGGCTTGGCCTTTGGTTTGTCAGACTTCTGCATAGATGGGTGCTGCTTAAGGTGCTCCATACGATAATCGCGTGGAGTCATCCCCATCACTCTGAAGAACGATGCGTAGAATGACTGGCGGTTAGCAAAACCTACCATATCACTTACCTCTTCCATACGAAGATCCTGATAGCGCTTGTCTACGAGGATTGTCATAGCTTCGTCGATTCTGTACTTGTTCACAAACGAAGTATAGTTCATATGGAAACGTACATTAACTACTGCTGAAATGTAGCGAGTATTAGTGCCTAATTCTTCGGCAAGTTTCTTTGCAGAGAAATCCTTGTCACGATACTTCTTCTGCATCACGATGATGTTCATGATTTTTTCCTGCATTTCATCCATCATCTTTGGGCTAACTAAGCTTCTGTAAGCGGCCTCTTTTTCCTTCTTTTCTGTAATGTTATACTTTGCCATTTGCCTTTTGTATTTTTTAATTTGATGCAAAGTTAGAAAGTTTTTTTGAATTAGCAATGAAAAATGCAGAAAAATTGCAAAAAAAGCATTACCTTTGCCGAAAAATTTCTAAATTATGGACATTTTAAACGTTTTACAACAATATTTTGGATACAATTCATTTCGAGAAAATCAAGAAGAAATCATCAGACACGTATTAGCCGGGAACGATGCATTGGTGCTGATGCCAACGGGTGGTGGCAAGAGTATTTGTTACCAGATTCCAGCGCTCACATTGTCAGGAATTACGATAGTTATTTCACCACTAATCAGTCTGATGAAAGATCAGGTAGAATCGCTACATGCAAACGGCATAGAAGCAGAGGCTCTGAATAGCGGTCTAAATCCTGATGTAGATACTGTAATACGTCGAAAATGCATCGAAGGACGGATAAAGCTTCTGTACATTTCACCAGAAAGATTGATGGTAGAGACGGACTATCTGCTAAAGAATCTCAACATTTCACTATTTGCTATCGATGAGGCTCATTGTATCAGTCAATGGGGACACGATTTTCGTCCAGAATACACACAGTTAGGCGTGCTGCGCGAAAAATTTCCCAATGTACCAGTGATGGCCCTCACAGCTACAGCCGATAAGATCACACGACATGATATCATCGAACAATTAAAGTTGAAAAACGCACGCGAGTTTATTTCTAGCTTCGATCGCCCCAACCTTAGTCTGGCGGTGAAACGTGGCTACAAGAGTGCCGAGAAGATGCACTTTATTGTAAATTTCATCAAGGCCCGACCGAATGATGCTGGTATAATCTACTGTTTGAGTAGAAAGAACACCGAGAAGGTAGCAGCTGACTTGCGAAAAAAAGGTATAAATGCAGCAGCTTACCATGCCGGAATGTCGAACTTAGAGCGCAGTAATACACAGGAGCAGTTCAAGAACGACCAGTTGCTCGTGGTATGTGCTACCATCGCGTTCGGTATGGGCATCGACAAGAGCAACGTACGCTGGGTTATACATTATAATATGCCGAAAAGCTTAGAGAGTTTCTATCAGGAGATAGGTCGCGCGGGCCGAGATGGCGCACCTGCCGATACTGTGCTGTTCTACTCGCTTGCCGATATTGTTCAACTGACAGAGTTTGCCCGTCAGAGCGGTCAGCAAGACGTAAATATGGACAAGTTGAAACGTATGCAAGAATATGCCGAATCGAACGTTTGTCGCCGCAGAATACTGCTAAACTACTTCAGCGAGCAGACTGACCACAACTGCGACAACTGTGATGTATGCGAGAATCCGCCACGACGATTCGACGGTACAAGATATGTACAGATGGCGCTGAGCGCTGCTAAGCGGTGCAACGAACAGATACGCGTGTCGACCATCATAGAGATACTAAAAGGCATGCGGTCGCCAAGTATCATTAAGCATGGATACGACCAACTGAAGACATTCGGCGTAGGGCGAGATGTAAGCGTGAACGACTGGAACGACTATCTGCTGCAGATGCTACAGATGGGATACATCGAGATAGCCTACAACGATGGTAACAAGGTAAAAGTAACCGAGATAGGTGAGGATGTGCTGTATGGCAGAAAGACGGCCGAGCTGTGCGTTATCGACCATAGCGCCAAAGAAGCACCAAAGAAGAAACCAAAGCTGCGACTGGAGATACCCACTATCACCATTCCAGGATTGCCACCAACTACCGGCATAGAAGACCCAAAACTATTCGAAGCACTACGAGTACTAAGAAAACAGTGTGCCGAAGAAGAAGGCTTCCCGCCATACATCGTTTTCAACGACAAGGTACTACACTCGCTTGCATCCATCAAGCCGACATCGCTTGACCAATTTGGCAACATTTCGGGTATCGGCGAGCATAAAAAAGGCAAGTATGGCGAACGCTTTATATCACTCATCCAGAAGTTCGTTTAAGCACAATTTCACACCTTTTTAATATAAAAAGCGACAAAGAAACTAAAAAAACAGCCCCAAAGTGCCTAATTTTTGCTAAAATCGAGCACAGATTGGCAATTTTGTGCAGAATAATTAGTACCTTTGCATGGTAAAATCATCTAAGATGGCTAAGAAGAAGATATTATTCATCAATCAGGAGATTACTCCTTATGTTCCCGACAATGCGCTGTCGCTCATGGGAAAAGATCTTCCAAAGACTATGCAGGAGCGTAGTCATGAGATCCGTACTTTCACACCAAAGTGGGGCAATATTAATGAGCGTCGCGGTCAGTTGCACGAAGTCATTCGACTCTCGGGTATGAACCTTATCATTAATGACACCGATCACCCTTTGATCATTAAGGTAGCATCAATCCAGTCTGCTCGTGTTCAGGTATATTTCATCGACAACGACGATTACTTTGGTAAGCGACTGATTGAGCGTGATGAAGCTGGTGTTGAGTATGAGGACAATGGCGAAAGAGCTATATTCTTTGCACGTGGAGTGCTCGAAACGGTAAAGAAGCTGCGCTGGGTACCTGATATTATTCACTGTCAGGGATGGATGAGCGGCGTTGTTCCTTTCTACGTTAAGACAGCATATCGCGACGAACCTTCGTTTGCAGAGACCAAAGTAGTTACCTCGCTTTTCAGCAAGACCCTGAAGGACAGTTTTGCAGGCGACTTCAAGCAGTTCCTCGAGTTCCGCGATGCTAAGGCTGAGTTGCTTAGCGAATTAAAGGATCAGTTCGACTTCGACGAGCTTAACAAGCTGGCTATCAGCTATAGCGACGGTATTATCCAGGCAGCTCCAGATATAGACAAGTCGCTGATAGACTTTGCTGCAACTAAGAACGTACCTATGCTGGGCTATAAGGAGGACTTTGCCGATGCCTACGAGACATTCTACGAGTCGCTCTACACAGCCGAGACTGAGTAAGTATTGAACTAAGATAACATTTATAATGAAACTAAGATTGTTTACAGCGATTGCAGTAACCGCAATGGCAGTGGTTTCTTGTAGCGAAGATACCGAGAATATCGGTTCATCAATTACTAACGATACCGATAAACTGGTATTCTCTACTGGTACATATAACGCTACATCGAGATCTATCCTTGCCGACTCGGTTTACACTCACAATCATGACAGATACTTCGGAATGGTAAAAGATCCTGAAACCAACTCATACGTCAAGAGCGACATTATGTCGCAGTTTAACATGATTGAGGGTTTCTCGATGCCAAGTATAGATAAGATGCTGAGCAAGGAAGACGGCGAGGTGATTGCCGACTCTTGCGAGATTTCGCTCTTTATCAAATACTCTAACACCTATGGTGATACGCTTGCAGCTATGAAGATGCGTGTGACTGAGCTCGACAAACCAGTAGACGAGGCATTTACTCACTATAGCAACTTCGACCTTAAGAACAATGGATTTATACGTAATGGTGGTCTGGAGATCAATAAGATGTTCTCGATGCGCGACCTTACTAGTTCTGACGACGTTCTGGAATTACTGCAGAACAACATCAGCAAACAGGGCACTTCGGCGGATAGCGGATACTACGACCGTATACGTATTCCTTTGAATATGCCATATACCAGTAAGGATGGCAAGACCTATAAAAACTATGGTACATACATTATCCGTACATACTACGAACATCCTGAGTACTTCCAGAATTCATACTGGTTTGTGCACAATGTGTGTCCAGGTTTCAACTTCGAGATAACCGATGGTTTGGGCGTAATGGCAAACGTTTTCTCTTCCAGTTTACAGGTATATTACAAATTCGACAGAGAAGGAACATCTACCAAAACGTCGATTTACCTCTCGACAACTCCAGAGGTTATGCAAACTTCGCATATCACTAATGATCGCGGAGCACTCGAGCAGTTGGTCAACGACAACAGTTACACTTACATCAAGTCGCCTGCTGGCATCTTTACCGAGGTTACTCTGCCTGTAGATGAGATTACGCAGGTACATGCTAACGACTCGCTGCTGCAGGTAAGTGTAAACTTTATGCGCGAAAACTCTGACGTATCTGCTGATAAATACAGAATTGGTGCTCCTACAAACCTGCTGATGGTTCATAAGGATAGCCTGTATTCATTCTTCGAGAATAAGGTAATTTACGACTATAAGAGTTCGTTTGCATCAACACTTAATTCAAATAATGCTTATAGCTTTAGCAATATCGGCAACCTGATTACGCTGATGGCACGAGAGAAGGCAGAGGGACTAAAGAGCGATCCTAATTGGGTGGCTAAGCATCCTGACTGGAACAAGGTGGTGCTGGTTCCTATTTCGACTATTGTTAAGTATTCGACAAATAATTACGGCACTACCACATCTACCATTTCGGGAGTACAGCACCAGATGGGACTATCAAGCACCAAACTTGTTGGTGGCGATAAAACACCTATCGAGGTGAAGGTTATCTATGCTAAGTTTAAAGACTAAATAGCGTTATGGCCGACGGATATCTAGAGAAACATCACGAGGATTACGAGGCACGTAAGGCTGCCTGGATCCGAAAGAAGAAACATCTGCCAAAAGCCGGTAAAAGACAAATAGAGCGGCCCGATGATTTTTGAGCACCCCTCGTTAATCGAGGGGCGGCCTAAGCTAGGGGGGCAAAAATAAGAGAGGTAATCTGCTACCTCTCTTTTTTATTATCCGATAATCTTGAATTTTGCAAACTTAAGCAATAGCTGCTTGGTGCCAGCATTGCGAAATTCGACTGTAGCTTTGGTATTCTCGCCCTTACCTTCTATTCTTACTACAGTACCTATACCAAAGCGCTGATGTTCTATGCGTACTCCTTCGCATAGTTCGCTTGCACTTGGATCTGTCGCCATAGGGCGTGGCGGGATAGCACGATTGGCTGGACGGAAATTGCTAGTAGGCCCCGATGTCTGTAGTGGTTTGCCAGCCTGCGCTTGGTATAGTTTCTTGAAACCTTCGCCAAATGGATCTACAGGTTTCTCAGACTTACGTGGTGCAACAGCACGCGGTTTTGGGTCTGCCTTGAACTGCGATGCAACCGGACGCGGATTCTGCATCCACTCAGGAGCTTCGCTCTCATATCGGCTGCTGCGACTATATCCGCCAGTATTACCAGTACCGTATGCTCCGCCATCATAACGATTATAAGCCTTGCGCGGCGATACTTCTGCCCCACCCGACTCTCCCTGAACTTCCAGCAGTTCAGGATCAATATCGCGGATAAATCGCGATGGTGTATCATACTCCATACGACCATAGCGGAATCGATTTTGCGCACAGGTAAGTATACAGTGTTTTTCAGCTCGTGTGATGGCTACATACAGCAGCCGGCGCTCTTCTTCCAGTTCGCGAATAGAGTTGGTACACATCGGACTCGGGAAGATATTCTCTTCGAGACCAACAACAAATACCGTCGGAAACTCCAGTCCCTTAGCCGAGTGTATAGTCATAAGCACCACCTTGTCGTTCGATTCGCCATCGTCGCTATCCAGATCGGTAAGCAGTGCTACCTCCTGCAGGAAATCAGGCAGATAGACCTCGTCGCCCATATCCTCCTCGCGACGACTCTCTACAAAGTCCTGCATACCCGATAAGAACTCTTCAAGGTTCTCTTGGCGCGAAATGTCCTCAGGATTACGTCCGCTATAAATATCCTTGCTTATACCCGATGACATTATGATATCATGCCCCAACACATAGGCATCCTCAGTCTGCAATCGGGCTATCCAGCCCTCTATCAGCTGACGGAAGTTCTGGATCTTAGTCATCGTGCCCTTGCTCACATCCATCGGGAAAAGCACAGGTTCCTTGATAACCTGCCACAGACTTACACCATAGCGTTGAGCTGTCTGGATGATTTTGCCCACCGTAGTATCACCGATGCCTCGCGCGGGATAATTTACGATACGCTTGAAAGCTTCCTCATCGTTGGGATTTGCTATCAGCCGGAAGTATGCTATCACATCCTTAATCTCCTTGCGCTGATAGAAACTCAGTCCGCCGTAGATACGATATGGTATACCGTCTTTACGCATCTGTTCCTCAAAACTTCGGCTCTGCGAGTTGGTGCGATATAGTATAGCAAAGTCGCTCCAGTTGCAGTTGTCCTGACGCTTTAGTCGTTTAATGTCCTGAGTAACTATCATCGCCTCTTCGCGGTCGCTATATGCTGGTTTCAGTTTCAGTCGCTCACCATGCTCGTTTTCCGAGAAAACATTCTTTGGTATCTGTCGCTCATTACGACGTATCAGCGAGTTGGCCGCCTGCACTATCAACTGTGTTGAGCGGTAATTCTGCTCCAGTTTAAACAGCTTTGCGTCGTTATACAGACTCTGAAAGTTCAGTATATTGTCGATGTTGGCACCTCGGAATGAGTAGATACTCTGCGCATCGTCGCCAACTACACAAACCTTCTGGCGCTCTTTGGTTAGCTGATATACTATCGACTGCTGCGCAAAGTTGGTATCCTGGTACTCATCTACTAGCACGAAGTGGAATTTATCTACATACTTCTGTCGGATTTCCTCATTATTCTGAAACAGAACCCACGTCTGAACCAGCAGATCGTCGAAGTCCATCGCGTTTGCCTGTCGACATCTCTCCGCGTACCTTATATATATATTAGAAACCTGCGGGCGCTTTTGCGATGCATCATCAGCAGCCCATGCACTCTTCTGATATGCCTGAGGCAGCAGCAGATGGTTCTTGGCCAGCGATATACGGTCGGCCACCGATGATGGCTTGTATACCTTATCATCCAGGTCCATCTCCTTGATGATTGCCTTAACCAGCGATCGTGCATCAGTCTGATCGTAGATGGTAAAGTTGGCGTTAAAGCCTATTTTATCAGCTTCGGCTCGCAATATGCGTGCAAACACACTGTGGAATGTACCCATCTGCAGATATCTGGCATGCTCCTCGCCCACCAGTCGACCAATACGGTCCTTCATCTCGCGAGCGGCCTTGTTGGTAAAGGTCAGCGCCAATATCTGCCAAGGCTTCATCCCCTGCTCCAGCAGCCAAGCTATCTTATATGTCAGCACACGCGTCTTACCCGATCCGGCACCAGCTATCACCAAACTGGCACCATCGCAGTATTCTACCGCAACTCGCTGACTATCATTCAGTTGACTTAATATCTCGGTGTTCATTGTAAATCTTTTCTTGTATTTAACGTGCAAAGATACAAATAATATCTGAAATAATTTGGTTGTTTCGAAAAAAAGTTATACCTTTGCCGCAGTTATTATCAACTATATGTAAAACCAATAAAACATTTAAGCAATATGAAGAAATTAACAATGATTATCGCCGCGCTGGCAATGACAGTTACAATGCAGGCACAGACAGTATTCCACGACGTTGAGGCCAACGAGGCTAAAGGCGCAGTAAAGTCAATCTCGATGACAATGATGGGTATGCCCCGCAACACCGAGTTTACCAAGGATGGCAAGATGAGCCAGGAGGGACTTTCGGGTGCTAAGTACGATGAGAACGGCTACATTCAGGAGGCCACAATGAGCATGATGGGACAAACTGCCACAGTGAAGTTTACATGGGAGAACGGACGCTTGGTAAGCCAGTCGGTTAACGCCATGGGACAGGAGATCAAGACCACATTGGTTTACGATGAAAACGGTCAGGTCAAGTCGCAGAAGATTAACATGGGTGGCAACGAGATGGAAAGCGCCTTCACCGACTACAAGTTTGACGATAAGGGCAACTGGATTAGCCGCAAGACCAGCATGATGGGACAGGAAATGGAGATGACCCGCACCATCACCTATTACGAGTAAAACGTATATTCATAAACGTTTCAATCACTAGGGCTCATTTTTTATAAGATGAGCCTATTTTTTTTATATTTCGTATTGCTTAGTCTTGGCTGTTTCAACTTTTCTTCGTATCTTTGCACGCGAAAATTAGCAATCTTCAAAATAAACCCAATACGTATATGAAAAAAGAACTGAAAAAGGTGTTGGTACTCGGATCGGGTGCCCTGAAAATCGGACAAGCAGGAGAGTTTGACTACTCTGGCTCTCAGGCTCTAAAGGCACTTCGCGAGGAAGGCATCAAGAGTGTACTCGTAAACCCTAACATCGCAACCATCCAGACCAGCGAGGGTATTGCAGACAAGGTGTATTTCCAGCCCGGAGGTCAGACAGCACTTAACTGCGGTACAGAGCTTTACCTTAACGGCACGCTGAAAGAGTATGGAGTTGAGGTGCTCGGTACAAGTGTTGAGGCTATCATGAACACCGAGGACCGCGACCTGTTTGTAAAGAAACTGGCCGAGGTAGATCTCAAAGTGCCTGTATCTCACGCCGTTGAGTCGATGGAAGATGCACTTAAAGCAGCTCACGAAATCGGATTCCCAATCATGATCCGTTCGGCTTATGCTCTGGGTGGTCTTGGTTCTGGTATCTGTCCCGACGAGAAGAAGTTCATCGAACTTGCTGAGTCGGCCTTCACATTTGCTCCACAGATTCTTGTCGAAGAGAGCCTGAAGGGTTGGAAGGAAATCGAGTTCGAGTGCATACGCGATGCTAACGACCGCTGCTTCACCGTAGCCTCGATGGAGAACTTCGACCCACTGGGTATTCATACTGGTGAGAGTATCGTTGTTGCTCCTACATGCTCACTGCGCGAAGAGCAAGTTAAGATGCTGCAGGATATCACTATCCGCTGCGTAAAGCATCTGGGTATCGTGGGCGAGTGTAATATTCAGTTCGCATTCAATGCAGAGACTAATGATTATCGTATCATCGAGATCAACGCACGCCTCTCGCGTTCATCAGCTCTGGCATCTAAGGCCACAGGTTATCCCCTCGCCTTCGTTGCAGCTAAGATTGCTTTAGGTTACACTCTCGACCAGATTGGCGAGATGGGAACCACCAGTTCAGCATACGTTGCTCCACAGCTCGACTATATGATCTGTAAGATACCTCGTTGGGACCTTACCAAGTTTGCTGGTGTCAGCCGTCAGATTGGTTCATCGATGAAGTCGGTCGGAGAGATTATGTCTATCGGTCGCTCGTTCGAAGAGATGATTCAGAAGGGACTGCGTATGATCGGTCAGGGCATGCACGGATTCGTGGGCAACGATCATACTAAGTTTGACAACCTCGACGAGGAGTTGGCCAACCCAACCGACCTGCG
The DNA here is from genome assembly GCA_900322175.1 of uncultured Prevotella sp. Lineage (GTDB taxonomy): Bacteria > Bacteroidota > Bacteroidia > Bacteroidales > Bacteroidaceae > Prevotella. The sequence goes on from ONYZ01000027.1 coordinate 34,693, forward strand.
TATCTTTGCAATCGCTCAGGCTTTAGAAGATGGTTACCCCATCGAGCGAATCGAGGATCTTACTAAGATTGATGTTTGGTTCCTTGAGCGCCTGAAACACATCGTCGACCTGAAGCACGAACTGCTGAAGTACAACAAACTGGAGGAAATGCCCGACGAACTGCTGCTTGAAGTTAAGCGCTGCGGATTCAGCGACTTCCAGATTGCACGTTTTGTTTTGAAACCACAGGGTGGAAATATGGAGAAGGAGAATCTTGCTGTCCGTAAGTATCGTAAGCAGAAGGGCGTTGTACCATCTGTTAAGCGCATACCTACCGTTGCTTCCGAGCATCCAGAACTTACCAACTATCTGTACTTCACCTACACTCATGTGCCGGCATTCGGCAATACCGACGGTGAGAAATATGTAGCCGCTCACGATATTAATTATTACAACAACGAGAAGTCGGTTGTAGTTCTCGGTTCGGGTGCATACCGCATCGGTTCGTCGGTAGAGTTCGACTGGTGTTCGGTCAATGCTATCAACACTGCTCGCAAGTTGGGTTATAAGTCTATCATGATCAACTACAACCCTGAGACAGTTTCTACCGACTATGATATGTGCGACCGTCTGTACTTCGACGAACTCTCACTTGAGCGTGTACTCGATGTTATCGACCTCGAATCTCCTCGTGGTGTAATCGTATCAGTAGGTGGACAGATTCCTAACAATCTGGCTATGAAGCTTCATCGTCAGGGTGTTCCCGTTCTCGGCACATCACCAGTAGATATCGACCGCGCAGAGAATCGTGATAAGTTCTCAGCTATGCTCGACAAACTTGGTATCGATCAGCCAGCATGGCAGGCACTCACCAGTTTCGATGACGTTAAGGACTTCGTCGACAAGGTGGGCTATCCCGTTCTGGTTCGTCCTTCATACGTACTCTCTGGTGCTGCTATGAACGTTTGCTACGACGAGGAGGAGCTGCATCGATTCCTCAATATGGCAACCGAAGTTTCTAAGGAGTTCCCTGTAGTTGTATCTAAGTTTATGACCGAGACCAAGGAGATAGAGTTCGACGCAGTAGCCGATAAGGGCGAGGTGATTGAGTATGCTATCTCTGAGCACGTAGAGTATGCAGGTGTTCACTCGGGCGATGCTACTATGGTATTCCCTGCTCAGAACATCTACTTCTCTACCATCCGTCAGATCAAGAAGATTGCATATAAGATTGCAGCCGAGCTTAATATCTCTGGACCATTCAATATCCAGTTCCTGGCTAAGAACCGCGAGGTTAAGGTTATCGAGTGTAACCTGCGCGCCAGCCGTTCGTTCCCATTCGTATCAAAGATTCTTAAGCGCAACTTCATCGAGACAGCTACTAAGATCATGCTCGATGCACCTTATCAGAAGCCCAACAAGAGCGAGTTTGATATCGACCGCATCGGTGTTAAGGCCAGTCAGTTCTCGTTTGCCCGTTTGCAGAATGCCGACCCAGTGCTGGGTGTTGACATGAGCTCAACAGGTGAGGTTGGTTGCTTGGGCGACGACCTGAACGAGGCTCTGCTCAATTCGCTGATTGCTACAGGCTACTCTATTCCTAAGGACGCCGTACTTATCAGTTCTGGTGGCGCAAAGGGTAAGGTAAGTCTGCTTGAGCCTGCTCAGCAGTTGGCTAAGAAGGGTTACACCATCTACGCCACAGCTGGTACCGCTAAGTTCTTCAACGACAATGGTGTTAAGGCAACTGCAGTAGCATGGCCTGATGAGGCAGGCGACAATAATGTGATGGATCTTATCAGTCAGCACAAGGTAGGTTTGGTTATCAATGTACCAAAGAATCACACCAGCCGCGAGCTTACCAATGGATACAAGATTCGCCGTGGAGCTATCGACCACAACATCCCATTGATGACTAACGTACGTCTGGCCAAGGCATTCATCGAGGCATTCACTGCAATGAGCCTGGATGAGGTTAAGATCAAATCATGGCAGGAGTATAATAATTGACAATTTATAATTGATAATTGACAATTGATAGACGAATATAAGACACTTAAGACCGAAGGCGAGGGGTACTACACCGAAAAACGTAGCAAGTTCCTCGCCTTCGCTCATCATGTTCAGACGGTTGATGAAATCAAAGACCTGATAGCAGGCTATCGCAAGAAGTATTACGATGCCCGCCATGTTTGTTATGCATATATGCTTGGTCCCGAACGATTAGAGTTCCGCGCCAACGATGATGGCGAACCATCCAGCACAGCCGGCAAACCTATCCTCGGTCAGATAAACTCGAACGAACTGACTGATATTCTTATCGTGGTGGTTCGTTACTATGGTGGAGTGAATCTTGGCACCAGCGGACTGATAGTAGCCTATCGCGAAGCTGCTGCCGATGCTATCGCCCACTCTGAGATTGAGACACGACAGGTCGAAGAAATCATCACCTATCAGTTTGCCTATCCTATGATGAACGACGTGATGCGAATAGTCAAAGAGATGCAACCACGCATAGTTTCGCAGACTTACGATAACACTTGCGAAATCAAACTTAGCATCCGCAAATCAGAGGCTGAACAACTGCGTAATCGACTCTCGAAGTTGTCGTTCGAATAAAAATAGAATTTTCCGCAAAAAAGTTTGGTGGTTTCCCAAAAAAGCATTACCTTTGCACCCAGTTTCAAGGAAGGTTAAACAAGTTTAACCATCCTTGCGCTCAGCAAAACGAGCTTGCTCGTTTTGCGTTCGCTCAATCGGAAGGTTGGCAGAGTGAACGATCGCGCTGGACTCGAAATCCGGTATACCCTTTTCGGGTATCGGGGGTTTGAATCCCTCACCTTCCGCAAAAGGAGCCTCACTCTCCGCTGATTAATGAAAAGGGAACCCAACGGATTCCCTTTTTTCGTGCCTGTAAATCAACTACATGCATTTTTAACCCATTGAAACTCTGCTATATAGAGGGAGGAACGTCCCAAAAATGACATCAGCAGTCATCGGACATCTTCCGCTATCATAAGCACGAAATGTATTACCAGACGTATTACCGCCCCCCCCCGCTGTCAATAGTTTAAAGTAATACTTTTAGTTAAAAATGAACAAGACACCGTTATTAGAGTTCGTCTACAACCGCAAAAAGACAGCGGGAACGAACAGGGAGGCAGCTGTTGAGCTCAGAATCACATTTGAGCGCAAACAGAAGTACATGACAACAGGCATCAGACTCCTGCCAAAGCATTGGCACAGGGGAGCCGTGGTTAACCGCATCGATGCCCGTGAGTTGAACGAGACACTGGAGAAACTTATGGCTGAGGTTCGCCAGGTCATCCTTGAAATGATGAGCGAAAGCGTAATGGACATCTTTTCTATTCAGGAAAGGCTGAAGCGTAAACGAGCAAGTACCATCTCGTTCTTAGAGTTCTGCGAACAACGGACAAAGATCCGCCAGTATGGAAAGGCTGATGACAGTCAGGAACGTTACAACCGCTTCATGCGGTTCTTCTCTGCATGGGGTAAGATTCGCTATTTCGAAGATGTCACCGATGTCAATATCCTATTAATGGATGAACATCTGGCAAAGAAGGGACTGAAGCCCTACTCCAAATGGAACAATTACCATCGGTTCCTTAACTCCTTTATCCTGGATGCCATTGATGAAGGCTTCATCCGTCGCAATCCATATAGATGGGTGCGCATTGAGAAGGACAAGTCAACTGGCGGTATCGGTAAGTATCTTTCTCCTGCGGAGTTTACAAAGGTTCGCAGTACGGATTTACCTTCAGAGAGTTTGCAAAGAGTTCGTGATGTATTCGTATTCCAGACCTATACATGTCTGTCTTACACCGATTTGCACGATTTCGATGCAAGTAAAATTAAAGACGTGAAGGGAATGAAGGTTTATATTGGTAAGCGAGCAAAAACGAAGCAGACATTTACTATACCCCTACTCTCACCCGCACTTACCATCTTGAAAAAATATCAGAATAGATTGCCGATTATTAGCAACGTCAAGTACAACGAGTATCTGAAGGTTGTTGCACAGGCTGCTGGCATTGACAAACCCGTGTCGAGCCATTGGGCAAGGCATACAGGGGCTACCCTATTGCTTAACGAGGGTGGAATGGACTTGAAGACTGTAGCGAAGATTTGCGGGCACTCTTCCTTCAAAATTACGGAACAAGTCTATGCCAATATGCTCGATGATACCATTAAAGAATCCGCTATTCTATCCCCTATATACCGAGAACGCTACAGATTTCGGAGATGTACTTCAGCATCGTGGCAGGCTCCCATTTCCCGTTAGCAT
>ONYZ01000070.1 GCA_900322175.1 uncultured Prevotella sp.
TTCGCCTTCGGCACCATCGCATTTCATCTCGTGGGTCACCTGGGTGTTGTTAGAGTGTACGTGTGCATTGGCATGCAGACTTGATGATACGTAGTTGGGATGATAGCCCACCTCTTCCATGATATCAATCTCGCCATCGGCGGGCCACGACTTGAAGTTTACTGGCATCATCCAGAAGGCAGGCCATGTGCCCTTGCCCTTTGGCAGTTTGATGCTGGCCTCGATGTAACCGTAGGTCCAACCGCTCTTCTGCTTAGCATACACACGACCAGAGTAAATCTTGCCGTTCTCCTTGCGAGCGGTGATGCGCAGGGTGCCGTTCTTCACCTCAGTCACCAGCTGACCCTCGGGGGTCTTGTGGTTTACGTAGTTCTGCAGTTCGTGGTTCACCCAGCCTGACTTCTGCACCTCGTGGGTCCAATCGTCGGCATTCAGCTGGTTGCTGGTGCCTTCGAACTCGTCTTGCCAAACCAGTGAATAACCATCAGGCGCATTATAGGCAGGCTTTGCAGCAGCTGCCTGAGTGACTGTGATGTTCTTACGGGCTGTTCCCGACATAATGATGACGCTACCTGTACGCTCTGTGGTATTAGGATTCTCGGCAACGGTTATAGCCACCGAATTAGATGAGTAGTTGGCTGTGGCTTTCACGAAGTCGCCATCGGCATAAACACCCCACTCTTTTCCAGTGGTGGTAACGTTAATCGTGTAGCTGCCTCCTGCGGCAGGTGCGCTGATAGTCTCCTGCGATACGGTGATCGTTGGAGTAGCGGGCTGTGGGTCATCGCTGCCCCCACCGCAGCCAGTAAAGACTGCGGTGAGTGCGAGCAATAGAGTGTTAAACATGTAACGTTTCATTAATTATTCAATTATTGAGCTTTTTCAAAAATAATATCTTTAATAGTGATATTTGTGCCAGCTGGAGCTCCTCCGAAGTCAAAGACCATGGTAAACTCGTGAGCATCGCCCTTGGGCAGGGTAACACAGGTTGCTTTGTAAACAAAAGGCTCGTCGGCTTTCAAATCATGACGACCATCGAAGTAAAAGTTGTCATCATGTTTATTCGATTCGCTCTCATCACTCTGAGTAAGTTTGATAGTAGCGCCTGTGATGTCGTTATCAGCAATGATGGTGCATTGGAAGTTGTATGGATCATCCTGTTTTGCACTCAGTGTAGTGAATATTTTAACCTGTCCCTGCCACTGTGAAGCTCCGACACCCTCAGGCACAACCAGGCTCCACTGATTGCCATCGTGTTTAATTTCAGGCTGAGTATCAAGTGTCGACCAAGCATCGTTTGCAAACCAAGTAGAAGTACCTTTGAATGCATCGCCTGCATCAACACTCTTCCACAGGTTGTTAGCGTCGTCGTAGTTCATTACGACAGCCTCTTCGAGATAGATTTTACTAATCTTAACGTGAGCTCCTTCAGGTACACCACCAAAATCATATACGAGTGTCAATTCATGTGCATCAGCTTTTGAAAGTTCTGCAGCTTCTGCCTTGTAAACCATAGGTACATCTGCTTTCACGTCATGACGTCCATCAAAGAAGAAATTGTCATCATGCTTATTCGATTCGCTTTCATCACTCTGAGTAAGTTTGATGGTAACTCCAGGAATATCCATATCCGACTCTACAACACAATAAAAATTGTATTTTTTAGCTTTTGATGCAGGAATGGTTGTGAAGATCTTGAGCTGTCCTTGCCACTGACTAGAGCCTACTCCACCAGGAGCAACAAATTCCCAAACACCATCTTTATGTACAATCTCTGGCTGAGTGTCAAGTGTGCTCCAACCATCGTTTGCGAACCATGTAGAAGTTCCTTTGAATGCATCACCATTCTCTACAGCTGTCCACAAGTTAGAAACTGCTGTTGGATCCCAGTCAGCCTTTGGAGCGTCGGGGGTATCGCCTTCCTTCACGATGGTACCATCGTCGTTAGCGTGATCCTTGATAACCACGTTGCTTACATTAATCTTGGTAGCACCGGTAGCATGACCGAAGTCGAATACCAACTTCACCTTAGAAAGGTCCTTACCTGCTATGTCGCTCTGCCAGAATACAATATCCTGACCAGCCTTCAGACTTATGTCGGCTACGTCGATGATAGCATCGGCATCTGCCTCGTCGGTGAGCTTAACAGTCACACCGTCGATATCCTGATCGGCATTGAAGATAACAGAGAAGTCGTAGTTGGTTCCAGCCTTCAGATTCAGGTCGGTGTGGAGGTGGAACTGAGCCTGCCAGCGGTCTGAGCAAGCATCGGGAACTGTCACGGTGTAGTCGTTGTTTCCACCAGTGTAGCCAGCTTCCATCTCGCCTGTGCGCTCTGTAGCCCAACCTGGGTTGAAGTAGAAGGTAGCGTTAGGAGTGATGCCCTTCCAGAGGTTGAAGTCGCTGTTGGCATCGAATCCCTGCTCCTCAACGAGTCGCTCATCAGGAGCGCTTGTCAGGATGTAGCGCCATGCTATGCCGCGATCAGGTGCGTCGTAAACCAGCACCAGCTTGGTGGCTGTGAGTGTCTCGATACGGAACTTAGGATTCTCGTACTGAGCGTCGCTCGAGATGTAAGGGAATGCGGTGTTGTCGGCCAACTGGATGTAGGTCTGCTTAGTTACATTGCCCTCAGCATCCTCCCAGTCGTAGATTTCGAAGCTCCAACTTGAAGTCTGGTTGCCCACTGCTACATCTACGTCGGCATTATCGTTCTGGGTGTTCCACTTGGTTACACCCTTATTAACATAGGTGTTACCGTCGGCACCTGCATTGTAGGTATAGCTACCGCCCTTACGTGTGTCGGCAGTGAATGTGATGCGGTCGTCGTAAACACCAAAGTCCTTCTTATCGTTAGGAGCAGCACTCCACCACTCTGTGGCAGCAGTTCCGGCAGGGCCGCAGCCCAAATGCCCCTGCTCCTTGTTGGCAATACGCCACTCCTTGCCGCAGAGACGACGGAAGTCGGCTGAATAGTCAATCTTAGTCTCATTGAATGTGAAACTCTTGCTGATAGAGCCCTGGCTGAATCCGTTGCGGTTACCAAGCTTCATCTCGATGCTGTATGTACCAGCCTCAGGGTTCTGATAACCTACCTCTTGCAGGGTAGAATAGGTATTACCATTGATAATCCATACAGGATATGTACCAGCCTGTGGTGTGAATGTGGCAATCATCTGGTTGGTCTCCTGGTCGACGCTGATCTGGAAGTCAACGCCACTTACCGATGGAATGCCATTGGGGTCTGCGCCGTCGAACTTGTCGGGCGAGCAGGCTGTCATCATCACACCTGCCATCAGAGCTCCTATCGAATATTTAATCAGATTCTTCATAATCTATTTAATGTTTAATCATTAATGTTTAATCTTAATAGTTGTTCTGCTTCAGCGTTGGGTCAGCATCCAGCTCGCTCTGTGACAGAGGAATGTGCTTCTTGCTTGGTGTCCAGGTGTTAGTGCGATAGCCGTATGTATCGGGCACAAGCTTCAGAGTAGCCTTCTCGGTAGCACCACTGATACCCTCGGCACGTACCAGGTCGAAGTAGCGCTTGCCCTCGCCGCAGAACTCGAGGTGACGCTCGTTCAGGATGTCGTCGATGGTCACATTGCTCAGTGCAGCCAGGCCGGCACGCTCGCGAACCTCGTTTACATATCCTGCAGCCTCCGATGCGCTTCCGCCAGTCTGCAGCAGCAGCTCAGCTGCGTTCAACAGAGTCTCGGCATAGCGATAGATGCGCTTATTGTTGTTGTAGTTCAGGTTCTTTGATGTTGGGCAGTCCTGATTGTTAGCGCTCTGTGGACGATACTTACCATGCCAGATGTGGGTGTCCTGATAACGCTCGGTGTATGTGTAGCCACGAACGTCCCAGCAGGTTACATCGCGACGCTTATCGTTCTCGGCATACATATTATATGTCTCCACCTTACAGGGCAGGAATCCCCATCCGTCGTTACCGCCGTCCCAGCCTTCGCCGCCAGCCCATCCGTTGGGCGAGCAGAGTGTTGGGAACACTGTACCACCGGCATTGATGGCAGCGCTATCCCAGTCACGCTGGGCCTGATCATCGTTGTAGTTTATCTCGAAGATGCTCTCTGCGCACCACTCGCCGCTCTCTGCAAACAGATCGGCAAAGTCTGGATTCAGCTTGTAATTGCTGTCGCTGATAATCTGCTTCATGTAGCCCAAAGCAGTAGGATAGCGTGCTGAGTCGTTCTGATACATTACCATCTCGGCATAGAGCATATAGGCGAATGCCTGGCTAACGCGACCACTCTCGGCAGTCTCCCATCTCATAGGCAATACGCCTGATGCGATGATATCCTCAAGCTCTGGCAACAGCTGATTATAGATTTCATCGGCTGTGAGCTGTGGAGCTGTGTAAGGCAGTGCAAGATTCTCCAGATAGAAGGGCACATTGCCATAGTAGTGCCACAGTATATTATAATAGTACACGCGAAGCAGTCGTGCCTGCATCTCCATCGACTTGCGGAACTCGCTGCTGGCCTTACCTGGCCATCCTGCATATTTGATAGCGTCGTTGCAGCGCTTGATACCACTGTAGAAGTCGCCCCAGAGTGTAGCGAGTGTCTGGTTGCCGTTGCCTTCAAAGTTGAAGAGCTTGTGCCAATGCTCATTGTCGGTAGCATTAGAACCTCCTACCCAGAAGTCGTCACCCATGATTTCGCCATCCACGGTCAGGTCGTTGTAGGCAGAGCCGTCCCAGTCGGGCCAGTGCAATGGTGCGTATGCCGATGTGAGCGCCTCGTTAAGAGTCTCTTCTGTTGTGTAATATTCCTCCAGAGGCTCACCTGTAGGATTCTTTACCTCAAGGAAGTTGTCGCCGCAGGCTGTCAGCGTAAAAGCAGCTGCACAGAGTCCTGCTATAATAGAAATATGCTTATTCATATTATATTTATCTTTAATGTGTATTAGAGTGAAATGTTGAATCCGAGCGTGTAGGTACGTGCCTGTGGATAAACGCCATAATCTACACCCAGAGAAGTAGAGCCCGAGCCGATTTCAGGATCGAATCCCCAGTACTTAGTCCATGTGAACAGATTCTCAGCACGTGCATAGATGCGCAGGCGACTGATGTTCACCTTCTTGGTGAGGCTGATAGGCAGTGTATAGCCCAGTGTGATGTTCTTCAGGCGCAGGTAGCTGCCGTCCTGAATGTACATATCGCTGCAAACCCAGTTTTCGCTCTTGCCCAGTGTAGGCACCTTGTTTGATGTGCCCTCGCCAGTCCAGCGCTGCAGCACCCAAGTGGGATAGTTACCCGATGCGATATCCTGACGATAGGTAGCATCGAACACATCGGCTCCGCTAACACCTTGGAAGAAGAGACTCAGGTCAAATCCTTTCCAGTCGGCATCCAGATTAAGACCGAATGTCCATGTAGGCACACCGTTACCGATGTTTGTACGGTCGTCAGAGTTGATAACACCGTTCTGGTCGGTATCTACGAAACGGAAGTCGCCTGGCTGCTTGTTTGTGCCGTACTTGGCATTGTACTCAGCTGCTTCGGCTGCATTCTGAATGATACCATCTGTCTTGTAACCATAGAAGAATGGGAAAGGCTGTCCGTTTTCGGCACGTGTGCCACCATCGCTGAACTGGCTAATGCCGTAGTTCAGGAAACCAGTGTCGTTACCCAGATTCTTCAGTTCGTTCTTCAGATATGAAGCGTTGCCCTTCACTGCGAAGCGTGCATCGCTGATGTTCCACTTGTAACCCAGCTCAAACTCAACACCCTTGTTCTCCATGTCGCCCACGTTGGCCAGAGGACGTGCCTCACCTACGTAGCTTGGGATAGGCATCTCGATAATCATGCCATTGGTCTTCTTGATGAAGTAGTCAACAGAGAAGGTGAGTTTGTTATTCCAGAAACCGAAGTCGATACCGAGGTCGGTCTGCTCTGATTCCTCCCACTTCAGGTCTTCATTAGCCAGACGGTTAGCCTTCGAGCCGTAAACGAGAGATGCTGTTCTGCCGAAGTAGTAGTTACTGCTGGCTCCGAGTGCTGTAAGTGTGGTATAGGCAAAGTCTCCGATGTTGTCGTTACCATTCTTACCCCAGCTGGCACGCAGTTTCAGATTGTTGAGCCATCCCTTGGTGCTCTCCATAAACTTCTCGTTCATGATGTTCCATCCCAGTGAGAATGATGGGAACACACCATACTTATTATTAGAACCGAAGCGGCTCGAACCGTCGCGACGGATGGTAGCCTGCACCATGTACTTCTCGTCGTAGTTATAGCTCAGACGTGCAAACAGTGATGACAGTCTGTGCTCAGTGTATGGACCACCCCATGCGCCTACCAGGCTCTTGGCACCAGTCACCTTGCCATCGGCATCGGTAGAAAGCTCCAGATCGCCACCAGTGGTGTAGTTTAGCGATGGTTTGTTGATGTTTACCAGATTCCAGTGACTGCCTCCCAACTCGTCGCCAGTAAACTTAAGTGCGCTCTGGCCCAGCACAACACCGATGGTGTGCTTGCCGAAGGTCTTGTCGTATGTCAGAGTGTTTTCTATCTGCCATGTGGTGTTCTGGCCTTTATACGATGTGGCCGATGTGTGGTCGGCATTGTTGTTTCCACTCAGATAATACTTCTGTAGTGTAGCTGCATCATAGCCCCAGAATGAGAGTTCTGCACTGTAAGAGAAGTGGTACTTCAGTGCGTCCCACAGCTGCAGGTCGATAGTGAACTTAGGCATGAATTTGTGACTCCAGTTCTTTGATGGGTTGCCCTGCATCATGGCTATTGGGTTGTTCTGCTCCTGATAGCTGCCCACGTATCCGGGGATGGTGTATGGGTTGCCATTGGCATCATAGTACAGGTCGTAAGCCGAGTAGCGGTCTATCATAGCCTGACCGTAGCGAGCATCGCCGTTTTCCTCGTAGCCCAACTGTGTGAGTGTAACTGGCAGTGTTGGAGCCAGATACAGAGCCGAACCCAGAGGCGAGCCCCATGTAGAGTTGGCCTCGATGCCGGTGTTGTGCACACGCATATATGATATGTTGGCGCCCAGGTCGAGTTTGTTAAGGAAGTTGCGCTCCTTTGATTCATCAAACAGGTTGAACTGGTTGTTAGAGCGGATGGTCAGACGGTCGTAGTTACTCTGTCCGTAGTTTCCACCCACGATACCTTCCTGTGTAAAGTAGCCCAGCGACAGGTAGTAGTTCACCTTGTCTGATGCGCCACTGATACTTACGTCGTGCTGCTGGATAGGAGCATTGTCGTTGAACAGCAGATTCTGCCAGTTGGTGCCGAATCCGTTGATTTTCTCACCGTTCATGTCGATGAGGTTATATGGATCTTGATACAGTGGAGCCTGGCCTGTCTGTACGGCGCGCTCGTTCTGCAGTATAGCATAGTCGGTAGCTCCAGTCACGTCGCGCTTCTTCCATGCGCTCTGCCAGCCGTAGCTGAAGTTGTAGTTAATCTGTGCCTTGCCGGTCTTACCCTTCTTGGTGGTTACCAAGATTACACCATTGGCAGCACGAGCACCGTAGATGGCACCCGAAGCAGCATCCTTCAGCACTTCGATACTCTCGATGTCATTTGGGTTAACACTCTCCATACCGTCTTGATTGGTAGGCATACCGTCTATAATATAAAGAGGATTAGAGTCGTTGATGGTTCCGATACCACGGATGCGAATCATCGACTTGGCGCCTGGCTGACCAGAGGCTGAGGTGACGTTTACACCTGCTGCCATACCTCTGAGTGCATCCTCAGCACGCAGACGTGTCTTGCCCTCCAGATCCTCAGCGCTCACCTTGGCGATTGAGGCTGTTACCACACTCTTCTTCTGCACACCGTAGCCGATAACCACTACGTCCTGCAGTGTCTGAGCGTCTTCCTTCATCACCACGCGCATTCCGCTTGTAGCTTTTACTTCCTGAGTTACATAACCGATGTAGCTCACTACAAGTGTAGTTCCTTCGTTCACTCTGATGGTGAAATTACCATCAAAGTCGGTGATAGTACCTTTCTGGGGATTACCCTTTTCGACGACAGAGGCACCGATAACGGCGTCGCCATTGTCGTCAACCACAGTGCCCGAGATTCCCTGGGCCCAAGATGTCAGCGACACCATTAGTGCCAACAACATCGTAATTAACCTGCTTTTTTTCATACTTTGGTTTTATTAAATGTTAATTATAAGTTAGAATATACCACTTAGGTTTTTCCGATTGCAAATTTAGCGAAAAAAAACCTTCATATCGCGTGTGGTAGCGCAAAAAGTGGACGGTTATAGGGGCGCGATTTTCACAACCCACTGATAACCACCACCTTAACATTTTTAATAAATCAAAAAAGAGTGGACGAAATATAGAGGTGTAACACGTACATTTTTGCTCATTTTCGCAATTTTTTTGATACTTTTTTGGTGTCGCAGAAACGCTTTATGCGTTTATTAGCTTCACCTTTCTGCGATTGTTTTTCGGCCTAACTGCAAAGTGCAACCAGATGGCTCCGAAGTTATTTTTCTCGATTAAAAGTTCATCGAAATCCTCCTGACTCTCGTCTGAGATGTCGAGCAGGATGGTGGCGTAACGGATCAGTTGCTCGATGCCTGATACGCGGATGTCAGCCGCACAACCCGTCAGGTGATTGCTGGTGGCGACACCACCTACGGCTTTATTTACATCAGGGCATCTGTACCCTGAGTTGATGATTATCGGCTCGTCCCCCATCTTACATCTTCCATCATCCATCTTACATCTTCCATCCGCGTAGCGGCGGTTCCACTCGCTGCGAAGCATCTCCAACCACCCGCAGAGGCGCTTCAAATTCTCGATATATACGTGCGAAGGGATGTTTCCATCCTGCGTTTTCGCACTTGTCTTGCAGAGCTCAGCGAGCGTAAAGTGCTCGCTGAGTCGTGCATGTTTGTTGATTGTTACTTCTGTCATATTCTATACTATTGTGTGATTCTCAAAAAGACACTAAGACGTTTGAGGCGTTTAAGACGCCTTGCGGATAGTTCCGTCGGGCTGTACGTCGATGAGTCCAGACTTAGTCCAGCGCCATACTACGTCGCGCAGTTTCGACAGCACTTTCAGCTCCTGCATCTTTTGCTTCAACTGGTCGCGACTGAACTCTTCGGGCATCATGTCGAACAGTATGATACTCTTTGCAGGACGGCGTTCTTTGTCCACCAGCGTCTCCTCGGTCTCACGGCCATACTTGGCTATAAGTGATTCTACGGCATAGGTGGCCACATACAGAGCGTTGGCTATCGTTTTGCGTTTCACCTCGGCCGTCGGTTTCTCGCCCAGCAGATAATAGACCACCATTCCTGCACGGAACCCATCGTTGGCGGCTCGGCGACGATATTGGTCGCGCGAGCGCGACATTTCCTTAATAGCCTTCAATCGTTGCTCCTCTAGCCACTCGTCTAGCGCCTTGTTCAGCCAGTCTATCTGCATCATGTGTTCCTCGGCCACATTACCCTCTTCGTCCATCGATAGCGCATGATACACTCGACTGATGGTGTCGCTGATTACCTTTCTCTGCAGCGCCGTCCAAGGCTTCCACTGGGGATTACGTGCACCGAATTGGTCGGGCAGCACGATGGGGATAGTACGCGTAACCAGTCCGTCTTCTACATTCCTGAAGAACTTGGCCATAGATTTCGGAGTTCCCGTCACCAGCAGATTGTAGAACACCTTAGCTCTGCCTGAGAACGAGTTTTCCGACATGAATTTCTGTCCTGTGACAGCGTTCTCGTATGCCAGTCGGTATATATCCGATAACTGTCCCCACGATCCTCGATTGTGTTGCTTCACCATTGTATCCACTTCGGGACAGACAGTCACCGAGTGTAGACCTTTATTCTGGAAGTTCTGCTTTAGGAAGGCCGTAACCGAGATGGTCGGGTCTAGCAGACGCTGGATTACCATTGGGTCTTCGGGCTGCTTTTTCGAGTTGCGACAGCGCTTCAGCTCGCGCTCATATTCCAGCTGCTTCTCCATTCCTTTCTCGTCGTCCTTAGCCATAGGTTCCAGCAACATTTCGCAAACATCGCACGCCCAAGATTTTCCCGAGCCCGGCGAACCTTCGACGGTAACGAAAAGCGATGGCGAGTGGATGCGTCCGTCGAGATAGCGCGCACGGAGTTTCGACGCAAGACAAGACATGCAGAACAGCACCGAGAAGTATATCATCTCCAGATAGTCCTTTGGTGCACGCCCCACCCACTGCTTGAACACCGGTGCCAGCGGCGGCATCAGGTCTCGTGAAGGGCCTGTCTCTTCTTGCAATTCTTCGATATCCTCGAAATCTTCGTCATCTTCATCCACCTGCATCGAGGCATCGTCTATACCCATCTCGCGCAGCACCTTCCACAGTAGGTAGGGCAACTTTTCTGATGGGCGACGTTTGGCAGCACTCTTGGCTATCGGCTCTACCTCGTCCCACGTCAAGCCCCAATATGGTATCAGCGTGCGCAACACCTCTTCCTTATAATCCACGATGGGAGCCATTGCCGATAGCACCTTATAGGTGCGCATGTTGCGGTCGCCCACCTCGGGTTGTCCGCCCATCAGCGTCACGATGTTGTCGCGAATCTCAGTCAGTTGGTGGCCGCGATATTCTGTCTACAGGCGTTTGCCATTCGTGCCTATGGGATAGCCCTCTGCGTCATAACTCAGTCTAAGTCGATAATCTCCCCGTAGCTCGTCCTGAGTTTGAACGGTTTTGGCTCCTGCGTTTGTTGCGACTTCGCCGATAAGGTCTGCGACGCTTCCCGCTTTCTGTAGTGCAGCACCGTCCTTACCAGCAGCTGCATCATCTTCTTTCTCATCTTCATTCAGTATGTCATTATCAAAATATATCCAATAGTCCTGACTCGGCACGTAGCTAGGGTGCCCTATATCCTTCACCTTCTCATCCACCGTTTCGATGGCAGGGTCAGCAGCCAGCATCTGCTTAAATGCCAAGATGTTTGCCTCATTGTCCTTATCAGGTAGCAGTTTTGCCAGGATGATTCTCAGTCCCTCGCCACTGGGCGTTACGTGGGCACCTTTCACTAGTTGCTTCATCACATCAGCCACAGCCTTACGGCGAACCTCGTCGGCTATGCTACTGGCCGTCATCAGTCGTTCATATACCTCGCGAGGCGGTTCTTTCAGATGGTCGCAGTCTATAAAGAACAGACCCGTAGGCTGTGCGCCCTCTGTACCTCGCGGGTCGCCTTCATTGTAGCGCGCTCCCCATGTTATCACACTCAGCATCTCCTTGCCCGGACGTATATCTTTACCCTCGCCCTGTAGCTTGGCTATCTCCGCCATTCCGTCGATGGTTGCCCGTCGGGTCTGTAGGGCGCTGAGCGCCGCAGGGGTCAGGGTCTTTGCCTTGCGGTCTCTCACGCTGTTAAAATAGCTTGGTCTAATCATCGCTTATTACCATTTAAGTACATCTTGATAACCTTCCCCGCAGCCTCTCTAGCTTCCTTCATCAGCAGTTCTGGCAGTGCACGCAGTTCGCTCTCCGGCATACGGAAGTTGAAGTAATATAGTCCGTTACGTCCTAACGATAGCGAGCTGTTGTCAAGTCGGAACAAAGGCTTATTTCTGAATCGCTTGGGCAGCTCCTGCATATACACGTCGCCGTTGTGCATACCCTGTACCTTGAATCTGCCGATGAACGACTCAATCTTCACATCCTCGCAGCACTGGAAGTCTGCCTGTCGCAGATTGTTTGCCGACTTGCCGATGGTCATCATACCATCCAGCGTTACCTCTCTCTGAGTCTTTTTCTTGCTAATCTTCTTCATAATCTGGTTTATTACTTACATCATCAGTTTGGTTATGTTATACACTCTGATGTTCTGGATCTTCTTGCCTTTCCAGTCAGATAGTCTGAATCCCAAGTGTATCTCACACCTCTCGTGATTCTCACACGCCTTCTTTATACCCTCTGCCGTCTTGTCCTTGGGCAGAAACATCTCGCCCGCCATCTCGTCGCATATCTCTTTGCCGTCTTTCGACATATGGGGGAATGCCATCACGAGGTTAACACTATGGCGAAGTTCGCCGTTACCGTCAGTCCACTCTTTTGTCTGACCTACTTCCTTGATAAAGCCTTTAACTCTAATCATCTTTGTTGTTGTTTTTATTTATAAGTTAATGTATATGGAGCCCTGCTCCTGTTCGTATTCTTCTCTGATGTTCTCGGCCGATAGCATTGCAGCAGCGGTGATTCTTCCGGAGGTCAGTGCTTCGCGCTGCTCTGTCCATCGCTCGCGATAGTAGCTCAGGTAGCGCCAACTCTTCACCTGTCCCCCACTCATACCTGCATTCTGCAGGCGTCGGTTCATCTCCCACTGGTCGCAGCAGTTACCCGCCTTAACCTTAATTCCACTCAGACCACACACCCGACCTCGGTCGCTTGTAATCTTTCGCTGTTTGCACGATGCGCAACACACCTTAATGTTGATTCCGTGCTCGTTTCTTACGTACTTCTTTTCCATTCTCTTTGTTGTCCTATTTAAATGTTTTGACGGTGCAAAGGTACGGCGATTTTCAGATGGATAAAAACAACTGATTTTATCCAAAAGTTAAAGTTACAATTTGCCGGATTTCTACGAGCAAACTACGTTGTTCCAATCCCATTCCCAAATAGCTACGGTACGAGCAATCTCTTTCGATTTGCTCTAACATCGAAGCGAACTTGCGGTCGCTATAGCGCTCGTAAACATCCTTCTCGCGCAATATACCTATAATACGCATCACGTTGTACTTGTTAAAGCCTCTGCATTTTTTAGCCTTGTTGCCAGGCAACAACAACTCCATAAAGTCATCGTCATTAAGAATCTCGTCCCACAGTTCATCAATCGTCGACCTGTAGCGTCGAGTAACCAGTTGACTGATACGCGCCACATACGCACGTACATCTCTTTTTACCTGCTCCTTGTTGACGGTCTTTTTCTTCTCGTCAACATATAGTCTTCCCTCTCGTGCAGCCTCCATCAGCGCCTCCACGTCAAAGTCCTCAGGACGGACTTGTTTTAGCTTGTTCAATTTGCCAGGTTTGTGAGGAAGAAGTTCCAGAATTGGATCCTATTTCACTCGCGAGACTCCTTTCGCTCACTTCGCCCAACAGGTCGCTCCTTATTCGACCATTTTAATAATTGCGGCGGTAAAGGTAACACCCAATTATCCAACTCAAAAAAATTCGACCTGTACGGTTGAAAAAATGACCGCTGACTGAATATTTCCCCATATTCTGCGTTATTAGTATAAATCATAACGCATTAAGAATATGG
>ONYZ01000077.1 GCA_900322175.1 uncultured Prevotella sp.
CGCAAACTGTCTTACGCAGTTGGGCTATAAAATTCTGAATGTGATAACGTGGGCCAAGACAAATCCACCGCCTAATATATCATGCCGCTACTTCACTTATTCGACAGAGTTCATCATCTGGGCTCGCAAGAGTGAGAAGGTTCCACATTATTATAATTATGAGTTGATGAAGCATATCAACGGCGACACACAGATGACTGATGTGTGGCGCTTGCCTGCTATAGCACCTTGGGAAAAAACGTGTACCAAGCATCCTACACAAAAGCCATTAGGTTTGCTTAGCCGCATTATTTTGGCTTCTACACAAGCAGGAGCGTGGGTACTCGATCCGTTTGCAGGTTCTTCTACAACAGGTATCGCAGCAAATCTTTTGGGGCGTAGATTTCTTGGAATAGAACGTGAAACGGAGTTTGCTGCAATCAGCAAAGCACGTCGTGAAGAAATAGAAAACGGAAGGACGTTTGCTACATACAAGAGAAAGATTCCTGACATCGTAAAAGCAGAAGATACCCAGACGAATTGTTTTATTTGTCATGAAGAAGTTGTTGAAAGATTACCTTTCTTGTCTGATGTGGCAATTGTAAATAACGATGATATTCTAATGTATGCCATTGGTTCTACTTCTCGTAAAAAAACAGAACCTATAGGTAAACTTGCCATAGGAATAAAGGATGGTTGGCTAAATAGTGTAGATTTTAGCCGTATTAGATACATCATGTTCCACTATTGGTGCAATGACAAAGCGACACCTTATAAACTAATTAGCACTCCAAAGTTAGTAAGTAAGCAAGATATCCCTGATGGATATTTGCTTCGTATGGGTGCTGGTGCAGAAAAGTTTATTTTACTGGATTATAACCCAGCTCAACCTTACAACATTGGCTCCTTTGATATTATGAAGGTTCAAAGAAAGGGAAAAGGTAGATATATGCCGTTTGTGACATCTATAGTCGATATTTATTCAGATGACATGACATGAATAATCCAATTCATCGAATCGATGATCAAACCAATGGAATAAAACACTTTCGCCTTGGCTACCACGTATTGCCAAGGCGGAAGTGTATTGGCACGCAATGCCTTCAGCGTCATTATTTCTAGAATCCAGATACTTTAATAGAAGATTAAAAACTCGTTTTTTTAGATTTCTTGTGTCTGTAATGAAAATAACACAAGATGCTATGTCTGGAGTATACCATTATGTGCTCCTTCAAGATTTCACAAAGCCCTGGACGGATGAAGAACTCTATAAGAAGTACAACCTGACAGACGAAGAAATTCTACTTCGTCTGACTTCGGCTCGTACATATAGAGGGTATGAAATTGGTCCTTATTATGGTTCTGGAGGTAAAATAGGATCGCAAGCCATCATGGGGTCGAACTCGTATACTTCAGTTGCGGTGTATTGAAGCGTTTCGCTGAGAAAAGTGATTCCTAATGCCTGACCGATATCAAAGAGGGTGTCAATCGTAAAATTACGATTCCCAGAAAGCCAGTCTGATATCTCAGACTCTGTGCGGCCCATCATTTTTGCAAACTGCTTCTGGTTGAGATGCTTCGCCTTCATAGCATCAGCTATTTTGGCAGCTACAAGCATTCTGTTGCGAGTTTTGGCAAGTTGCACAGGATCAACCTCCTTCAGCATCTTACCAAGTGTTCCTGTTGCATTTTTCTTATTCATCTTCATCGTCCTCCCAATAATTAATAGTTAAACTTCCATCTTGTTCAATCACTATGTCCTTATCAATAATAGCCTTATTGATTCGGGCTGCTATTTCGCGCATTTGGCTAGCCTTCGCATTTAAAAGCGAATCCTCTTGATAGGCTTTAATTTCTTGAGATTTGTATCCGCCGGAACCGAAAAAGACTGCTGTACGATCAAACTATAGACAATAAAGCCTTAATTGTCCAACTCGTAATATTTCTCCTGAGAGATCCGTTATTTCAGTTATTTCAAAGTTCATTTTCTTATAATTTGTGGGCAAAGTTACAGATAAATTCGGATATATCCAAATTTTTATTAGAAATAATGAATAAAAAAGAGAGGACGGATGAAGAACTCTACAAGAAGTACAACCTGACAGACGAAGAAATCCAATTCTTCGACAAGCGAAGCGGCAAAGCCGAGCGCATCGAATCGATGATTAAACCAATGGAATAGGCGATTTTGATACTTTTTCGCGAAAATATTTGGAAGTATCGAATAATCTTCCTATCTTCGCAGCGTCAGAATGTCGTCAGAGGGCGCGAAACCCTTGCTTTCGTAGCATATTTTCAAGCTGGACCGTTCTGACAGTCATACTAGGACATAGCCTCACAAGGGTTATGTCTTTAGCTTTTTAGAAAAAAATCCGCCTTTGCAAATCACAAACTGCAAAGGCGGAATTGCTATTATGTATTCTCAATAATGTCAGGCCTCTTTCTCCTGTTGTAGTCATCGGGATATTTCTTGTGCATCTCATCAAGTTTTCGATTGACTTCAGCTTCAAGTGTTTGTAAAATTGTAACCTACAAAATAGCTAAAAACAAAGAAAAATTTGGAAATGTGAAATAATCTTCCTACCTTTGCAGCATGGTAAGAAGAGCGAATATAAACGACATTAAGAGTATCATCGAATTGTTGCATCAGGTAAATATGGTGCATCATGTGTTACGTCCGGACTTGTTCAAGCCGAACACTACTAAGTATGATGAGCAGGAACTCGAAGACCTGCTGGGTAATGACAGCAGCCCCGTATTCGTATTTGATAACGGGACGGTGTTAGGTCATGCATTCTGCAAAATCACAGAAGTAAAGGATGATAAACTGCTACAGGACATCAAGACACTGTATATTGATGATATCTGTGTGGACGAAAAGGCCCGCGGCAAGCATATAGGAAAGGCTCTATACGAGTTTGTGCACGATTATGCCCAATCTATCGGCTGCAACAACATCACCCTGAATGTATGGGAAGGTAACGATCCTGCACTAGACTTCTACAGAAACATGGGCATGGAAGTACAGAAAACTACAATGGAAATAAAACTATCGTGAAAAAACAATTAATAAGAAGTAATATGAACTATAACGAAGAGAACAACGAACTAATCATTACCTTAGAAGGACATATTAGAACGGATAATGCCGAAGCACTAAAAAAAGAAGTACTGAGCATCGTAGAAGCTCATCCCGATAAGAAAGTGGTGTTTGATGCAGCCAAGCTGCACTATATTTCCAGCGCAGGACTCAGAATGCTGCTCACGGTCCAAAAACTGAAGGAACCAGAGACGGTTACTGTGAAAAACGTAGTACGAGGTGTTTATGACGTTTTCGAAATGACAGGCTTCACCAAGATTCTGAACATTCGCAAGAAGATGCGAAAAGTAAGTGTGGATGGCTTCGATATCATTGGACAAGGACAAAGCAGTACGGTATATCGTGCCGGCGAAGACATCATTATCAAGTTGTACAACAAAGGCGTGCCGCTTGAGAAGATATATCAGGAGATAGACTACTCAAAGAAGGCATTTTTGGCAGGCATTCCGACAGCCATCTCCTTCGACTTGGTTGAATGTAACAATGCCTATGGTGCCATCTTCGAGATGGTAGATCATGCCGACACCGTAGGACATACGCTGACAACTAGACCGGATGAGTTTGATAGTATCATGGAGAAATTTGTTGCCACGTATAAGTCCATCCATAGCATCGACATTGAGAAGATGGGCGGTTTTGTATCTATTAAAGACACCTGGATTCGCATTCAATTTTTCTATCGCCGTGCTGAAAATCATTGTCTTCACCATTCCTGTCATGGTGTTCCTGTCAATGACTTCGCTAATTTCGCGCACCGGGCTTGATGCTCTTGTGGAGTTCAGCGGACTCTTTGGCGGTCTCTGTCTAGGAGTGATTATCGTGTGGTTGGTGGGTGCTCTGACAGTGATGCTCTTTTGCCGGATATCGCCCTTCCAACTCACCAGGAAACTGATGTCAATCAGCCCCTTCGTCTTTAGCGTGAGCAGTTCGCATGCCCGTCTGCCTTTCGTGCTGAAATTCTGTGAAGAGAAACTGGGTATCAACCCCAATCTGGCAACCTTCTCAATACCTGTTGGTGTACAGCTAAATAAGGCTGGCAACTGCATGTTCTTCTCGCTGATGACGATGATGATGATGGGCATCTATGACATCGAGCTTACGCCCGACCTCTTCGTTACGCTGCTCTTCTCAGTATGTATCATGTCAATAGCCAAGCCGCCTGTGCCCTGCGGAGGCATCATCTGTCTGGCTTATCTATTCACTGTGGTAGGCGTGCCGGCCGAAGCAATCAGCGTTGTAATCTGTGTTGACCCCCTCGCTGCCATGTTCAATGGCGTGTGCAACGAGAGTGCCAACATCACCACAACCTTCGCACTTGCCAAGTCGAATAATATGCTTGATAAGGAGGTGTATTATGACAATCGTCAGAAAATCTAGCGGTGTAGCTTGGGCTGGAGCTTCTTGCTCATCTTAAATTCACTGCGCAGTTCTTTCAGCACTTGCTTGGTGAGGTAGGCATGGGCGATACGGTTGCCCTGAGGGAAGAAGAACTCTAGGCGCTTGCCACCCAATGTCTTTTTTACAACCTTACATTTCACAATGTTCCCGTTACCTAAATGTGTGCCGTTCTTTGTGTCTCGGCCTTGGAACTCGGCTGTAGTTTCCAGATCCTTTTCATACAAGGTCAGGATATTGTCGATGGTGGCAAAAGCATCGTCGGCGGTAGCCCCCAGCCAGATTGTAGTCTCACTGACGTTTTTCACCTCTATGCCGAGAATTTCGTCGGCTCCTAAGAAATCAGTTTCTCTGACAAGACTCAGGTAATAGCCAAAGGTGTCGTCGTTGTCGATATACGTAAAAATGGTGTAGTCACCTTTGTCGGTTTCGGCCTCGGCTACTTCCATTCTCATGCCTTTCGGCTGCTTTGTCTGAGACGAAACAGATGTACTGCACATCCAGATGAGGGCTGCTAGTATCAATAAAAAATTCTTCTTCATTCTGTATTCCTCATTAATCAATAAGTTCGCTTGGGGGAGTAATAATGGGTTTGCCGTCCCTGTCGAGTAGTGGGGTTAGTCCACCACCGTTGCAGTACTGGGCAAATAGATAATTCACCCCCGTTACGGTATCAATGATGATACCAGTATCCTTCAGCATACCATTGTTAGACGCCTTCTTCCAGATAAACCTTTTGTTTGCCATATCCTATAATTATATATGATTTGGATGCAAAGATACAACATAATTCTGAAACGAGCAAAAATATCGGATAAATCTGCGTAATGTGCGGTAATTTTTGTACCTTTGCACCCATGATTAACGAATATCAGATAAGAGTAAAGCCTGAGGTGGCCGCGCAGGAGGATAGACTGAAAGCCTATCTTGGCGATGAGTATGGTATCAACGCCAACGAGATATGCGGCGTGAGAATACTGAAACGAAGCATTGACGCACGACAGCGACAGATATACGTAAACCTTAAGGTTCGCGCGTACGTGAACGAACAACCTAAGGATGATGAATACCAGCGTACGGAGTATCCTAATGTGGAAGGCAAGCCACAGGTGATAGTGGTAGGTGCTGGTCCTGGCGGACTGTTTGCTGCACTGCGACTGATAGAACTGGGACTGCGCCCGATAGTGCTAGAGCGCGGCAAGAATGTGCACGACCGCAAGAAAGATCTGGCCAACATCAGTAGAACGCAACAGGTGGACAGCGAGAGCAACTATTGTTTTGGTGAGGGTGGCGCAGGCGCATACTCTGACGGAAAGTTATATACCCGCTCAAAGAAACGTGGCAATACTGACAAGATACTGAACGTGTTCTGGCAGCACGGTGCATCGACAGCAATCCTAGCCGATGCTCATCCGCATATAGGTACCGACCGACTGCCGAAGGTGATCGAAGCTATGCGCAACACCATACTGCGATGTGGTGGCGAAGTACACTTCGAGACCAAGATGACGCAGCTGATACTTGACGGTAATACCATCGTGGGATGTATAGCCGACAAAGAGTATAGAGGACCGGTAATATTGGCCACAGGTCACTCTGCCAGAGACGTTTACAGATATTTGGTTGAAGCAAAGATTGAAATTGAAGCCAAGGGTATAGCAGTAGGTGTGAGACTGGAGCATCCATCGCAACTGATAGACCAGATACAGTATCACAGCAAGCAGGGTAGAGGGCGCTGGTTGCCAGCGGCTGAGTACTCAATGGTGACACAGGTCGACGGTCGTGGTGTTTACTCATTCTGTATGTGTCCTGGTGGATTTGTGATACCTGCAGCCACGGATAAAGAACAGATAGTAGTGAATGGTATGAGCCCCGCTAATCGTGGTACTGCCTGGAGTAACAGTGGTATGGTGGTTGAGGTGCGTCCGGAGGACCTCGATTCAATTGACAATGGACAATTGACAATGGATAATTCTAATTCTCAATTATCAATTTTCAATTCTCAATTAAAAGTTCTTCGTTTCCAAGAAGAACTTGAACGGATGTGTTGGCAGCAGGGCAATATGAAGCAGACTGCACCGGCACAGCGCATGGTGGACTTTGTGAATGGAAAACTGAGCTACGACCTGCCTAAGTCGTCGTATGCGCCAGGGTTGATTAGCAGTCCGCTGCACTTCTGGATGCCGAAGATGATAAGCAAACGATTGCAACAGGGTTTCAAGGCATTTGGAAAGAGTGCTCATGGATTCTTGACCAATGAGGCTGTGATGATAGCGGTTGAGACGCGTACGTCGTCACCGGTACGTATCGTGCGTGATCGTGAGACGCTGATGCACGTAACCGTACAGGGGCTTTTCCCCTGTGGCGAGGGTGCTGGATATGCCGGAGGAATAGTCTCGGCCGGAGTAGATGGAGAACGCTGCGCAGAAGCCGCTGCTCAATATCTTGAGCAATGTAAAAATTAAAAAATGAAATAATGTAAAAATTATCAGAAAAAGGTTTGGAGTTTCCAAATCTTTTTTTTATATTTGCACCATAAAATAGTAATCTATAACTAAAAACGGAACGATATGAATAAGGAGGAAAAATTTGTAATTACGATCAGTCGCCAGTTTGGTACTGGTGGGCATGAGATCGGGGCCGAAATCGCTCGGCGACTAGGAGTGAAACTTCTGGACAAGCAGATCCTGAACGAAGTGGCAAAACGTGCTCCACGTATGGAAGAAGCGATGGAGAAGATAGAAGCGCGCAATCCGCTGTGGCGCGACGACTTCACAAACTTCTATCGCAACTACATGGCTAAGGCTGAGTATGACGGAGCCGAACAGGACCAGACATCTCACGAACTGTTTGATGCCCAATGTCAGATTATCCGACAGATAGCTTCGAAAGAAAGTTGTGTGATAGTGGGACGATGCGGATTCTACATCTTCAAGGATCACCCCAACGCACTGAAAATCTTCATCCACAGCACCAAAGACTGCCGCAAACATCGCATAGCCGAAAAGTATGGTCTGGACCCGCGCGATGCTGCTGCAATGGTGGTAGATAATGACTACAGCAGAGAGCTATACACCAAGACATTTACCGGCCGCGAATGGACTGATGCGCGCAACTATGACATCAGTCTGGACGTGCGAAAATTCGGAATAAATGGCGCTGTAGACTTTTTAATGAAGACAATAGAGTAGATTTTGCAGGAAAAATTTGTGTATATACCATTTTTTTGCTACCTTTGCACCCTGAAATTTCAAAGATAGTAATTACTAAAGGATTGGTATAAAATGAATATTTCCTACAAATGGTTGAAGGAATACGTGGATTTCGACCTGACTGCACAGCAGGTATGTGATGCACTCACATCTACAGGTCTGGAAGTCGACGCATTAGAAGAAGTACAGAGTATTAAGGGCGGTCTGAAGGGACTGTACGTGGGTAAGGTGCTTACCTGCGAGCCTCATCCTAACAGCGACCACCTGCACGTAACAACAGTTGACCTGGGTAAGGGTGAACCATCACAGATAGTATGTGGAGCACCTAACGTAGCTGCTGGTCAGAAGGTGATAGTGGCCGACCTGGGCTGCGTGCTTTACGATGGCGATCAGGAGTTTGTGATCAAGAAGAGCAAGCTGCGCGGAGTAGAGAGCAACGGTATGATATGTGCCGAGGACGAGATAGGTATCGGTAACGATCATGCCGGAATCATCGTGCTGCCCGAAGACGCTGTAGTGGGTACACCTGCCGCAGAATACTACCACCTGGAGAGCGACTGGCTGATTGAGGTTGACATCACTGCCAACCGTGCCGACGGACTGAGTCACTGGGGTGTGGCACGCGACCTGTATGCATGGTTGAAGAGCAATGGCTACGAGACAAAGATGCATCGCCCCGACTGCTCGAAGTTTAAGGTTGACAATCATGATCTGCCTATCGAGGTAACGATAGAGAACACCGAGGCCTGCAAACGCTATGCATGCGTGAGTGTGAAGGACTGCGAGGTGAAGGAAAGTCCTGATTGGCTGAAGAACAAGTTGAACACCATCGGTCTGCGCCCAATCAACAATATCGTAGACATTACTAATTATATCATGATGGCTTATGGTCAGCCTCTGCACACATTTGACGCTGACATGGTGAAGGGGCACAAGATAGTAGTGAAGACTATGCCTTACGGAACTCCATTCCAGACACTGGATGGCGAGGAGCACAAGTTGAGCGACCGTGACCTGGCTATCTGCAACGCCGAAGACCCAATGTGTATTGCAGGTGTATTCGGTGGTAAGGGTAGCGGCACTTACGAGACCACAAAGAACGTGGTATTAGAAAGTGCATATTTCCACCCAACATGGATACGTAAGAGCGCTCGCCGCCACGGACTGAGCACCGATGCAAGCTTCCGCTTTGAGCGTGGTGTTGATCCAAACGGTACCATCTACGCACTGCAGCAGGCTGCCATCATGTGTCAGGAGTTGGCCGGTGGTAAGGTTAGCATGGAGATAGTAGACGTTTACCCAGAGCCTATGAAGAACGCTGTGGTAGAGCTGAGTTACAAGTACGTGCACGACCTGGTAGGCAAGACTATCCCCGAGGATAAGATTAAGGCCATCTGCGAGAGTCTGGAGATGAAGGTGCTGGGCGAGACCGCCGAGGGACTGACACTCGAGATTCCTGCATATCGCGTAGATGTGACCCGTCCTTGCGATGTGGTAGAGGACATCCTGCGCATATATGGATATAATAATGTAGAGATCCCTACACAGTTGAAGGGCAGCCTGGTAATCAAAGGCGATGAGGACCAGAAGCATAAGTTGGCCAATGTGGTAAGCGAGCAGTTGGTAGGCGAGGGATTCAACGAAATCCTGAACAACTCGCTGACCAAGGGTGCATACTACGAGGGACACAACGCAATGCAAGCAGAGAACTGTGTGAAGATAATGAACCCGCTGAGCACCGACCTGAACGTGATGCGACAGAGTCTGCTGTTTGGTGGACTGGAGAGTATCCTGCACAACGTGAACCGCAAGCGTCAGAACCTGCGATTCTTCGAATTTGGTAATGTGTACACATTCGACCCTGCCAAGAAGAACGACGACGATCCAATGCTGGCATACAAGGAGCAGTATCACGCTGCGCTTTGGGTGACAGGTAAGCGCGTAGAGGGTTCATGGGCTCACGCCAATGAGGAGTCGTCATTCTACGAGTTGAGCGCATACGTAGAGAACATTCTGCGTCGTATCGGTGTTAAGCCAGGCATGATAGTTCGCAAAAAGACAGAGAACGATGTCTTCTCATCAGGTCTGACTATCGAGAACCGTGGTGGCAAGAAACTCATCGAGATGGGTATCATCACCAAGAAGCTGCTGAAGCAGTTCGGTCTGGATGCACCTGTGTATTATGCTGAGCTGAACTGGAGTGCACTGATGAAGGTAGTCAAGAAGAACGAGGTGCTGTATACAGAGGTGCCCAAGTTCCCTGCCGTTAGTCGTGACCTGGCTCTGCTGGTTGACAATAGCGTAGAGTTTGCCCAGATAGAGCAGATAGCCCGCCAAACAGAGAAGAAGCTGCTGAAGAAGGTTGAGCTGTTCGACGTATATGAGGGCGACAAGCTGCCTGCTGGCAAGAAGAGTTACGCCGTGAACTTCATTCTGCAGGACGAAGAAAAGACCATGGGTGACAAGCAGATTGAGGCCATCATGAACAAGCTGATTGCTCAGATTAAGAAGCAGCTTAATGCAGAACTGCGCTAATTATTACATTTTTACATTCTTGAATTTTTAAATTATTAAATAGTATGGGAAGAGCATTTGAATATCGTAAGGCTACTAAGCTGAAGCGATGGGGCCACATGGCCAAGACATTTACAAAGATTGGTAAGCAGATCGCTATCGCAGTTAAGGCTGGCGGTCCAGAACCAGAGAACAACCCCGCACTGCGTGCTATCATTGCAAACGCCAAGCGCGAGAACATGCCGAAGGATAACATCGAGCGTGCTATCAAGAACGCTATGGGTAAGGACCAGAGCGACTACAAGGAGGTAACATACGAGGGATACGGACCTCACGGAATCGCTATCTTCGTTGAGACACTGACCGATAACACCACACGCACCGTGGGTGACGTTCGTTCGGTATTCAATAAGTTTAACGGTAACCTGGGTACACAGGGCTCACTTAGCTTCCTGTTCGACCACAAGAGCGTATTCACCTTCAAGAAGAAGGATGGTCTGGATATGGACGAGATGATCCTTGATCTGATAGACTACGGAGTAGAGGATGAGTATGATGAGGACGAGGAGGAGAACAGCATCACCATTTATGCCGATCCATCAAGCTTCAGCGCAGTGCAGAAGCACTTGGAAGAGAATGGTTTCGAGGTAACTGGTGCTGAATTTACTCGTATTCCTAACGACCTGAAGGACGTTACACTTGAGCAGCGAGAGACTATCGACAAGATGATAGAGAAGCTAGAGGACTTTGATGATGTCCAGACGGTTTACACAAACATGAAACCTGAAGAGGTAGCTGAATAAGCTAGATAAATCGAGTAGGAGGAAAATGAAGAAGTTTTCCTCCTACTTCATTTTCCGACCTCTCACACCACCGTACGTGCGGTTCCGCATACGGCGGTTCTTCGTT
>ONYZ01000050.1 GCA_900322175.1 uncultured Prevotella sp.
TCGAGAGGTTACAGGCTAAAATCCTGCGACTACAGAACGAAAGTGCCGCATGCGCTTTTTCTTGATTGTCAATGCGTTAAGATTTAGTTATATAGAAGCACAATTTTAATTATGGGAAAAGGTAAGTTAGCTAAATTTGCGGACATGGAGACATATGAGAATGTGTTTCAATATCCGTTTTCGGTGATAGAGAATGTGCCATTCGATATGAAGGGACACTGGCATGAGCAGTACTTCAAAAATGATAACCCAATCGTGCTGGAGTTGGGCTGCGGAAAGGGCGAATATACGGTAGAGTTGGCTAAACTCTATCCAGATATGAATTTTATAGGTGTCGACATCAAGGGTGCACGTATGTGGACGGGTGCTACGCAGGCTCTGAACGAGGGACTAAAGAACGTTGCTTTTCTGCGAACGAATATTGAAATAATTGAACGTTTTTTTGCAGAGGATGAGGTGCAGGAGATATGGCTGACATTCAGCGACCCGCAGATGAAGAACCCACGTAAGCGACTGACATCGACCTATTTTATGAATCGCTATCGTAAATTCCTTGTAGATGGCGGCGTGATACATCTTAAGACGGACTCGAACTTCCTGTTCACATATTCTACTTATACGGTAGAGAAGAATGCACTGCCTGTGATATTCCGCACAGAGGACCTGTATCATGATGAGCGTATAGACGAGGCTACGAGGAAGATTTTGGCGATAAAGACGTATTATGAGGGCATGTGGATAGCTCGTGGATTGAATATAAAATATATGAAGTGGAACCTGCCGCGCACGGGCGAATTGCTGGAGCCTGAGGTGGAGATAGAACTGGACGACTATCGCAGCTATCACCGATCGAAGCGGAGCTCGCTTGATAAGGCGAAATAAATATCTGGCCTACGGATTATACGGATTTTACAGATTATAATAGAAACGATGGATAAAGTATTATACCCCAAAAAGGTGATGGAGGCGCTGGAAACGGTAACGTATGCTGGCACCAAGAAGAATGTAGTAGAGAGCGGCATGGTGGCTGACACACCTGCTGTGAGTGCGCCGCAGAATGATGGCGACAATTGGAAGGTTAAGGTGGTGTTGGAGTTTCCACGCGACACAGACCCGTTTCTCAAGTCGACTGTGAAGGCTGCTGAGGCTGCTATCAAGTACCACTGCGGCAAGGAGGTGGAAGTGGAGATCGATACTGAGTTTAAGTCGAAGCCACGCCCAGAGGTGGGCGAGATGCTGCCTGGTGTAAAGAATATAATTGCCGTGAGCAGTGGTAAGGGTGGTGTAGGCAAGAGCACCGTATCGGCCAACCTGGCTATAGCGCTGGCACGACTGGGCTACAAGGTGGGACTACTGGATACGGATATCTTCGGTCCATCGATGCCAAAGATGTTTGACGTGGAGGACGAGCGTCCATACGCAGTGAAGAAGGATGGGCGTGACCTGATTTGTCCGATAGAGAAATACGGCGTGAAACTGCTATCAATAGGTTTCTTTGTGTCGCCAACTACTGCCACACTATGGCGTGGAGGTATGGCTACAAGTGCACTGAAGCAGTTGATAGCTGATGCCGACTGGGGGGAGTTGGACTATTTTATCCTAGACACACCTCCAGGCACTAGCGACATACACCTGACACTGCTGCAGACGCTGCCCATCACAGGTGCGGTGATAGTGTCGACCCCTCAGCAGGTGGCTTTGGCTGATGCGCGTAAGGGTATTGACATGTACAGAAACGAGAAGGTGAACGTGCCCATACTCGGTCTGATAGAGAATATGGCATGGTTTACGCCTGCCGAACTGCCTGAGAACAAGTATTATATATTTGGTAAGGAGGGATGCAAGCAGTTGGCCGAGGAGATGCAGGTGCCTCTGTTGGCACAGATACCACTAGTGCAGAGCATCTGCGACAATGGTGACGCTGGTACGCCTGCAGCTCTGAGCAGTGATACATCTACAGGACTGGCATTTATCAACCTGGCACAGAGCGTGGTGACGGTGGTGAATCGCAGGAACAAAGAAAAGCCCGCAACGAAGATTGTAGGCCTGAACAAATAACAAAAGGCCTCACTCATTTCGAGCGAGGCCTTTTGTTATTCGATTACAACAGTTGTCCAACCGTGCTTATCTTCGAGTTCGCCGTACTGAATACCACGGAGAGTGTCGAAAAGCTTCTTAGACTGTGGGCCAGGCTTGTCGCCGAATGAGTAGCGCTTGCCAGTGTCTAGGTCGTCGATATAGCTGATTGGGCTGATAACAGCTGCTGTACCGCAAGCTCCAGCCTCCTCAAAGGTCTCGAGTTCCTCCTCGGGGATAGGACGACGCTCAACCTTCATGCCCAGATCCTCAGCAACCTGCATCAACGACTTGTTGGTGATAGAGGGCAGGATAGAGGTTGACTCTGGAGTAACATAGGTGTTGTTCTTGATACCGAAGAAGTTGGCAGCACCGCACTCGTCGATGTACTTCTTCTCCTTAGCGTCGAGATAGAACTCGCAGGCATAACCCTTCTCATGAGCCAGATTGTTGGCAAAGAGTGATGCGGCATAGTTACCACCTACCTTATACTTACCTGTACCGAGAGGTGCGGAGCGGTCGTAATCGCGAACGATGACGTAAGGATTGCTTGAGAAACCACCCTTGAAGTATGGGCCTACTGGTGTGACGAAGATAAGGAAGCAGTACTCCTTAGCTGGGTGAACACCTACCTGAGCGCTGGTACCGATAAGCAGTGGACGGATATAGAGTGTGGCGCCACTCTCGTAGGTTGGTATCCACTCCTGGTTGAGGCGGACCACCTTCTTAACCATCTCAGTAAACAACTCTGTACTAACCTCGGGCATCATAATGCCGCGGCATGTGCTCTGCAGGCGCTTTGCATTCTCATCAACACGGAAGATGCGCACCTTGCCATCAGGACAGCGATATGCCTTTAGACCCTCGAATGCCTCCTGGCCATAGTGCAGACAGGTAGCGGCCATGTGCAGATTCAGATACTCGTCGGAGCAAACCTCGATTTCGCCCCATTTCCCGTCGCGATAGTAGCAACGTACGTTGTAGTCGGTCTTCATGTAGCCAAACGACAGACTACCCCAATCCAGATTCTTCATATTACAATATATTATTTCTATGTATAACTTTCAGTTTCGAACGCAAAAGTACGTAAATAATATCAAATCAACGAATTTTTTCTAGAAAAAATTACTGATTCGTAAGTATTTTCTTGATTTCTGCGTCGGTTTTGGTGAGTTTGTCTTTGCAGAGTTTGATTAACTCCTGGGCGCGTTTCAACTGCTCGGTCATCTGGTCGATGTCGAGTTCGTCGTTTTCCATCTTGTGTACTATGGACTGTAGTTCAGCCATTGCTGCCTCGTATTTAAGTTCTTCTTTCATTGTTTTTTACATACGGATTTTGCGGATTATACAGATTTTATTATTGAGTGGATTATGCCCTTGGCCAGACGTGTTTCTATCTCAGAGCCTGGTGGCAATTGCAACGCATCGCGTACTGCTCGACCATTGTGCATAGTGATGCTATATCCCCGGGCCAGCAATAGGGTGGGGTCGAGGGTTTTCAGGCGCTCCTCGATGATTTGCAGGCGATGGTTCTCGTTGGTGAATCTGCGCTCCAATATCATTGGAATCTTGGATTCAATAGTCGATAGTTGATAGTTAGCGATTGAGAGCTTTTGCTGCATCAGGCTGAGTAATCGATTGTTTAGTGAATCAATTTTAGCCTCTTGGCGAGTCTTGACCAAAGAGAACAATCGGGGGATAGACTCGGATATAATTGAGAATTGAGAATTTAGAGTTAAGAGTTTTTGTTGGGCGTATTGCGTAATCAAACTTTGCGAGTTCTCAATGATGCCGAGTACATCCTTAAGGTGTGAGATTAGGAATGCTGCAGCAGCAGTGGGAGTTTTTACGCGAGTATGGGATATCATGTCAAGTATGCTCTCATCGCGCTCATGCCCAATTCCTGTAATAATAGGTATGGGGAAATTGGCTACGTTTTCGGCCAAAGCTAAAGTGTCGAAGCCCGACATATCGCTGGTTGCACCACCACCTCTTATGATTGCTACGCAATCGAATTGATAATTGACAGTTGATAATTGATGATTATAAATGCGTTCCAACGCATTTATGATGCTCTGCTCTACGCCTTCGCCTTGCATTATGGCGGTGAAAAGCTGGGTCTCGAATTTAAAGCCGTAGGGATTGTCGGCCAGCTGGTTGCAGAAATCGCCATAGCCTGCTGCTGTTTGCGACGAAATGACTGCTATATGCTGGCAGAACATAGGTAACTGTAGCTCTTTTTGTAGGTCGAATACACCCTCGGCTTTGAGTTTGCGAATTATCTCCTGACGCTTACGAGCCATATCGCCCAGGGTGTAGGTTGGGTCGATATCGCTGACTATCCATGAGAACCCGTAAGCCTCGTGGAACTGCGGATATACCTTTAGTAGCAACTTCATACCGGCATGGAGTTGTTGACCGGTGGTGCGCTCGAAATATGGACGGATGGTTAACCACTTGTTGGCCCAGCACTTAGCCGAAGCCTTAGCAATAGGGGTGGCAGAGAGCTCGTCCTTCTGGATAAGCTCCATATAACAATGTCCGCGCGACTCGCGACATTCAGATAACTCTGCCTCAACCCAATATTCATCAGGCATCGACAGCTCGATAGTTTCGCGAACCAACCGATTGAGTTCAAACAACGATATGTACTTTCCCTCTTTCACTCTTTCACTTTTTCCACCTTTCCTACCATATAAGCGCGCCAGAAGTTAGGTATACCATAGCCATAAACATTGTCAGGGCGCTGATAACTATTGCTGTTTTGGCGAACAAGATTAATAATATCAACAGCTGTCTTGTCAGGCAGTGATTGCCAAAGACAAGCCACAAGTCCCGCAACGATTGGCGTAGAGAACGATGTGCCCATATCGCGAATCACTCCACCACGACCGGATATCAGACATGCTGGACTACCTAGTGCCATTACGTCTGGTTTTACGCGCATGTCCTGAGTTGGACCAACGCCACTGAACGGAGCATTGATGCGCTGAGTGTTGAGTGCGCCTACTGTTATGGTGTTGTCGGCATCGGCTGGGAAGGTTATTTTCTTCCAAGGTCCCATGCCGCTATTGCCTGCAGAGTTTATCAGGATGATGCCTTTCTGTGCCAGCATTGATGCTGTGCGCGAGATAAGGGCGGTATGTCCGTCGAGGTCGCTCTGACGATAATACCCAGGTCGATCATCGTATTCGGTATAGCCTAGGCTTGACGTGATGATGTCGGCACCCAGCGAGTCGGCAAACTCAGCCGCCATCGCCCAGTAGTCCTCCTCGACAGGTTGCTCAGTCTGCTGGTCTTCGCATCGTAGCAACCAGTAGCGTGCGTCGGGGGCCGTACCTATAAACACCTCGGGTTCGTTGGTTGCCATTGTGGATAATACTTTGGTACCATGGTCAGTCTCCTGGTAAAATAGTGGACTGTTGGGGAAAACAAAGTCCTTGGTGCCATCGATGTTGGCATGCTGGAAAGCTGGAATCTGGTCGACATTCATAAATCCACCATCCAGAATGGCAATGGTGATGCCCTTGCCTCGACATCCGATGCTGTGAAGGCGATGACCATTGAGCATCTCTATCTGTTCGCGACCATGTCCATAGATAGAGCCATGTACGCTATCCCAGGAGTTGAACTCGAAGTTGGGCTTTACCTTTATCTTGCGCTCTATACTATCAGGCGCTGTCCAAACCATTTCACAGTGTTTGACATAAGCCTGCTCGCCAATAAGTTTGAGCAGTGTGGTATCGGCAGAGCGCACCAGGACGGTATTGTTCCAACGGCTGGTACCTATAATCTGTGTGGGCACGGTGAGTTTCTTTGTTGTGCGATTAGCCTCGTTGACCATGCGCTCGATGGCCTTGAGATAGCCTGTGCTAACGGGCAGATCGGTAGAATCGAGGGGCAGTCCCTGCTTTTTACGACGCTCGATGCTCTTGTGAGAAAGCCATCGCTGAGGACGATCGAGAGTGTAGTTAGACTCGCTCTTATTCTCGAGAGTATAGCGACAGATGTAACACTTCCCCCCAGGATATTTTTTCTTGGGAGGAGTAGTTGCGCCAGAGGTAAGAGATGTGGTTAGCGCGACTAGGATTAGGTTGAGCACTATCAAGGCTTTTCGCATATCGAGTGCAAAGGTAATACTTTTCTTTGAAAAGTTTGTAAGTTTGACGTTTTTTTTATACCTTTGCACACGAAAATGAATAATAGTAGTAATATGACAGACAACAAACAAGCCACATTGGCGCTAGGAACGAAGCCTGTGGGGCAGTTGCTATGGCAATATGCCCTGCCAGCAATCGTGGCCATGTCGGCTTCGAGTCTATATAATATCATTGACCGTGCGATGATAGGACAGATAGTAGGTCCTGAGGCCATTGCTGGTCTGGGCATCACATTCCCGTTTATGAACTTGAGTGCAGCATTCGGTGCTGCAGTGGGTGTGGGATCGAGTGCCAGCATCAGCGTGAAGTTGGGGCAGAAGGATTATCCTACGGCTCAGAATCTGTTGGGCAATACCCTGACGCTTAACCTGATTATAGGTTTCTCGTTTATGGTTATTTGTATGCTGTTTCTGGATCCTATCCTGTATTTTTTCGGTGCCAGCGAGGTGACACTGCCCTATGCACGCGAGTTTATGACCATCATCCTGCTAGGTAACGTGATGACCCACATGTATTTTGGTATGAACGCCGTGCTACGTGCGGCAGGCAAACCCAAGCATGCTATGTATTCGGTGCTGTTTACCGTAGCTATGAACATAGTATTGGTGCTGATGTTTGTGTGGTGGTTTCGGTGGGGTATCCGTGGTGCAGCCTTGGCTACAGTGACATCGCAGACCATCGCCATGTGCTGGCAGCTGTGGTTATTCTCTAATAAAAACGAGATACTGCACCTGAAGCGCGGTATATACAAGCTGAAGAAACAATTGGTAAGTAATATCATTGCTATTGG
The DNA here is from genome assembly GCA_900322175.1 of uncultured Prevotella sp. Classification (GTDB taxonomy): domain Bacteria; phylum Bacteroidota; class Bacteroidia; order Bacteroidales; family Bacteroidaceae; genus Prevotella. The sequence goes on from ONYZ01000050.1 coordinate 7,027, forward strand.
TATATCGCCATTCCTGATGAACGTTACATCGTGTGTCATTGTGATATTCATGAACAACCAGTTTGTGCGCTATGGCGGCGATATGGCTGTGGGTGCTTATTCTATAGCAAACTCGGTGGTGATGATGTTCTTTATGTTTGTGATGGGTGTGTGCCAAGGCATGCAGCCTATCGTAGGCTATAACTATGGAGCCGAGAAATACGACCGAATGCTGCGATGCCTGTTTATGGCCATAGGGTGTGCCACTGCAATACTGCTGGTGGGTTGGACGCTTTCGATGCTGTTCTCGCACCAGATAGCTCGCATATTTACTACTGATGAGACGCTGATAGAACTATCGGCACGAGGAATAAAACTCGACATGCTGGTGTTCTTCGTAGTAGGATCGCAGGCCACCATCACTCACTTTTTCCAGAGTATCGGAAAGGTGAAGGTTTCGATATTCCTGTCGCTTTCGCGCCAACTGTTCCTGCTGTTGCCTATGGCGTATGTATTCCCACTGCTGTGGGATCTGGACGGCGTGTGGTACTCGATGCCAGCCAGCGACTTTCTGTCGTTTGCGATGACGATACCCATGCTGATGTGGTATATGAAGAAATTTAAAGCGGTGAACCAATAATTAAGAGATGAAACATATAATAATTAATGTAGGCAGACAGGTTGGTGCTGGCGGACAAGAGATAGGACGCATGCTGGCGCGCGACTTTGAGGCTAAGTTCTACGACAGAGAACTGTTGAATCTGGCTGCTAAGGAGAGTGGATTCTCGGAGAAGTTCTTTAAGCAGAATGACGAGAAGAAGGGTTTTCTACGTGGACTGCTTAACGTGCAGACACCACACTTTATGGGTGGCAGTCTATATGGCTCGAACTTCTCGCAGGAGAGCCTATTCAAGTTTCAGAGCGATGCTATCCAGAAAGCTGCTAACGAAGGAAACTGCGTGTTCTTGGGTCGTTGTGCCGACTATATTCTAAGAGACTTTGACAATGTAGTGAACATCTTTATTACTGCATCGATGGACTTCCGTGCGAAGTTTGTGTCGAAAGTTAAGGAACTGGACGAAGAGCACGCACGCAAACTCATAGAGCATGTAGAGGCTCGCCGAGCACAGTACTATAATTACTACACAGGTAAGAAGTGGGGTGCTGCCGAGAGCTATGATATGTGTATAGACGCAAGCATATTGGGATTGGAAGAAACCGAGAAACTGATAGCCGAGTTTATACGCAAGCGCTTTGGATTATGAAGAAAATAGGCATACTGAGCGATACACACAGCTACTGGGACGATAAGTATCTGCACTACTTTGAACCCTGCGACGAGATTTGGCATGCAGGCGATATAGGCAGTGTGGAGGTGGCCGAAAAGCTAGCAGCATTCAGAACATTCAGAGCTGTATGCGGAAACTGCGACGGGGGCGACCTGCGACTGATGTATCGCGAGCTGAACAGATTTAAGTGCGAAGATGTAGACGTGCTAATAAAGCACATAGGAGGTTATCCCGGCAACTACGATCCCAGCATTCGTTCTACTCTCTTTGCCAATCCGCCACAGTTGTTTGTGGCAGGACATTCGCACATACTGAAAGTGAAATATGACAAAACCCTGAATCTGTTGCACATAAACCCTGGTGCTGCTGGTATACAGGGTTGGCATAAAGATAGAACCCTGGTCCGTCTTACCATCGATGGAAAGGAGTTTAAAGATTTAGAAGTAATTACTCTTGGGTAAAAAAGTATATATGAAATATGAATAAGAGAAAACTCTCAAGTATAATATTTAATATGCTACTCCACATCGCAGGTTTCTTTGTGGTATATATGCTGATGGGCTATTTGCTCAACGACGTAAGGTCGTGGCAGAATGTATTGCTGATGTCAGTAACTTATGGTGTGATTGTAGCTCCTTTATTTGATTTTTTAATAAATAAACAAAAGATATGAAAAGAACTATCGTTATTACTGGTGGCGCAGGCTTTATTGGAAGCCATGTAGTGCGCCTGTTTGTGAACAAGTATCCCGAGTATCACATTATTAACCTCGACAAGTTGACTTATGCTGGTAACTTGGCTAACCTGAAAGATATCGAGAACAAACCCAACTACGAGTTTGTGAAGATGGACATTTGCGATTTCGACGCTTTCTACAAGCTGATGCAGGACAAGAAGGTGGATGGTATCATCCATCTGGCCGCAGAGAGCCACGTAGACCGCTCTATCAAGGATCCATTCACATTTGCCAAGACCAACGTGATGGGTACTTTGAGTCTGCTACAGGCTGCCAAGCTGTATTGGGAGAGCCTGCCAGAGAAGTACGAGGGCAAGCGCTTCTACCACATCTCTACCGATGAGGTGTATGGTGCTCTGGAGCTGACACATCCAGAGGGTATCGAGCCTCCATTCACCACTACTGCTTCTAGCTCAGAGCATCATCTGGCTTATGGCGACAAGTTCTTCCTGGAGACAACAAAGTATAATCCCCACTCACCATACTCAGCATCTAAGGCATCGAGCGACCACTTTGTGCGTGCATTCCACGATACATACGGTATGCCAGTAGTGGTAACCAACTGCTCAAACAACTATGGTCCTTATCAGTTCCCCGAGAAGCTGATTCCGCTGTTCATCAACAATATACGTCATCGCAAGCCTCTGCCTGTATACGGTAAGGGCGAGAACGTGCGAGACTGGCTGTATGTAGAGGATCACGCTCGTGCTATTGATGTAATCTTCCATGAAGGAAAGATAGCTGATACATATAATATAGGTGGATTTAACGAGTGGAAGAACATCGACATCATCAAGGTGGTTATAAAGACTGTTGATCGTCTGCTCGGCAGAAAGGAAGGCGAGGATATGGACCTGATAACATTCGTAACAGACCGCGCTGGACACGACCTGCGCTACGCTATCGACAGTTCAAAACTTCAGAAAGAACTTGGTTGGGAGCCATCACTACAGTTCGAGGAAGGCATCGAGAAGACTGTACGCTGGTATCTCGATAATCAGGAGTGGCTGGACAATGTGACCAGTGGCGATTATCAGAAATATTACGATAACATGTATGCCGACAGATAATTTGTCGAAAGAACTCCACTCATATCTGGTGCGCATAGGACTGACTCCCACCAGCATCACCCCACAGATGGAGCACTATCTGGAGCATCTGCTCTACCTGTTGCCTCCCGAGGAAGAGGAGGCTGTGACACACTACTACGGACTGTTTGGCTGTGAGCGCAAATCACTGCAGGAGATAGCCAAATGGTTTGGTATGTGTCAAGAGGACGCAATGGCTCGTATAGACCAGTGCATAAGGAAACTTGCAGTGACACCAGAGTGGCAAATGTTGAAACAAACCATAGAGAAATAATGAAAAAGATACTATTACTAGGTTCAGGTGAACTCGGTAAGGAGTTCGTAATAGCAGCTATGCGGGCAGGACAGTACGTGATAGCATGTGATCGTTATGACAATGCGCCAGCTATGCAGGTGGCTGATGAGCGCGAGGTGTTCTCAATGCTCGACGGAGATGCTTTAGAGGCTGTGGTGAACAAGCATAAGCCTGACATCATCGTACCAGAGATAGAGGCCATCCGTACAGAGCGACTCTTCAAGTTCGAGGAGCAGGGCATACAGGTGGTTCCATCAGCCCGTGCCGTGAACTTCACCATGAATCGTCGTGCCATCCGCGACCTGGCATCGAAAGAGCTAGGACTGCGCACAGCAAAGTATTTCTATGCCAAGACCTTCGACGAGTTTAAGAAGGCTACTGATGAAATAGGTTTCCCATGTGTGGTTAAGCCATTGATGTCGTCATCAGGTCACGGTCAGAGCTATGTTCATAACGACGGCGATTTGGAACAGGCTTTCCGTGAGGCTATGGAAGGCAGTCGTGGCGATGTGAAAGAGGTAATCATCGAGGAGTTTATCGACTTCGACTCAGAGTTTACACTGCTCACGGTGACACAGAAGAACGGTTGGCCAACACTGTTCTGTCTGCCAATCGGACATGTGCAGAAGGCTGGCGACTATCGTGAGTCGTGGCAGCCATACAAGATAAGTGACGAGGCACTGAAGCAGGCACAGATGATGGCCGACAAGGTGACAAAGGCGCTAACTGGTGCAGGTATCTGGGGTGTAGAGTTCTTCTTGACCAAACAGGGCGAGGTAATATTCAGTGAGTTGAGTCCACGTCCGCATGATACAGGTATGGTTACCTTAGGACATACCACAAATCTGAGCGAATTTGAACTTCACTTCCGTGCAGTTATGGGATTGCCTATCCCAGCTATCCACCTTGAGCATGCAGGTGCATCGGCAGTAATCTTGTCGCCAAAGGAAGCGTCTACACCCGTTGACCGTTCGCTATTGGACTACAACTTCGAAGAGGCTCTGAAGGAGGATCGCACTCGAATCCGTATTTTCGGTAAGCCCGAGGCCCACAAGGGGCGCCGTATGGGTGTAGTACTGTGCTACGGCGAGGTTGGCGACGATGTAAATGCTCTGCGTGATAAGGCCAAGCGACTGGCCAAGACCGTACTTGGTACTGACCCCTACACTAAGTTTGAACACTAACAACATTCCATGATAGAGACGCTACAGTCACTGCGCTTCATCTTTATAATGATGATTTTTATGTCGCACTTTGCCTATCGTGACATCTGTGCGTTTGATGCAGGTGGTGACTGTGGTGTCGCTTTCTTCTTTCTGCTCAGTGGTTTTGTCTGTTCTTTGGGCTATGGCGCAAAGATTGAGGCTGGTTCGTTTCATTATAGTCGTTTTCTTTGGAAACGTATAAAGAAACTATATCCTCTTCATTTGCTATGTCTGCTGAATTATCTGCTACTTAGTCATGTGCCGATTGATGGAAAGGTGTTGCTTAACGTATTATTGTTACAGAGTTGGGTTCCTGATAGTGATTATTACTTTGCTTGTAACAGCGTATCGTGGTATCTTTCTACGTTGATGTTCTGCTATGTCATGTTCACATTGCTTTATAGACTACTTTCGTGGCGACTTTCTTTGTTGGTGGCAACAATCTGTGTAACTTTCTATTATTATACTCCTTATGACAGGGTTAATGCCATCCGATATGTCAACCCCATAGTTCGACTTGTAGATTTCTATTTTGGTATGGTTCTATGTCATTACTTCGTTAGAAGGAAAAAAACATATTATTTCAAGGGAGTAGAGTTTATAGTCCTTCTGTTATTGGTAGTGTCGCTGGCAGTCTATCCTTATGTTGATGAAAAGTTTCGTAATGCACCTTTATTTTGGATGGTACTTATACCGCTCATTTGGGTTTTTGCACAAGAAAAAGGTTCCGTTTCTACCTGTCTTAAAATAAAACAGATGTCCTTTCTAGGTTCGCTAACTATGCCAATCTTTTTAATACATCAGATGCAAATAGGTATCATGATGAGGCGTTTGCCTGAGATGCCTGCTGCAATGATGTTATTCGTTTGCGTGTTTTTAGTCCTGATATTTAGTTGGGGTGTTCAGATAATATTTTCTCGACTTATTCGTTATTGATTATATGAAGCATGATAAAATTGGAATAATTGATCTGCCAAAAATAGTTGACCCGCGTGGCAATCTGACGGTGGCTGAGCAGATGAAGAATGTGCCGTTCAACATTGCTCGTGTGTATTGGACGTATGATGTACCATCAGGAGAGCGACGTGGTGGGCATGCTCATCGTACATGTGAGGAAATCGTAATTGCTGTGAGTGGTTCTTTCGATGTGGAGGTGTTTGATGGTAGGGAGCATCAGGCATTCCATCTGAATCACCCATATCAGGGATTATATATCGGTACGAATGTTTGGCGCACACTTGAGGATTTCTCTAGTGGAGCAGTTTGCTTGGTGCTCGCCTCGGAATTGTTTGATGAGGATGAATATATCTATGATTACGATGAATTCTTGGAGCAAGTGAAATGATCGAGGTAAGACAATATCAGTTTTCGAGTCGAGAGTTTGACGAATGGAATACGTTTGTGGCCCAGTCTAAAAACGGAACTTTCCTGATAGATCGTCGATATATGGATTATCATATGGAGAGGTTTACTGACTGTTCGCTAATGTTCTATTCGAAGAATAAACTGATAGCAGTCTTGCCTGCGCATCGCGATGACTATACTTTGTATAGTCATTGTGGACTAAGTTATGGGGGACTGATACTTAGCAGGAAAACATCTACAGCACAAGTGTGCGAGTTGTTTGGTGACCTGAACTATTGTCTGCGTGAGATCTATAGTTTTAAACGGGTGGTATATAAATCTATCCCGTGGATTTACCACAATCTGCCATCCGAAGAACCACTCTATGCACTGTCTAAAGTGTGTAAAGCGCAAATAATTTCGAGAGATGTAGCATCGGTAGTGATGCTTGATAGACGATTACCATTGACAGAACTGCGTCGCAGAGGTGTGAAAAAGGCAATGAAAGTAGGTATGAAGGTGGTTGAGATGGATGATTTCGCACCATTCTGGGATATCCTTGAAGCAAATCTGATGAATCGCCATCATACAAAACCAGTGCATAGTTTGGCAGAGATTAATTTGTTGAAATCACGTTTCCCACAGAATATCCGCCTGTTTATGGCACTAAGCGAGGGAGACTTTGTTGGTGGTACGGTGCTCTATATCGACCGCGGCGTAGCAAAGACCCAGTATATCTCTGCCTCGGATAAGGGCAGAACTATCGGTGCATTGGATTTTCTCTTCAACAGGCTTCTTGACAAATTTGCTAACGAAGGCTATCGCTATTTTGACTTTGGAACATCAAACTTCAAGGCAAGCGACGACCTGCACGAATCGCTTATTTTCCAGAAGGAAGGTTTTGGCGGTAGGGCTATATGTTACGATACATACGAGTGGATGCTATGATAAAGTACCTCGACCTGAAAGCAATAAATGACCTGCATGATGCAGAGATACGCGGGGCTGTGAATCGCGTGATGGATAGCGGTTGGTATCTCAAAGGAGGAGCCACTCGCCAGTTTGAACAGCACTATGCCGAGTACATAGGTACAAAGCATTGTGTGGGTTGTGCAAATGGTCTAGATGCGCTAAAGTTGATAATGCGAGCATACATCGAGATTGGCATGATGAAGAAAGGTGACGAGGTAATCGTACCTGCTAATACGTATATAGCATCGATACTAGCCATAACTGAGTGCGGTCTTAAGCCTGTCTTGGTAGAGCCTGACATCAGTACCATGCAAATAGATGATAATCTGATAGAAAACGCCATCACACCAAATACACGTGCCATAATGATTGTGCATCTGTATGGGCGTTGTGCCTATACCCAACGTATTGGTGATATTTGTAGTCTGCACGGGTTAAAGTTGATAGAGGATAATGCCCAGGCTCACGGTTGTTTGTTTGATGATGGGCGTACAGGTTCGTTGGGCGATGCTGCAGCTCATAGCTTCTACCCAAGCAAAAACTTGGGCGCACAAGGTGACTCAGGTTCCGTAACTACTAACGATGATGAGCTTGCTTCATTGGTGTTGACATTAGGCAACTATGGTTCAAGTCGTAAGTATGTCTTCGACTATTGTGGCTATAATTCACGTATAGATGAACTGCAAGCAGCAATCCTCGACGTTAAGCTGAAACACCTAGACGAGGAGAATGTTGTTCGTAAGGAAATCGCCTCCCTATATATTAATAAGGTGAAGAATACTAAGATTGTAATCCCAAATTGTAATGATCGTGACTGCGTGTGGCATATCTTTCCCATACTTTGCGAGAATCGCGATGAACTGCAGAAGTATCTGTTGGAACATGGCGTAGAGACACAAATACATTATCCGATTCCCCCTCATAAGCAGAAGTGCTATAGTGAGTGGAGTAAGATTAGCTTCCCCATCACAGAGCAAATTCATGCTCAGGAGTTAAGCATCCCCTGCAATCAGACTATGACACAAGAAGAGGTCGATACGATTATCGACCTCCTGAATCAATTCTAGTGTTTATGCTGTTATTCGGGCATAAGTAGTACTGTAGCACTGCGAGCAGCCTGAGCTCCCATCACAAGTACCTGAGCAATATCTGCAGTCTTGGATGGACCGCTTATAAATGTGCCATATCCATCGTATTCCTTATCAAACTCGATACGCTTGTAGGCCTCGTGCATATTGTTCACAATCTGACTCTTTGGCAGAAGAATTATCAGGTTTTCGGAAATAAAGCAAATTGCTTTTTCCTTCATTGTCTGTGGAACCCATATACATGCGTTTTCTGCCACACCGAATGAACCACGAATGATACCAACATCAGTACCATTGAGATCACGAGCACGACCTACGGTATCAGGATTCCTGGTGGCAATAGTAATCTCTGGTAGATTTGATGCTATCTCCTTGGCTTCGGGAAATAGCTCGCGGATAAGCACATTTACATCGCGTCCAGGATCTACTTCTATCACTTGTCCGCCCACCATCTCTGTCATCTTAACAAACTGTACCAATGGATTGGGATAGGTGATAGCCTTGATGTCACTCAAATCGGGCATGTCAAACTTCTTTATGACATTTGCCCTATATCTTTTCAGAATATCGTCTTTGTTACTCATGGATTAATTTTACTATTTTACTATTTGCTATTTAATGTCCTTTCATTTGATTTCTTTCCACAATTTGTGGAATGGCTTTTTGGGGATTTTCATCATCTTATGTCCTTCGGCCCATGGATTCAAACCGCAGTTGATGAGTGGCGAAGGGATGAGGTTGGCCCAGTGGGCTAAGGCTGTACCAAAATTATACATTCCCTCGCTACCATAAAACATACTCATGCCCTTACACATAGTTTTCTTTTGTGGATTGGCTGTACCAAACTCGTCAAGTTGCTGGCGCCAAAGATATATTTGGTCGCCCAAATTAATCTTGGCTGGACATAGTGTCTGACAAGAGTTGCATAATGTACAGGCACTTACGTTGCCCGAGTGTTTCTGTGGGTCGCGAAGCATGCCCAGGTTAATGCCGATGGGACCTGGGATAAAATAACTGTAAGAATATCCGCCACTGCGACGGTATACAGGACAAGTATTCATACACGACCCGCAACGGATACATTTGAGTGCCTCCCAGTGGTCGGGATTACCTATCCACTCGCTACGTCCGTTGTCAACCATCACGATGTGCATTGGATTGGCTGTGGGGCGAGCCTTGCGGAAATGGGAGGTAAATGTAGTGGTGGGTTGACCTGTCCCTGCGCGACAGAGCATGCGTTGGAACACTGCTAAGCAATCGTAATTCGGGATAATCTTCTCTAATCCTATTGCTGCGATGTGCAGTTTCGGGCATGAAGTTGACATATCGGCATTACCCTCGTTGGTGCAGACTACAATATCGCCAGTTTCTGCAATACCGAAATTGGCTCCAGTCATTCCCGCATCAGCAGTAAGAAACTCGTTTCTTAAGCTTAATCTTGCAACGTAAGTAAGGTACGTGGGGTCGTGATTGCCTTTTTCGCTACCCAGTTTCTCCTCGAACAGTTCGCCCACATCATCGTGATTAAGGTGGATGGCTGGCATCACGATGTGACTGGGAGCCTGACCCTTCAGTTGGATGATACGCTCGCCAAGATCGGTCTCGACAACCTCGATACCATGCTTCTCGAGGTATGGATTCATTTCGCACTCCTCTGTAAGCATCGACTTAGATTTAACTAGTTTCTTGACGTTATGGTTTTTCAGAATGCCATACACAATCTCGTTGAACTCATGAGCATCCTTTGCCCAATGTACTATACATCCGTTCTCCTCTGCCTTGGAAGCAAACTGATCCAGATACTCATCGAGGTGGGTGATGGTATGGCGCTTGATGGCGCTGGCCTTCTCGCGTAGTTGTTCCCACTCATCAAGTCCGTATGCCATATTGTCACGCTTGGTGCGTACTGCCCAAAAAGTGGCATCATGCCATTTCGCGTATGTTTGGTTCTTCAAAAACTCTTTCGCTGCATTACTATGTGCTGTACTCATAACTTTATTTTTTACTTTTTTACCTTTTCACTTTTTAAAGTCCTGCGGCTAGAATCTCAACCACATGCTTGAACTCCACATTAAGACCTTGTTTCTTAGCTACTCCTGCCATGTGCATCAGGCATGAACAATCTGGTCCGGTAATGTATCTGGCGCCAGTTTTCATGTGGCGTTGAATCTTGTCAATACCCATTTGCTCGCTGATGGCTGTCTCTTCTACCGAGAACATTCCGCCAAATCCGCAACACTCGTCTGGGCGCTCGGGCTCTAGCACCTGAATACCCTCTACAAGATTAAGCAAGTCCTTGATTTTATTGAACTTAGGTATGTTCTCTTCGCTTGGTGAACTCAATCCGAGTTCTCTTACGCCATGGCATGAGTTGTGCAAACTAACCTTATGTGGGAATGTTCCAAGAGGATGTTTTACTTTTATCACGTCGTGAAGAAACTCTACAACATCCATCGCCTTTTTGGCTGTCTCACATTCATTCTTGCCTTTCAATAGTCGGGGATAATTCAATTTTATGAATGCTGTACAACTAACAGATGGGGCTACAATATAGTCGAACCCCTTGAACTTTTCTTCGAATTTCTCTGCAAGTGGGATGGCCTGTACTTCGAATCCGGCGTTGGCCATCGGTTGTCCACAGCAGGTCTGGTTAAGTGGATATTCTACTTCCAGACCTAAGTGTTTTAATAGTTTGTAAGTGGCAACTCCCACTTGGGGATATACCACATCTACATAGCAGGGGATAAATAAACCAATCTTCATATCGTTAGTGTATTATTATGATTTTTAGTCTTCTTGGGTACAAATATAGTGAAAAATATCCAAAAATACTAATAAATAGATATTTTATACTATTTATTTATGTTTTATTAAAAGTAAATACTTACCTTTGTGGCATTATATTTGCAGTATAAGTAATAAATCTCGATAAAACATTAGAGTATGAATTATAACGAATTTAATTTTGGTGGTATGACACGTGAGCGAGAGCTCTCTATGTCAGCAGCTTTCCCTGTATTGATGAGGAAAGTGTATGTGTGGATGACGCTGGCACTTGCTATTACAGGTGCTACAGCGTATGGTGTGGCTACAAGTCCTGGCATCTTGACTGCTTTGTATTCTAACAGAATTCTCCTTTGGGGATTGGTTATTGCTGAATTTGCAATAGTGTTTGGCGTTAGTGCTGCTATCAACAAACTGTCGCTCACTACTGCCACTTTGCTCTTTGTATTGTATTCTGTGATAAATGGTGCGCTGTTCTCGTCGATATTCATCATCTATACGATGTCGAGTATTGCTAGCGTATTTTTTATCACTGCAGGCACATTTGCAGTTATGGCTCTGATTGGATATACCACTAAGAAGGATCTGTCATCGATGGGAAAGATCCTGTTTATGGCGTTGATTGGTATAATAATCGCCACAATCGTGAACATTTTCCTGAAGAGTTCTGGTCTTGAGATGATAGTTAGCTATTTGGGCGTTTTGATCTTTGTGGGGCTTACTGCTTACGATACTCAGAAGATAAAGAATATGCTTTTGATGGCTCCTGATGCAGGTGAGTCTGCTCAGAAGGTTGCACTTTTGGGTGCTCTTAACCTCTATTTGGACTTTATCAACCTTTTTATTTATCTTCTTCGCATTTTTGGACGTCGAGAATAGCTTTCTCGCGTACCTTATATATAATAAGAGGTTAAAATTGCATTTTTGTAAACATTCCCGAAAATTTTCATATTTTTGGGAATTTTTTTTGGAAAATATTTGGTGGGAAAGAAAAAATGTCGTACCTTTGCACCCGCTTTCGCTTAAAAACGATAG
>ONYZ01000007.1 GCA_900322175.1 uncultured Prevotella sp.
GAGAGGTTACAGGCTAAAATCCTGCGACTACAGAACGAAAGTGCCGCATGCGCTTTTTCTTGATTGTCAATGCGTTAAGATTTAGTTATATAGAAGGCAACAAATAAAAACCTAACAATTACATAGCAAAATGAACAAGAAACTGCTGAATGCGACTATCGCTGCTGCATGCTGCCTTACGATGGCAACATCGTGCACCCATCAACCAGAATCGGCAAGCAATAAGCTTACCACCGTTGGCAACCCTTATCTGCCCCTGTGGGAGCACATACCTGATGGCGAACCATACGTGTTCGACGATCCTGACAATCCAGGTAAACAGCGTGTGTATATCTATGGTTCGCACGACAATCTGATTACAGCCTATTGTGGCCGCGATCAGGTGGTTTGGTCGGCTCCTGTCGACGATCTGAACAACTGGCGCTACGATGGTGTAATTCTGGTGGTAGACAAGAATGCCAAGGGCGAGCCATTCGACACAGCCAAGACAGCCGATGTGCTGTATGCTCCAGATGTAACATTGATGACAGACAGTACAGGCAAGAAGACATATTACCTGTTCCCCAACGACCAGACTGGCTATCGCAACGGACTGATAGCCAAGAGCGATCGTCCTGACGGCCCATTCGAGGTGTGCAACTGGAAAGACGATGATCCTAATCAGGTTACTGGCATCTATGGTTTCGACCCAGCCGTGTTTGTAGATGACGACGGACGAGTGTATGGCTATTGGGGCTTTGAGCACTCATACGCTGCCGAGATTGATCCTGCCACTATGTGCACCGTTAAGCCTGGCACACAGGTTGTCGACGGAATGATTTCTGGTCGAAATGAGCCGGGAATATTCAGTTTCTTCGAGGCATCAAGCATTCGTAAGATTAAGGATAAGTATGTGTTTATCTATAGCCGATTCACCAAAGACGGCGAGTTTGGTCTGCCTACATCCAACTACACTCTGGCCTATTGCTATAGCGATAACCCTCTGGGCCCTTGGACCTATGGCGGAACCATTATCGATGCACGTGGTCGTGAGATTAACGAGAAGGGCGACACCATCGCATCGGGCGTAGTGGACGGCAATACTCACGGCTCTATCTGTGAGATTAATGGTCAGTGGTATGTGTTCTATCATCGCCAGACAGGTACCGATGAGTATGCACGTCAGGCTATGGTAGCACCTATCGAGGTAAAGGTGCAGGAAGGCAAAGGCGGCAAGGTGGAGATAAGCGAGGGCGAGTACAACTCTGAAGGCTTCGCACTCAATGGTCTTAATCCTTTCGAGCGTCATTCGGCTGGTATCGCTTGTTGGCTCACTGGTCCCAAGCCTGCTGTACATGAGTGGCCTAACAATATCTTCTTTGGATCGTATGTTGAGGCTGGCTATGGTACTGAGAGCAACTTCGATGAGCCATACGCCCTGAAGAACAATACCAACCGTGTTATCAACAATACCGACGGTTCGATCGTTGGCTACAAGTACTTTAACTTCGATGCAAAGCAACTGGATAATTCCAACAATCTGATGCTCTGTCTGCGACTAATACCTGAAGGTATTGATGGTACTATCGACATTATGCAGGATCGCCCTTGGACATCGCAGGGTGGCAAGAAGATTGGCGAGATCAGTCTGAAAGCCGACATGCAGAAAACTATTTGGACGATGGCCGCAGGTGTGTCTAAGGATAATCTTGCTGGCAAGCACGCCATCTACTTCGTCTTCAAGTCGGATACCAAGGAGAAGTCGCTCTGCTCTCTTCTCGATCTGGTATTTACCTTTGATGATGCATCAAGCAGAATGGAAAATGGAGATACAGCCGATAGCGCACTTTGAGTCGCCATTCACCACCAAGTTTGGTATCCCCCGTCAGAGCGGACTTGTGCCCGATCTGACGGGGCGTATCGTGTTTGCTCCAGAGTATCGTCAGATGGATGCTGTACGTGGTATCGACGGGTTCGACTATCTGTGGTTGGTCTGGGAGTTCTCGGCCAATCGCGATGCAGAGAAGAGTCTCACCGTTCGTCCGCCTCGACTTGGTGGCAACCAGCGTATGGGCGTGTTTGCCACACGTTCGCCCTTCCGTCCCAACAATCTGGGATTGTCGTGCGTAAAGTTCGACAGAGTGGAGAACGATCCCAAACTTGGTCCAGTAATCTATGTTCGTGGAGCCGACCTGATGGACGGCACACCTATCTACGACATCAAGCCCTACGTGGCCTATGCCGATGCCCATCCAGAGGCCCGCAGCGGTTTTGTGGATAAAACAGAATGGCAGCCCCTGCAAGTGGAACTGCCAGACGATTTAGCCGCCAAAGTGCCCACCGACCAGATAGAATCGCTAAAAGTCACTCTGGCCCAAGACCCTCGTCCGCGCTATCACGATGACCCCAACCGCATCTATGGCATGCCATTCCTTAACCTGGACATAAGATTCAAAGTCGCCGCCAATGTCCTGACGGTTGTAGATATAAAAAAATAATCCTCGCCTCATTTGGCGGGGATTATTTTTTTACTCAAAGTCCCAATCTATTTTGTAACCATCGAATTTGATGCCGTCGAGGGGGCCGTACTGGGATACTATCTGTAGTATGTCCTCCTGCTGCTTGGGGTTGAGGGTAATTTCTCCGTGGTGGGCTCGATAGTATGGGCCGTTGCCACGGCCAAAGTATGAACTTACACTTCGGCGGGCTGCAGTCTTGTCGCGATGCTCTACATTCTTGTAGAGACCACTAAATCCCCAAGCCTTCTTCACAAGTTTCTTCTCGCGATAGCATCGACACTTACCGTCCTGCCAAGCCGTGGGGAAAACGGCTGAGCCACTATAGCGGTTGGCCGATGTAAGCAGCATGGCCTGATAGTGCATACATGTATTCTTGTCGGCACATCCGTTGTTGAAACACATAGCATATCCCATGGGGATATCATTTGCTTTTAGTACTTTTTCTTCCATATTCATAATTCTTTTAGTTGTTATCAATAAAAAATCTCTCATCTCTCACTAAATTTCTCAAAACCCGCATAAACACAGGGGATTCGGGCGGTGAGAGATTGTTTTTATCCCTCCCTCATCTCTCCCTAATCCCTCCCTGCATCTCTCCCTGCGAGACTCATGCCACCTTGATGGGCATCACATCGTAGTACGAGATATGAGCACGCTCCTTGTGTTTGAAACCCAGAGCCTTGATGGTCCTGCCAAGTCGCACCTTGTTGCCGATGGTGTTGGTGAGCGAGGGATAGCTCTTGCGTATCTCCTCTATCATCTGGTCGCAATTCATCGGCTTGGGCACCTCGCCCTCCTCAGGCTGACGGAAACAGGCCACAAACATCTCGCCAAGATCCTTCTGCTCCATAAACTCCTGGTTTAGCTGCTGTATACGAGCCACCTCATCGTTCGAGAACCAGTAGGGCGCCTTCAGTTCGCGCAGTTCGTACACCACCTGAGCGTATAGCTGTCCATAGTCTATTTCGCCCTCATTATTAATAAGGTGTCCGTCAGGGATTCGGAGGCAGATGTATCGACGGCTACCCGTAGGGTCGGTCAGAGGGTGAGGATTGTTGGTGGTAGCCACAAACGATGCAAATCGAGGGCGATCCTGCTGAGTGCGACCAAAGATGGGGCGACCGTTCACCTTACTTACAGACAGTGTCTGCTTAAGTTTGGCGTGCTGCTTAATGCTGATAGCCTCAAGCTCATCCAGATTCACTATGAGATTATTCGTCAGAGCCATCTCCTTGTCGAACTTGTTCGATAGGTTCAGGTGGTCCAGATAAAACTCTCGCAGATGCAGGGGCAGCAGTCGACGCACAAAGGTTGTCTTACCACAACCCTGATCACCAATAAGCGTAGGCACGCACTCGTTTCCATGCAGCATATCCATCTGCAGCCAGTGGGCAACGGCAGAGCGGAGCCAGATGGTGAGATAGTTCAGCTGTTCAGAACTGATGCCAGGTATTCGGCCAAAAATCCTGGCGATATGGTTCTGACCATCCCATTTGGGTAGACTAGTCAGGAATGCCTGCACAGGATTGTACTCAGGCACCTCCTCAGATTCCACATATTCCGTTATTTCTGTCTTAGGACTACCCTTCTCCAGTATCTGTTCGCGCTTGGCACGAATCACGATACTATTCAGAGCCTCCTTTGTCAGAGGTCGGAACACATCTGCCTTGGGCAGCGTAGCATATTCCACCTTGCCGTTTAGGGTGTTTCGGCGGAATCGGTAGTTCTCGTTGAGGAACATCTCGACTGCGAGAGTTGCCTCCTGTGAGGCGTTGTTTGCCTCACTGGTAGTAATACAGTTTTCTAGCATAAAAAAGATTTTAAATGATTATACTCTTCCTTTATTCCTTCTCCTTAAGTTCGGTTTTGGCGCGCTTTCCACAGCGTGCGTTTTCGTGGTGCAATGCTGCGATTAAGCAAGAGCAATGGTGCTTGCACCAATTGCCGAGCGTGAGCAGCTTCGCGTTTTCGTGGTGCAAAGATACAAAATAAAAAAGCGTTTTGCAAGTTTTTCGGCATTTTTTTGCCATTTTTCTTCAAATGTTAAAATTTTGGCGCGTTGAGAGATGTGGTGAGGGATTAGGGAGAGATTAGGGAGGGATGAAAACAATCTCTCACCGCCCGAATCCCCTGTGTTTATACGGGTTTTGAGAGATTTGGTGAGAGATGGAGAGATTTTTGTCGAACTCTGTATAAAATAGAATATGGTATTTCGTTCGGATTATGTCTATGAGTTGTTCAGATTATCTCTTCAAGTTGTTCGGCCTAGCCCTTATAGTATGTTCCCAACGTGGGAACAATTCATTCCCAACGTGGGAACGTTTCATTCCCAAGGAGGGAACAAGCCGTTCCCATGCTGGGAATCTGCGCCAAAGCCTTGTAGTGAATGTTGTGGTAAGGCATCTATTGTTGTACTCTTTTTATTTATATAGGGTTTGGTAAAAAAAAGAACTTTTGGTCTCTTTTCTGCCTTTTTTACGTAAAAACGGTTAAAAGTGACCTCATTTTGATTTTTTCTGGCAAAAGACAATAAAGAATTTGAAAAAAATGTGTATTTTTGCAACAGCGTTTCTTCGGAGACACGACTTTTTGCTCAATCTCTCATCCGAACTACCACCTCGAAAGAGATTAAGGAGCGAATTCTAACAATCATTGAAGCTGCACTTCCTAGTGCAGGCTTCACCATAGATTGTTAGAGGTTGTGGTAGACCTGGATGAGAGTATGGCGGGTCTGCACTTTTTATTGTATTACGTTAATTAATATTGGAACTATGAAGAAATTACTTTTATCGCTGCTATTAGCAGCAATGTGTAGCATTGGGGCATTCGCCCAAAAGGGAATGCAGGGTGTAGGTGGTAACTTGGCTTATGGTTTTGGCTCTCATAGTTATTGGGCTGGCATGGGAGTGAAATATCAATACAACCTGACTGACTATGTTCGATTAGAACCATCTTATACACAATTTTTTCATCATGGAGGAGGGGAATTCCATGATAAAAGTTCTTATAGTTACGCATATGATGAACTAAACTGTCCTGTCTGGGCTGCATTTATTAATACACAAGTTTTTCTTTTTAGTCCAAAACCAATTCGTCCTTATCTTATAGCTGGTATAGGTCTCATTGACCGGTTTCAAGAAGAAGAAGTATATAGAGAAGATTATGTGTATAAATCTGATGACTATAGTAACCATACATCTTTTGATTTTGGAATTGGATTAGACTGGCGATTAAAATATAATTTCTCATTGCAGATAGAAGCAAAAATGTTCTTATTAAAGGAAGACGGGCCAGGCAAACTCGGTTTTAATTCAAACATTGGTCTAACTTATAATTTTTAAAAATATGAAGAAAACGGTCTTTATTTTATTGTTGCTTATGGTCTCGGAGGTGTCTTTTGGCCAAACTATAAATATACAAGGTGAAGAGTTTCAACTGAGTCTGAACGAAGACGATATGACCGCCACTATCTGCGACAACACATATAAGGTAGACGACAGCAAATATCCCATGTATGTGAAATATCGGAAGTTTAGTGGATTGCGCAATGAGCGTGTACGCACGGTAGTGGTTCCTTCTGCCTATACGGACTCGGAGGGAAAGATATACACCATTACCGCCATTGGACGTGCAGCATTTGCGGGCTTCAGCAATGTGGACCAGATGGTGATATCATCTACTATTGAACGTATCGAAGACTATGCTTTCTTCCGCTCATCGGTCAGCGACATAGAGATACCGGCTTCGGTCACGATGATGGGGAATCGCGTCTTTGGCCACTGCCCCAATTTAAGGAATCTGACGCTGCCATTAGGATTGAACGTCACCCCCGACCTCTATGCAGAAAGCAAAAAGATAACGGTGAAATACGGTCTCGACGCCGATCTGGCTGGAGCCGTAGCTCAACGAAAGACCACGACCGAGCCGATTGCCTATGCAGCTGTGAGCGATGTGGAGGAAGATATCCCGATGGCCACAACGAAGAATGAGACAACCTTTGCCGTCGTCATTGCCAACGAGAACTACAAGAAGGTGGCTAAGGTGCCTTGTGCGCTGAACGACGGCCGCACGTTTCGCCGCTATTGCGAAAACGTGCTGGGCATACCCGGCGAGAATATCCACTATATAGAGGATGCTACGCTGGGCACGATGACCACAGAATTGAATTGGGCCAAACGGGTAGCAAAAGCTTACGAGGGCGAAGCCCGCATCATTATCTATTATGCAGGGCATGGCATCCCCAACGAGAAAGATGGTGCTGGCTATCTCTTGCCGGTTGATGTGGCGGGTAACGACGTGCAGGCCGCCTATAGCCTCGACGCTCTCTATCAGCAGCTTGAGGCGCTTAATGCCAAAAATGTGACGCTCTTTATGGATGCCTGCTTCAGCGGCGCACGCAGAGGGGAGGGTATGCTTGTTTCAGCCCGTGGAGTGGCCATCAAGGTGAAACCTGCCCAGCCCATGGGAAAAGTAGTGGTGTTCACGGCTGCTCAGGGTGACGAGACGGCCTATCCATACGCAGAGAAGGGGCACGGACTTTTCACCTATTACCTACTGAAGATACTAAAGGATACCAAGGGCGATGTGGATTATGCGACGCTGGGTGAATACATCCGCAGGGAAGTGACGCGTAAAGCCGCAGTAGTGAACAACAAGCCCCAGACCCCAACCGTTTACTTCTCCCCGCTACTGAGCGACAGTTGGGCTAAGTTGAAAATGAAATAATATGTCACGGGACAGATTCTGGCACATTTTGATGCCTGCGAGAGCATGAGTTTGATGTATTCTGTGCCTCGGCCGAGTGTTGACATCCTAGGAGCAGATTTGGTTAAAATGTCGTATCTTATTGATTATCTGCTATTTAGAGAATTAATAATGTTGTTATAAGTGGGCCAGCGTTCCAGTTCCAGTTGTTCCAATTAATTTTTGGGTAGTCCTAATTTCCTTATTATACTATATAACTATTTATATATCAATTAGTTATAGAGATTAAAGAGGGAAATGTGCTCCTCAGATTTAAACTGGAACAACTGGAACTGTCACAGTAGCGTGGCCGTTTGCCTGCATATAATGACATTCTCATCCTTTAAAAAGAAATCATCTATAACATTAGCAAGCGCAGAAAGAACCCCCTGACTGGTTACATGTTTTCCAAATAGTCTGCGCAAGTCAATACCCGCAACATGGACTTCCCCTAATGTTGCAAGAACTTCTGCTGATAATACGCCATTGTCTTCTGAGAGAGTAATATGATACACATCACCTTCTGGTGATTTAAAGATTCTTACGAAATCTTCCATGCCTTAAAGTTGAACAATTTCGACATCTTTATAATCACCTGCATCCCAACGCTCCTGAATACTTTGAAGTCTTTGGGCTTTTTCCTCGCCTAACTGACGCATCTTTTTCAGCACCTTTCGCGAAGCATTCTTGATTGTAACATATTCTATCTGTGACATAATACTATCTATATTCGGCTGCAAAGGTAAGAAGTATTATTGACACTTGCAAGTTTTTTAGGGTAAAAATAGTAAAAAAAGGACGGTTCCATCAAACATTATTGTTCAACAGAATTACCGATGTAACTGATTGAGTATGCCACGGTACCCAGTGATTCTTTCTTTTTCATTTATTCAACGTCTTCGCCCATTCGGGAATGTCGTCGGTATATTGCTTGAAGAGTTTGCCATCTGTCAAGCGAAACGGAATACGTGCATCAACACTATTCTCTCATTTCATTCAACAAGTAATCTGCAAGATACGGTACCGCAAATACCAGCTCGCCCCTTCTCGGAGCTTCAATCACGCCACCTTCTATAAGTCGTTTGCGGTACGGTTGTATGGCAGGGCCTTTTTCGCCCAATTCCGCCTGCAGCTTGGCTGTCGAAACGGTTTCTCCCTGTCGGGCCATCGCCTTTAAGAATATCTTGTCGTTGTCAGAGAGTGGACTCAGAATCGGTTTGAACACGTTGTTTTCCATGTCGCCCATGGCCGATTTCTCCGCCTTGCCCATAATTTCATCGTCAACCGTTCCACCGTTAGGAGTATATTGAATCACGTAGTACCCAATCAGTTGCATCAGATACGGGAAACCGCGAGTGGCCAAGGCCGCACGGTCAAGTAGTTCATCCGAGATGGTGATACCAATATCTTTGAATGCCCGCTCATAATAGGCCCTGATTAGATTAGTTGAAATCTCTCCCAGTTCCACTCTGCTCGCACGATTCAGGAAAGTAAGCACCTGATCGTTCAATACCCCTGATACTGCATGTGGAAGTCCGGCCATCGCAATGGCGATGTTCTTTCCGTCCCCCACGAGTTCTTGATAAGCCGATGCAACTTCACGCATGGCAGCCGAAGTGCGTACTTCGTCAATCAGAATCAAAGCCCCCTTGTTCTTCTCAGCCAGTCTATCGCATAGCAGCGACATTTTCGAGCGGAATCCATACTGTCGTTCAGCAGCCTCAGAGAATGTAAGACCAATGGTGAAGCCAAGCGCACCAGCAGTTAAGCCTGTCAATTTGCGCTTGTCGTCCTTGAAGAAGGCCGAACCATTCAGTTGGAATTGCTCAATGATTGCCTGAGCCATCCCTTCGTGAGCCGTCACGCGGGCCACCACATAGCCTGACTTTACTGCACGGTCGCTCAGTTCCAATAGAAGTGCGGTCTTGCCCATGCCTCGTTGTCCGAGAAACAAAGTGCATCGGTTTCGACTTCCTACAGGTTCCTGTAAGCCCGCCATGAACTGCTCAATTATACCGTCACGACCTATATATTGGTCTGGACGATTGCCAAAAGTGGGCTGAAATACCACATGCTGCGTACCTTTTCCTGTCTTCTTCATTTTACATTTATTCTCTTTTATTCTTCTTTACTCTCTTTTATTCTTCTTTATTCTCTTTTATTCTTTTATTTGCTGCAAAAATACGAAAAAATTCCGAATCCCCCATTGTTTTACAAAAAATAACGAGAAAAATACATAACCTCTGATTACATTTAGTGAATCACGTGGGGGAGCTATGATCAATATTTTCATTTTTCCTAGTTAATGCTTTGCTTATCAAAAAATTGTTTGTACCTTTGCCAACAGATTAATTATCTACCTACCATAATTGTATGACAAGATGTGTATCTATTTATAAAGTTTTGGGGCTTTGTGCTTTGATTTTTATCTTAACGGGATGTGCCGCTGAGAAGGAGCCACTGATTATATCTCCGTTATCTCAGGATTATATGACAGAACCTACGATGCCGAAATATCCTGGTGGAACAGAGAAAATGTTTGAGTTTATTGCAGATAACCTACGCTGGTCAGATGACGATGCTTGCATACAAGGGCGTGTGGTAGTATCTTTCATAGTGGAGAAGGATGGCAGCCTGACTGATGTAAAAGTCATAAAGAGTGTAGATCCAGCATTCGACAAGGAAGCTGTTCGTGTAGTAAAGTCTATGCCCAAGTGGGAGCCTGGCATGTATAGAGGGAAACCTGCCAGAGTAAAATATTGTATACCAATTAGTTTCCGCTTAGCAGTTGAAAATTATTAGATAAAGGAATTATTAGATGCGTAAGATACATATTATAATGTTTGGAGGGCAGTTTGTTTTGAGCCTTGTATTTTCACTATTGCTTTTTTGTGGAATATTAGGCGAATATGCGTTGTTTGCTTTTGTCTATCCTGTTCTTGTATGTATTTATTTTGTTTTGGATGTATTTGTTACCATGATAAGTACAGACCTGTTAGTTCGTGCTTTTCAGAATAAAACAGCATGTATGTTATCTATTGTTGCTCGCGATTTGGTGATAATAGGGGTATGGGTATCCATACTTTTGTATATAAATATAAGTGTCGTAACACTTTGGGGTACTATAAGTTACGCTCTCCCTAAAATACTGAAGATCGTCATCTTCGACATCATCAATCAA
This sequence comes from uncultured Prevotella sp., assembly GCA_900322175.1. GTDB lineage: Bacteria > Bacteroidota > Bacteroidia > Bacteroidales > Bacteroidaceae > Prevotella. Next base: position 10,423 of record ONYZ01000007.1, read on the forward strand.
CAAAGATACTTGCACAACTATATCAAAGTATAGTTGAAAACGTTAGGTTCTTGATAGAATGAAAGGTAATTAATCGAAGAGTAATGAAAAAAAGACCGCTTCTTAGTTATTCATATCGGGCGATAGAGATACTGTTAATACTCTCTGTCACCATTGGTGTTCTTGCCATTGGTATAAGCAGTCATGATAATGCTGAAATGGGGGGATTATTAAATTCTTGGATTGTAGCTATTTTGTGGTTGTGGTTTATTTCGTTGCCACTATTTGCTATTTACATTGCTTCTTTTATACGTTCAATTCCACCTGTTTCGATCTATAAGAAGATTGTTTTGTCACTCCATATCCTTAATGTTGCATTATGGTTTATTTTCTATATTTTTCTTCCTAAACCTAATCCATGTGATGCAGCCTTAATGGAGGAACACTACAGGAACCATCATGCCGACATGTATGATTTAGTAAGATATGTGCGTAATTCCTTAGATGATAGTTGTTCGATAGTTCTTCAATATAGAGATGACAAATTACTCGAATTCACGATAAGAAACAAGAGAGATTACAAGGAATGCAAAGAAATACAAAACGAGAATAAACTCGACACTATTTTACATTCTGTAGGATTATCGATGCAGAAATTAAAGGAGATTCAAAGTAAAATGCACAAGGCAGGGATTGTAGGTATTGAGATTAACAAGTGTCCTAAGTTTCATTGGATGGAAAATAGCATATTACTGTTTAGATGGTATGGAGTCAATAGGTATCAATATGCCCTGTATGATCACCCTATGACGGAAAACGAAAGGGATGACGTATTAAGATTGCACCAGTTTATCTTATATAATGACAGTGTGGTATTTGAGTCTTATGGAGGCTATCCTGGGGGGAGAGGCTTTCCTGATAAAGATGAATTCGAGAATCGCATGGGCCGTCCGAATCAAGAATAATGTGGACGGAGGTGATCAATTCTCATTTTTCTCGCATAAATATTTGGCGGAATGAAGATTTGTGCGTACCTTTGCACTATATTTGAAGAACTTATAATAAACCTATAACAGTATGAATAGACTATTTGTATTTCTTCTGGCGTGCGTTATCGCACAGTTCTCCTACGGCCAAAAGGAACTTACGATTAAAGAAATGGAGGACTCAATGGCGCAAGGCAATCTTAACATACAGGTTGATCTGGCCACAGAATACATCATTGGCGAAAGGGTAGAGAAAAATCATGCTAAGGCTTACTCGATGATACGTGATGCAGCCGAGAGAGGCAACCGATACGGCCAGTTGATGCTTGGCGTGTGCTACGAAGATGGCATCGGTGTAGAAAGAAATCTGAGCGAATCGTTTAACTGGTTTAAGCGTTCGGCCGAGCAGGGAAACGTTGTGGCACAACTTAAAACGGGGCTATTCTTTGAGGATGGCATAGTTGTTGAACGCGATCTGAAAAAAGCCTTTAACTGGATTTCAAAATCTGCACAGCGCTATCCTGTAGCAAAGTTATCGCTGGCTAAATACTATTTTAATGGATGGGGGACAGAGCCCGACAGAACCAAGGCTAAACTAATCCTAGATAGTCTTAAGGTGGATGAAGAACTAGGCACACAAGTCTCTCAATATTGTGACATCATAGAGCGTGGCGATACCATGACGGCCTATGAATTTCAGTTTCGATGGATACCCAGCATGCTTTTTGAGTGGGAAAAGGGTAATGTGGAAGATGCACTACTTACAGATATTACCGCATGGCAGTTGCATTTAGGCAGTATGTTTATCAGCCACTACGAGTGGGATTGGCCTGCTATATCTGCACAGGTATATTCTCAACCCAATAATATCGACATAATCGTTTATAGAATGCCTGAACCCGAGAAAATGCCACTTTGCAGATATGTAGCTGCAGTCATAAATCGCAACCAGCATACGGTGCGCTACTACACACTCGAACTTACCAATGGCATAGGCGATAAGGTTAGTGACAAAAAACAATGGATGTTCTGTGGGGTGAGCAGCAGTTTGTCGCATCTCAACTACGGTCCATTCAATGGTAAAGCCACAGAGCAAGGTTTTGTGGAGTATGTAAAAAAGAAACTGTCAAAGAAAGATAATGCGAAAACTGACCCAGAAGTTATTCAGGCTATTAACGATAGTATCTGCGCCGAAGGTGCTGTGCTCTATACTGCCGAACGCCTCAACTGGGTATCTACTGATTCTGTTTATGCACGCTATCGCCATGAAGATTTAGGTGGAAACCTTATCTGGCAACCAACTGCTAACACCTGGAGTGCCATCTTCTACGACAAGGACAATAAAAACTGTGTGTTTGAGATAAAATTAGACACAAGGAGTGGTGCAAACAGCCTATCATACGACATACGTCCATTAACTGAAGAAGAGCAGGTTCAGATCAAGCTGAAACACACCATGCTAGATAATGGCTTAGAAAAGTATGGCGACCAGATCAAGTACAACAGTAAAATCGGTAACCCTAATTTCGACTTTGTACGAATCAATGATAACTTAATTCGACTCTATGTACTTCAGGGCACAGTACAGCAAAACACCATTCCATTTGGTAATGACTATTCCATCGATTTCGATAATAACGGCAATCCTTTGTGCTTTCGTAAATATCATCAATCGTTGATAGCAGTCAAAACGATTGATGACGATGGAAATAGAGTCGTATCAGTGATGCATAGTCATCTTGCGGATAATCCTTACATCACACCCACTGATGTATGCAATTTCCTATTGTACAGAGGAGAACTGGAAGATAGTTACATATTGAGTACAGCATTGGGAGGTAGCATCATTCACCACGCAGCAAACAACACCACGGAGTTTAAACCCACAGAGAAAGCAGGCAAATAATAATGACAAGAGAGATAAGTAAGAAATACATCCTATCAATCATCCTCGCCGTGGTTGCAATGAAAGGCGGGGCGCAGGAACCTGTAAATGATGCGTTCAAGCAGATACGCTATGCTGACAAAGCATTCAATTACACAAATGAGGTGACGTTTACAAAAGAGGGCGACGGGCAGTTGACACGTTTCGTTAATCTGTTTCCCGTACCAAGAACCAACGAGTATCAGATTATATCTAATCTGTCATACTACGACGGGCACGTCGTCGTAGAGAACAAGTACGGAAACCATGTGTTGTGCGTAGATACCAAAGATTTTACCGGCCAGCAGTACGTACATTCTTATACCTTTGACGTCCAACCCATTATTGTGAAGGTGGATGTATCGAAAATCACGGACATACGTTCATACAACCCCAACAGCGAGCCGTACAGGAAATATCTGGGCGACAGGGGCGAATATGTCATGACCCGCCATCCCTTCGTGGTGCATATTGGCGACAGCATTTGGACAAAATCGGCCAATGTTCTCGACTATGCCCGCCGCTGCTATGAGTATGTGGCCAGCCACTTCCGTTATATCCATGGCACATGGCGCACGCTGGACAAGATTCTGGAAGATGGCGGTGGGGAATGTGGCGACTTTACCACTCTTACCATCAACTTGCTACGCTACAAGGGCATCCCCTCGCGCCATAACATCTGTGTGCGATTGATTGGAGAATATCATGCGTGGGGCGATTTCTATCTGGAGGGCTACGGGTGGATACCTTTTGACACACAGATGAAGAACGCCTGTCCCGATGAGGATTACTTTGGATACTACAATGGTTCCAACATTATCGTAATGCAGGACTTCGGCTACGACATTATCAATGGATTTCCCACCTATTGGTTCCATTATTACAATAATTATTGGTATTCGGGCAACTGCAAAGTAACCAACCAGCAAAGTCAAAGACTTAATGGAGAGACTTTGCTTATTGACAAGCCTGTCACAACGCAAGTAATGGTTACGAGATGAGGCTTATGCCCAATAGTTTGGCAAGTGGCTCGGTCCAATCCTCATTATTCACTGGGAAAAGCGTCTGAATGCCAAGGGCTTTTGCTGCTTCGATGTTCTTTAGACCGTCATCAATGAATAGTGTTTCTTCGGCTGAGGATTGCTGGCCTTCGAGCATCATCCTGAATATTTCAGGAGATGGTTTCATCTGCTTGCATTGGTAGCTGAGATAGAGGTGGTCGAAGTAGTATTCAATGGAGTGACCATTGCCATCAAACTCGTTGCTCATGGCCCACTGCATCATATAGGGATTGGTGTTTGAAAGCAGACATACCTTGTAGCCAAGTTCGCGTAATCTCAGAAGCATCTGCAGATTACGTTGTGGCACGGCTTCTACGTAGCCATGCCAGGCATACTTGCACTCGTCGTGAGAAAGTTCCCTGCCAACGAGTTTACTTATCTCTGCCCGGAATTCCTCAGGTGTAATCACACCTTTTTCCAAATCTCCGAAGATGCCTTTCTGACAAAAAGCATCAAGATGCTTTCGCGCATCACTTAGTCCGATCTCTTCAAATCGCTTGACAGCCTGTTCATAGCTTAAGGCTATAACCACGCCGCCCAAATCGAATGCAATGTTCCTGATTAATTGACTTGCCATGTTATGAATGTATTTTGATTGCAAAAATACAAATATTATTTCGATAAGCAAAATATTAATTAGAAAAAATAATCAGCTAAAAGTTTGGTTCTTTCGTTTTTTATTACTATCTTCGCAGCTATAAAACCTAAGACGATATGCGCAAGAACTATTCAATTACACGTAATTTGATGGCCGTCGTGGCGGCTGTAGTGATAAGTGCGGCCATGACAGGCTGCGCCAAACATGAGACTAAGCAGCAAAACTTGGATACCAAGAGTTATGCTGCATTAATGCAAAAAGCTATAGGCATGACACAAAATGCTCCTCAAGATGCTATAGCGTTCGTTGATTCTGTGGAACGGAAAGGTGACTACCCTATTGAGGTGATCGATATGGCACGAGGTATGGTATATGTCCACATCACACAGAAAAAAGAGGGCGAAAAATACTTCAATAGGGTACTTAATGAGAATTTACATAAGATATGGCCTTATGGCTATTATCAAGTGGCTTACTCGCTGTTTAATTCGTTACACACTAGAGACAACATAGAACAGTCATTAAGAGTGGCTACCGATGCATACAATCGGATACTAACCGAGGATGCCCCAGAATTGGAGAAACTAAAATGGAACCTATTGTCGGGAATTGGTATGGCTAACATGCGCCTGCGTAATTATGATGAGAGCGAAAGAATTATGCAGAAAGCCTATGAAGGACTTAAAAACTATGTGATAAAAACTAATACCCCAGCCTCGGCAGATTTGTTATCCATGTTGTGTGCTAACGCACTTACCAACTATCTGATTTTCTTGCCTGAGAGTATTCCGACGTGGCTCGACCGTACAGAAGAAGCTATCAGTATTCAGGAAAAGTTGGATACAGAGGGGAAATCTGCGCAAAGAATACAATATTATATTGGAAGGACAGCCGCAATCAGAGCCGAGTATCTAGGATCAATTGGTAAACTGAAAGAAGCTAAAGAGGCTTATGATGCCTTTCTAGCTAATGATTTTGCAAAGCTTCCTGATGCTATAATTGACAAATTTAACTATTATTATTACTCCAAGCAGTGGGGTAAGGCTGCAGAACTGCTGCACGACATAACAGACTATCATTACAAGTCGGTGAAGGTTGAACCCACGTTGAACAATCTGTGTGAACTGGGACTGAGCTTCCGTGTGTACGAGAATGCCGGTCGTAATGCTGATGCGATGGAGATGGGACGCATGATGGCCAATCTGGTAGACAGCGTGCGAGACTATCATACGAAGGATCAGGCAGCAGAGATGGCTGCACTATACGAAACAAAGGAGAAGGATGCCGAGATAGCGCAACAGCAGATAGAGCTGACGCAACAGCGAGTGATAGGACTTATTGTCGCAATCGTGCTACTGACGGTGTTCTTTGTAATATATACTTTGCATCGCAAGCGTGCCGCTAAGAAGTTGGCTGACATGAAAGCCGCGCAGGAGCGTATCGAATCGGAACTGCGAATTGCACGTGATATCCAGATGAGTATGGTGCCGCATGATTTCCCACAGCGTGATGGGCTGGATATGTTTGCATCGATGACGCCTGCCAAGGAGGTTGGTGGCGACCTATATGGCTATCTGTTGGAGGACGAAAGACTTTACTTCGCTGTGGGAGACGTGAGCGGTAAGGGAGTGCCTGCATCGCTGTTTATGGCACAGGCCACGAGATTGTTTCTTACGTTGGCTAAGCAGGGTATGATGCCTGCAGAGATATGCACTCGCATGAACGATGCACTATCAGGCGACGATAATGAGAATGGTATGTTTGTGACCTTCTGGCTAGGATTGCTGGATATGCAGACTGGTCATCTCGACTTCTGCAACGCAGGTCATAATCCCCCAATTATAGGTGGTGGCGACAATCAAGGTGACTTCCTGGAGATGCAGCCTAATGCACCAATCGGACTATTCCCAGGTCTGGAGTATGAAGGCGAAGAGATAGATACAGTAAAGGGACGTGCTCTGTTTATCTATACCGACGGACTGAACGAGGCCGAGGACCCGCAGCAGGAGCAGTTTGGCGACGATCGCCTGCTGAGCATACTACGTGATACCCACTTCGACAGCGCACAGCAGGTAATAGAATCGCTGAAGGCAGAAGTAGAAAATCATCGTAAGGGTGCCGAACCTAACGACGACCTTACGATGATGTGTCTGAGAGTAAGTTGATTAATCCTCGTCTACGTGTTCTTCGCGATGGACGGTCAGGCCAAAGCCGTATAGACCTACTGTGATGTAGCAGAGTAGGGGGATGATGAAGGGGACTACCATATCGGTGGCGTCGGCGATGATGCCTACCAATAGGAATCCGCATCCGCCTACAGGGGTCATCATCAGGATGCTTGATGCACTTTTGGTGAGCGAACCCATACTGCGTACGGCCAGCGAGAAGATGGTGGGGAACATAACTGCCTCGAACAGATAGATGCCTAGCAGACCTATCATCGAAATGCGACCAAAATTCATCAGTACCAGCATGGTGCATGCTACACATCCGCAGCCACAGAAGAGTAGCATCTTTTCGGCAGAAATCCATCGCATGATGAAACTGCCACCAAAGCGGCCTACCATAAAGAATGCCAATGCACCAGTGAGTACCACCGATGCTGTGCGATCGTCCATCCAGCCCATACCTGTTACATAGTTGATGAAGTAGCTGTTGATAGAAATCTCGGCTATCTCGTATGCCAGCAGGGCGATGAGGCCGTAGACGAAGAACTTGTGATGCCAGATGCGCTTAAGTGGCTCGCGACCATATTTGGCTTTTTCCTCAAGTCCGTCATTATGCTTAATCTCTGGCAGACGAACGCGAGTAAAGATGACTGCAATCGCCAATACTACGAAGCCTAGTATCACGTATGGTATCTCGACATTTCCGCCATCATTGCTGAAAAGGAACTGGCCAACGGCAAATGTGGCAAACAGGCAGCCCAGACCGTTGAACGATTGCGAGAGGTTCAATCGGCTAGAGGCAGTCTCCTTTCCTCCAAGTTCGGTTACGTATGGATTGGCTGCTGTCTCAAGGAACACCAATCCCACGCTGATGATAAACAGCGCAAAGAGATAGGCATCGAGTGTGCCAGCCTCAGTACATGGTACAAACAGCCATGAGCCAAGGGTAAAGAGCAGTAGTCCGAACACTATGCCTCGACGATAGCCGAAACGATTGATAAACAGTCCTGCAGGGATGGCCATAAGGAAGTAACCCATATAGGTGGTTACCTGTATGAGCGACGACTGGGTGATAGAGATGTGCATCTCGTTCTGGAAGTGCTTGTTGAGCACATCAAGGATGGCACGGGCAAATCCCCAAAGGAAGAAGAGTGTAGTAATCAATACGAACGGCACCATGTAGTTGGTGCCGTTCGACCTAAATAATCCGTTGTTTTGTTTCACTACAGTTTTTCCTTATTTATATTTCTCTGTATCAATCATTTTCCAGATGCCAGCTGCGCAAGCGCCACCTACAAGTGGACCAACGATGAATATCCACAGATTGGCGAGTGCGGTTCCACCCTGGAATACGGCTGGTGCGATAGAACGGGCAGGATTGACTGATGTGCCTGTGTAGCGGATGCAAACCAGGTGAACCAGAATGAGCGAAAGACCGATGGCCAGACCAGCAAAGTTGTTGGTAGCTCCATTAGTCTTGGCTGTAGCCCCCAGTACTACGAGTACAAATACACAGGTGAAGATAATCTCTGCCAGCAGACCGCCCAGTACGCTTACGTTTGCCTGAAGATCGTTGGCTCCAGTGCCCTCAAGACCAGGAACATTCTCAGTAAGAATATACAGCAGCAGCGAGCCGATGAAAGCACCGATAACCTGGAAGAGCATGTACATTCCACAGTCCTTACCGCTCATACGACCGCTAAGGAAACAGCCCAGAGTGATTGCGGGATTGATGTGGCAGCCGCTGATACCACCAATGGTATAAGCCATAGCCACCACAGCCAGGCCGAAGGCAAAAGCTGTTCCTACCACAGCGGGAATGTTGTTTACAGGATCACAACCCAGACTAACGGCAACACCGCAGCCCATCAGTACAAGCACCATAGTGCCAACCATTTCTGCTAAATACTTTTTCATAATGTTACAGTTTAAAAAACATTGATTGTTATTCGTAATCTGAGCGCAAAGATACAAATAATTTCGTTTCGTGCAAATAATTTCGCAATATTTTTGTACTTTTGCACCATGATGGAATTATTTAAGGACAAAAAAGTATTATATGTGCATGGCTTTGCCTCGTCAGGACAGTCGGGCACAGTTACGCGAATCCGCGAGGTGCTAACCCAGGCTAGTGTGATAGCACCTGACCTGCCAATACACCCAGAGGAGGCTCTGAGTCTATTATATAAGATATGTGAAACCGAGAAGCCCGACCTGATTATCGGTACCTCGATGGGCGGTATGTATGCTGAGATGCTACATGGCTACGACCGCATACTGGTGAACCCAGCACTGAGGATGGGCGACACGATGAAGGACCACGGCATGATAGGTGCACAGCACTTTCAGAACCCACGTCAGGATGGAGTGCAGGACTTTATGGTGACCAAGGCGCTGGTTAAGGAGTATAAGGACATAACTGAACGGTGCTTTGCTGCTATCGATGACGAAGAGCAGAAGCGTGTGTGGGGACTGTTTGGCGACGAAGACACTACGGTGGATACTTACGACTTGTTCCGTGAACACTACCATCAGGCAGTACGTTTCCACGGCGAGCATCGTATGAACGACAACTCGTTTATGCACTCTGTGGTGCCTGTGATACGTTGGGTTAGCGATCGCCAGGAGGGTAGGGAACGTCCTATCGTATATATCAGTACCAATACGCTGATAGATCAGTACGGCAAAGCTCGCAGTTCGTCGCAAAAGGCCATCCGCCAGTTGATAGAGACATATCAACTGTACTTTGTTGCCCCCGCTACGGTAGATGCAAGCAGCTATGCTGAGGTGAACGACTGGCTATACGAGTATATCAATGTGCCTGCCTACGGTCATACCATTTTTACTAATCAACCACAACTGCTATACGGCGACTATCTGATTGATACACAGAAGGTTGACGGTATGGCAACGCTGATACAGTTCGGCTCTGACACCTTCAAGACATGGGACGACATTATACCATACTTCGAGAGGTTGGGAGGGCAATGACAGATTTTAGCAAAATTTAGATGAAATAGTTTGGCAGTTACATAAAATCTTCATATTTTTGCAGAGGTTTTAACGACTTTGCTTTACGTATGAAATATATCACCTTGCCTACCAACGAAATCCGCCAGCTTTCATTTTATCTGGCGATGGAGGAATATGTGGCTCGCCATATTAGCGAGCCCGATTGCTTTTTTATGTGGCAGGTGGAGCCAAGCGTGATATTCGGTCGCAATCAGGTGGTAGAAAACGAGGTGAATCTGGAGTATTGCAGGGCGAATCACATCAAGATATATCGTAGAAAAAGCGGTGGTGGCTGTGTGTATGCTGATATGGACAATCTGATGCTGTCGATGGTTACTGACGGCGATCAGGTGGGATTTACATTCAACCGCTTTGTTACATTGCTACAGTTGGTATTGCACAAGATGGGTATAGACGCTACAAGCACAGCCCATAACGATATAATGATAGGCGATAAGAAGGTGTGCGGAACGGCATTCTATCAGTTGCCTGGTCGCAGCATAGTGCACAGCACCATGCTTTACGATACCAACATGCAGCACATGCTGAACGCTATCACCCCAGCTCAAGAGAAACTGGCAAAGAAGGGCATTCAGAGCGTTCGCCAGCGTATCACTCTGCTCAAAGATCACACACAGATGAAGCTAGACGAGGTAAAAACGCTAATCCGCAATACGCTGTGCGATGGTGAACTGATGCTTACCAACGAGCAGGTGGCAGAGATAGAAAAGATAGAACAAGGGTATCTAAGGACTGAATTTATAAACTTAATACAACAATAATCTATGGCTATTAAACAAGAATTAGAAAGGGAGAAAGAAAAACGTACGTGTTTGTACGAAAACCACATAGCTGAGGGCGCATTTATGGCTCCGTTTGCTGGTTTCGTTATGCCTATCCAATATGCCAATATACAGTTGGAGCATTTGGCAGTGCGCAATAAGTGCGGACTGTTTGATGTATCTCACATGGGCGAAGTAACGGTGAAGGGTCCAGATGCAGAGCGCTATGTTCAGCATATCTTTACCAACGATGTGGCTAATGCTCCTGTTGGTAAAATATATTATGGTATGATGTGCTATGAGAACGGTGGAACCGTTGATGACCTGCTGGTTTACAAGATCGGCGAGAACGATTTCTTTTTGGTAATCAATGCTGCCAATATTGATAAGGACTGGGCATGGATGCAGCAGAATGCTAATGGGTTTGACATTGACCTCCAGAATCGTAGCGACTACTACGGTCAGATAGCAGTTCAGGGGCCTGAGGCTGAGCATACTGTTGAGAAGGTATTGGGCTTACCATGTGCTGAGTTAGCTTTCTATACCGTTAAGACTATAGGCGATGTGATTGTGTCGCGTACTGGTTACACTGGCGAGGACGGATTTGAGATATATGCATCGCACGACTATATCCGCGAGTGCTGGGATAAGTTGATTAAGGCTGGTGTTCAGCCTTGCGGACTGGGATGTCGCGATACATTGCGCTTTGAGGTCGGTCTGCCTCTCTATGGCGATGAACTGTCAGAGGATATCACTCCAATAATGGCTGGTCTTGGATTGTTTGTTAAGCTCGACAAGGCTGAGTTTATTGGTAAGGATGCCTTAGCCAAGCAAAAGGCCGAGGGACCTGCAAAGAAACTGGTAGGTATCGAGCTGGAAGATAAAGCTATCCCCCGTCATGGTTACCCAGTTCTGAATATGCAGGGCGAGCAGATAGGCGAGGTTACTACTGGTTATCATTGTCTGTCGGTAGACAAGAGCGTGTGCATGGCATTGGTAGATGCTCAATACTCAAAACTGGATACTGAGTTGCAGATACAGATACGCAAGAAGGTATTCACAGGCAAGGTAGTTAAGAAACAATTTTATACAAAAAACTATAAAAAATAAGATATTATGGCTAAAGTTATTGAAGGACTCTACTATTCAGAGTCGCACGAGTTTGTAAGAGTAGAAGGTGATTTTGGTTTTGTTGGTATCACAGACTACGCCCAGAATGCACTGGGTAATGTGGTATATGTAGATATGCCAGAGGTTGACGACGAGGTTGAGGCTGGCGAGGAGTTCGGTGCTGTTGAGAGTGTAAAGGCTGCATCTGATCTGATTTCGCCAGTTAGTGGTACCGTAGTTGAGGTAAACGAGACCCTCGACGATCAGCCAGAGCTTATCAACCAGGATGCCTACGAGAACTGGATTATCAAGGTACAGCTGAGCGACAAAGCCGAACTTGACAACCTGATGGATGCTAAGGCCTACGCAGCCTTCTGCGAAAAATAATGTTTAATCTTTAATGTTTAATCTTTAATGTTTAATCTTTAATGTTTAATCTTTAATGTTTAAATATTTCCCGCATACTCAGGAAGATTTGAAGGCGATGATGGATAAGGTGGGAGTGAAAGACTTGGATGATCTTTACACCCAGATACCCGATGCCATACGCTTCAAGAACGACTATCAGTTGCCATCGGAGATGAGCGAGATAGAGATTCGTCAATTGTTTGACAAACTCGGTTCGCAGAATCGGCAGATGACATGTTTTGCCGGTTATGGTGTTTACGATCATTATACACCATCGGTAATACCAAGTCTGCTGCAGCGCTCAGAGTTCCTTACATCGTATACTCCGTATCAGGCAGAAATATCTCAGGGCACATTGCACTATATCTTTGAGTATCAGAGCATGATGGCCGAACTGACAGGTATGGACATCAGTAATGCATCGATGTATGATGGAACGACGGCTACTGCCGAGGCGATGATGATGGCTGTGGCTGCCGGCAAGAAAGTGAACAAGGTGCTAGTGTCTGAAACCTTGAATAGCGATATCAGGAAGGTGCTCGATACCTATGCTTTACATCAGGACATTGAGTTGGAGACAATTGCCGAGAAGGACGGTGTGACTGATTTCGATGATCTCAAGACGAAACTTGCTGCTGGTGGTGTAGCAGGTGTCATTGTTCAGCAGCCAAACGCTATAGGTCTCATTGAGGACTTTACGGGCTTTGCTGATGCGTGTCACGACAACAAGGCACTGTTGATTATCAATAGCGTAGCTGCCGATCTTGCCGTGCTGAAGACTCCAGGTGAGTGGGGAGCCGATATTGCAGTGGGCGACGGTCAGTCGCTTGGTATCCCCATGCAGTGGGGCGGCCCTTATGTGGGTTATATGTGCTGTACAGAAAAGTTGATTCGTAAGATGCCTGGCCGTATTGTTGGCATGACGAAGGATAATCGCGACCAACGGGCTTTTGTGCTCACCCTCCAGGCTCGCGAACAGCATATCCGTCGACAGAAGGCCACCTCTAACATCTGTAGTAATCAGAGTCTGATGGCGCTCTTCGTAACTATCTATATGTCGCTGATGGGCAAACAAGGACTGAAGGAGGCTGCACAGCTTTCTTATGCAGGTGCTCATTATCTCTGTGACAAACTCTTGGCAACAGGACACTTCTCTCTTGTTTACGACAAGCCTTTCTTCAACGAATTCCTTGTCCGTTATGACAAGGATCTCGACGAGCTGATCTCATTCTATATCATGAACGGCATTTTGCCTGGTGTGAAGATGAGTGATGGCAGTCTGCTTATGGCTGTTACGGAAAAGCGTACAAAGGAAGAAATCGACTTCTTCCTCAGTATACTTCCAATGGCCCATGGTGTACATTAATGTTCTAAACGTGAGATTATGAATAATCGATTATACGGAAACCTTATTTTCGAACTCTCTCACGAGGGACGAAAAGGCTATAGCCTGCCAAAAAACAATTTGGGCGATTATGAGATTCCTGCTTCGATGCAGCGTGCAGAAGAGGCTCAGTTGCCAGAGTGTGATGAGCTGACGGTGGTGCGTCATTATACCAATCTGTCGAATAATAACTTTGGTGTTGATACGGGCTTCTATCCTCTTGGCTCTTGCACGATGAAGTACAATCCCAAGATCAATGAGGAGATGGCAATGCTCCCACTATTTCAAAACCTGCATCCTAAACAGCCTGTTACAACAGTAAAGGGTGCTCAGGCATTGGTAACGCTGCTTGAGAAATCGCTCTGCGAACTTACTGGATTGGCTCACTTTACTTTTAAGCCCTATGCTGGCGCTCATGGCGAGTTGACTGGTCTGATGACCATCGACAACTACCATCGCAGTCGTGGCGATATGGCGCGCAAAAAGGTGGTTGTGCCTGATAGTGCTCATGGCACCAATCCTGCCTCGGCAGCAGTATGCGGATTAGAGATCGTTGAGGTGAAATCGTTGGCCAACGGTCAGGTTGATTTCGAGGATCTGCAGCGCATCGTAGGTGAGCAAGGTCAGGAGATTGCTGCTATGATGATGACTAATCCTAACACACTAGGACTATTCGAAACCCGTATACCTGAAATAGCAAAACTGATACATGACTGCGGTGGATTGATGTATTACGATGGCGCAAATCTGAATCCTATGCTTGGTGCTTGTCGCCCTGGCGATATGGGATTTGATGTGATGCACATCAATCTGCACAAGACATTCTCAACACCTCATGGTGGTGGTGGTCCTGGCTCTGGTCCTGTCGGTGTTCGCGAGGGATTACAGGATTGCTTCCCATTTGTGTCACCTTATCAAGGCAACTTTGCCGTGATGATGCGTGCCTATGCATACATTCTGTCGTTAGGTCGTGAACATGTTAAGGAGGTTGGCCCGCTGGCAGTGCTCAATGCCAACTATATCAAGGAGAGTTTGAAAGATGTATACGAACTGCCCATTGATGGCTTATGCTGTCATGAGTTTGTGTTCGACGGATTGAAGGATAAGAGCACGGGTATTACTACGATGGATGTGGCTAAGCGACTGCTCGACTATGGTTACCATGCGCCTACCATCTACTTCCCACTGCTATTTCATGAGAGTTTGATGATTGAGCCCACTGAGAACGAGTCGAAGGAGACACTTGATGGATTTATTGAAGTGATGCGAAAGATAGCCGAGGAGGCTAAGACCGATCCAGAATTGGTGAAGAGTGCACCACACACGACACCAATCGGACGTGTTGACGATGTCCTCGCAGCTAAGCATCCTGTAACGACTTACCGCCAACTAAAGGCAGAAAATGTTTAATGTTTAATATTTAATGTCTAAGGTTGATTTGATTATCATCGGCGCGGGGCCTGGAGGTTACCGCGCCGCTGAATATGCTGCTAAGCAAGGCCTGAAGGTGGTCATCTTCGAAGGCTCTGAGGTAGGGGGTACTTGTTTGAATGTGGGTTGTATCCCAACTAAGACCTATGTGCATAGCGCTACTTTTGAGGAGGCTCGTGAGCGTATGGCTGCGGTAGTGGCCCAACTTCGTCAGGGTGTTGAGGGCATTCTCTCGCATCCTAACATCACGTTGGTTCGTGAGAAAGGAGTGTTTACAGACGCTCATACCGTTGGTGACTACACAGCCGATAATATCATCATAGCCACTGGTTCTGAAACAAAATGGCTTCCTATCAAGGGCATAGACAATCCACGTGTAGTAGATTCTACAGGTTTGCTGAAATTAGAAGCCCTCCCCAAACGTCTCGCCATTATTGGTGCTGGTGTTATAGGTATGGAGTTCGCATCAGTTTTCAATCGCTTTGGTTCTGAGGTAACAGTCATCGAATATCTAAAGGAATGCCTGCCTGCTCTTGATAGTGACATTGCCAAGCGCCTGCGCAAGTACTTAGAGAAACAGGGTATCACATTCAAGATGAAGACTGCTGTCGAGAATATCGCAGATATCGATGCCGATGTAATCCTGATGGCTACAGGCAGAAAACCTCGTGCCAATGGGCTGAACCTTGAAATCTTAGGTGTTACTCTTACCCCTCAAGGTGCTATTCCTGTGGATGATAACTATCAATTGTCAATTGTTAATTCTCAATTAAATGGCATCTATGCCATCGGTGATGTGAATGGTAAGCAGATGCTGGCTCATGCCGCTGAGATGCAGGCCATACGTGCAGTGAATCAAATCATCGGTAAAAAGGATGGTATAGACTTCAGCATTATGCCTGCAGCGATATTCACCCAACCAGAAGCTGCCTGCGTAGGTCCAACAGAGAATCAGCTAAAAGAACAAGGTATTGCTTATGAATGCAAGAAGTCATTCTGGCGTGCCAATGGTAAGGCACTTGCTATGGGCGAAACAGAAGGGGCGTTGAAACTATTCGTTTCTGCAGATGGTCTTATCCTAGGCTGTCATGCCTATGGTGCTCATTCTGCCGACATTATACAAGAGGTAAGTGTGCTGATGTGTAAACGCACCACTATAAACGAACTTGCCGACATGGTACACATTCATCCTACACTATCAGAAATATTAAAGTCCGCTGTAGAGTGATTTTTTAACCTACGGATTGTACGGATTTTACATATTTATTGTTCTCTTATAAAGAATAGTCAGTAAAATTCGTATAATCCGTAGGCTATTATATATTCGAAATAACCTCTTCCACAACCTTGGGGAAGTATTTCATCTCCAGTTGGTGTTCTTTCTCTGCTATGTCATCAACTGTATCATTAGGCGAAAGTGCAACTTTGTATTGGGCGATAATCTCGCCTGAGTCGCAAATTGGCGTAACCCAGTGAACGGTCATACCCGTCTCAGTTTCGCCAGCCTCCTTCACTGCCTCGTGCACATGGTGTCCCCACATTCCCTTGCCGCCAAATTTGGGTAGCAGTGCAGGGTGAATGTTGATGATACGATGCGGATAGGCGTCGATCAGGAAATTGGGAACCAAGGGTAGAAAACCTGCCAATACGATAAAGTCGATGCTGTACTTCTGCATCAGCGGCATCATAACGTCTGGGTTGTTCAAATCGGCCTTGGGTGTAACAGCCGTTGGCACACCAAGATTCTCTGCACGAACTAATGCGTATGCATCAAATTTGTTGCTGACCACGAGAGCGCAATTCACGCTCTCAGAGTCAGCAAAATACTTTATCAGATTCTCGCAGTTTGTACCACTGCCAGAAACGAATATCGCTATGTTCATACCAGGTGCTCGATGAGGTCGGCACGATCGCCAGGAAGCATATCGATTACTGGAATCTCAACCATTGTGTAGCAGCCTGGCTGCAGACGCATAGAAGCACGAGCAACATTTACCAATACCTGACCAGTGAGGGCTGGGTTGTTGATGCTCATATTGAATTCCAAACGCTGGTTCTGAGTCTTACCAGAAACACCCTTACGAACCAGGTTTACACCGTGTCCCATATCGCGAACATCGTCAACACTCTCTACCTGGAATACGTGAGTCTCATCGCTAGCGAAGTATGGATCGGCCTTGATAGCCTTTGTTACCTCTTCAAGCTTAGCGCCATCTTCAAGCTCTACGTATACCATACGGCGGTGGATACCCTCGCCCAAGGGGATAGTCATGCTAAGTGCATTTTTTACACCTTCCTTAGAACGAACACATACGCTGTGGCCCATAGACATGCCTGGACCGAAGTTGGTGTAGCTAAGGCCCTTTGGAGCCAGACTCTGCATCAGTGTCCGAACGATTGAATCTGAACCTGGATCCCATCCAGCTGCAATCACACTAACGGTGTTTGTCTCTTTGTTCAGTTTCATAAGACGCTCGCGATAGCCACGAATCTGAGTGTGGATATCAAAAGAGTCAACAGTGTTGATGCCAAGAGGAAGAATCTGATTGGCATACTCTTCACAACTACGTGTTGGAGTAGCAAGGATAGCAACGTCAACATCCTTAAGATCGCGGATGTCCTTAACTACTTCGTACTGAGCCAATTCTGCAGGCTTGTTTTCTGCACCATTACGACGCACGATACCTGCTACTTCAAAGTCGGGAGCAGTCTCGAGAGCCTCGAGAGCGTACTTTCCGATGTTGCCGTAACCTACTACGGCTGCTCTGATTTTCTTCATATCTTAATCTTCTTTTGTTGATTATTTCTTTGTTTGCGGTTGCAAAAGTAATGCTTTTCTCTTAAATTGCGTAACAATCTGCCAGAAAAATAATCTAAAATCTTTCACTTTGTGATAAATTAAAACTTTATGAGCTTAAAATGCAATAAAATGTTAGGTTTCTGCGTTTAAATAGATGTATATATACAAAATTGAAAGTTATGATAGAATATATCAAGGGAGAACTGACCGAGTTGACCCCTGCACTTGCAACTGTCGAGGCGGCTGGAATTGGTTATGGTCTGAACATATCACTGAATACATTCAGTGCAATACAAGGAAAGAAAGATGTGAAACTCTACGTCTATGAGGCTATTCGTGAGGATGCACATCTTTTATATGGTTTTGTAAACAAGAAGGAACGCGAGATGTTCCTGTTATTGATAACTGTGAGTGGAGTTGGCGCTAATACTGCCCGCATGATGCTCTCTGGCATGAGCGTGGCCGAACTTTGTAATGCTATATCTACTGGTAATTCCAAACTGATACAAAGTATAAAGGGGATTGGTAAGATGACAGCCCAACGTATCATTGTAGATCTTAGAGACAAGATAGTTACGCTGGGTATTTCTGATGAGATACCTGCTGGTGGCCAGATGGCGACACCTGTGAATAATCAGGTTAAGGATGAGGCAATATCGGCTCTTACCATGCTGGGATTCTCCCCAGCTCCCACACAGAAGGTTGTGCTGCAAATACTGCAAGAACAGCCCAACGCTCCCGTTGAACAAGTTGTTAAACTGGCCCTCAAACAAATTAAGTAATTGGTTTTGAGACGGATAGTAAGGATAATAGTGTGCTTCCTCTTCGCGTGCGTGCATACGTATGCGCAGAGGCAGGACTCTCTGAAGGCAAGATTTCGCATTCAGAAGACTGTCCCTGTACTAGTGCATGATCTCGACTCGTCGGTCATCGACCTGAAGACTCCTCCCAACATCCGTCAGACGGTAGAGTATAATGACTCGCTGAATGTATATTACATCGGCTCGAAACTTGGCGATTCTTACTTGAATGCCCCTATACTGATGACTCCTGAAGAGTATCGTAAATGGGTGGAGAAGCGTGCGCTTAACGACTTCTTTCACAAGAAGAACGCTGAGAATACCCAAAACGCAGGAAAGGATAAGTTCGACCTGATGGATATGCATTTTGATCTTGGACCTGCCGAGAAGATCTTTGGTCCTGGTGGTGTGAGAATTAAGACTCAGGGTACTGCTGAACTAAAGGTAGGTGCAAACATCAAGAAGACCGACAACCCATCGCTGCCTATCCGCAATCGTAAGAATACGGCTTTCGATTTCGATGAGAAGGTGAACCTGAACTTGAACGGTAGGGTGGGTGATAAGGTAAACATGAATCTGAATTATAACACCGATGCTACCTATGATATCGACGCTCAAAACCTTAAGCTGAAATACGAAGGTAAAGAGGATGAGATAATAAAACTTGTTGAGGCTGGTAACGTTAGCTTTCCATCCAACAATTCGTTGGTAAAGGGAGCCAGTAGCTTGTTTGGTATTCGTACAGATATGCAGTTCGGCAGATTAAAGTTGCAGACGGTTTTGTCGCAGAAGAAATCCTCGACCAAGAGCGTATCGTCGAAAGGTGGAACTCAGACAACTGCTTTCGAGATGGACGTGGCTGATTATGAGGAAAATCGTCATTTCTTCCTGTCGCACTATTTCCGCAATCGTTATGATCAGGCTATGTCAACAATGCCTAATCTCACCACAGGTGTCGAGATTAATCGTGTCGAGATTTGGGTGACCAATAAAACAGGAACGACATCAAATACTCGTAACATCATCGCAGTGACTAATCTTGGTGAGAATAGTCAGCGGGTGCCCGATAATAATGCAAATGATTTATACACTATTCTGACCACCCAGTATGCCGATGCACGTGATATCGATCAGACAAACACTGTACTATCGACAATTCCTGATTTTGAGAATGGTCGTGATTATGAGAAGTTGTCAAGTGCCCGACTGCTCACCTCATCGGAGTACACCATCAATAAGGCTTTAGGATACGTATCGCTGAAGTCTGGTTTGCAGACCGATCAGGTGCTGGCTGTTGCTTTTGAGTTCACGTCGGGTGGAGTGACATATAAGGTAGGTGAGTTTGCCGCCGATATCACTGAGACATCAAAGGCGCTCTATGTCAAGGCTCTGAAAAATACATCAAACAACCCGCAGCAGGCCAACTGGGACCTGATGATGAAAAATGTGTATTATCTGGCCTCAAAGGTGGAAAAGACCAAGTTCCGCCTTGATATAAAATACCAAAGTGATACTGCAGGTGTTTATCTTACTTACATACCTGATCAGCGTGTTAAGAGCACTACACTCCTGAAGATGTTAGGTTGTGACCGTTTGGACAATAACAACAAGTTGCATCCTAACGGATATTTCGATTTCGTAGAGGGTTATACTGTAAGCGATGGCAGAGTTTTCCTTCCGTCAGCCGAGCCATTTGGTGAATATCTGCGCAAGCAACTTGTGCTAAACGGATTGTCTGCTTCTGAAGCTGAGAAATATGTGTTTAGCGAACTATATGACTCGACTAAAACTGTTGCCAAATTGGTGGCCGAGAAGGATAAGTATATGCTGATAGGTCAGTATAAGGGCTCTTCGGCCAATGTTATTTCGCTTGGTGCTATGAATGTGCCCCATGGTTCGGTGGTGGTAACAGCTGGTGGTGTGGTACTTACCGAGGGCACGGATTACTCTGTAAATTACTCTGCAGCTGAGGTTACCATTCTTAATCAGAGCATCATTGATGCTGGTACAAATGTTAGTGTATCGCTCGAATCAGATGCCGAATATGGTATGCAGCGCAAAACTATGCTGGGTGTCAATTGGGAATATGAACTGTCGAAGAGTTTGCAGATTGGTGGCACGCTGATGCATCTTAGTGAACAGGCACTTACGTCAAAGGTATCAATGGGCGAGGAACCGCTGAGCAACACGCTTTGGGGACTGAACGTGAACTGGAAACAGGAGTCGCAGTGGCTTACTTCGATGCTAAATAAGATACCTTTCCTACATGTAAAACAGCCTTCGCATATATCATTCACTGGCGAGTTTGCCCAATTGATAGCCGGTACAGCGCGCGGTACTCAGGATAATGCCTCATACGTAGACGATTTTGAGAACACAAAGAGCTATCTCGATATGAGTAATCCTAAGGAGTGGACTCTGTCGGGTGTACCTTCTATGTTTAACGAGAGTGGAGACAAAACAGGTGTCACCAGTGGATATAATCGTGCGCTGCTAGCTTGGTATAACGTCGATCCTATCTTTACCCGTCGCAGTTCTACACTCACCCCAGCCCATATCAAAAGCGACCTCAATCAACTATCTAATCACTATGTGCGCGAAGTGTATGTAAAGGAACTCTATCCTAATCGTGACCAGAGTACCTATAACGGCGCAACGTCTACTCTCCCTATACTCAATCTGGCTTATTATCCTCAGGAACGCGGTCCATATAACCTTTCGCTCGATATTAATAGCGAGGGTAAACTGCTCCAGCCAGAGACTAAGTGGGGCGGTATGATGCGCAAGATTGATACCAATGATTTTGAACAGGCAAATATCGAGTATATCGAGTTCTGGTTGCTCGATCCATTTATCTACACTCGTGAAGATGGTACTGCAGCTCAGTATTCAGGCGATTTGTATTTCAACCTTGGTGAGGTGAGCGAGGATATTTTGCGTGATGGTAAAAAGTTCTATGAGAGCGGTATGCCTGTGGATGGTAGTCAGAATTTCACTACCACCCAGTGGGGAAAGATTCCCGTTCAAGCAACTCAGACATACGCTTTTGCTACCACCACGGGCTCAAGAAAGAAACAGGATACAGGATACAACGGACTGACCGATGAGGAGGAACAACAGTATGGTGCATATAGTGAATGGCTAAACTCTGTCAGTTCTATCGTAACTAATGATAGTATTCTGCAGTCATGGCGCCAGGACCCAGCTGGCGACGACTACCATTACTTCCGTGGATCAGACTTCGACAATGAGCGTAAAAGTATCCTTGAGCGCTACAAGCGCATAAACAACCCACAGGGAAACTCGCCTGAAACTGAAGATCAGACAGAATCGTATGATACTAGTTATAGGAGTGGCCCCGATGTAGAGGACATTAATCAGGACTATACTCTGAACGAGTATGAACGCTATTATCAGTATAAGGTTCGTATCAGTCCTGAGATACTCGATGCCTATCGCAATGGTGCACCTCCTGCTGACTGTTTTATTACGGATATGCGTACCAGTAGTGTTAAGTTGCGCAATGGCGATACCACTAGCGTAAACTGGTACCAGTTCCGTATCCCTCTAGCCGAATACGAACGTAAGGTGGGATCTATCAGCGACTTCACCAGTGTGCGCTTCATGCGTATGTTTATGACGGGCTTCCAGAAACCAATAGTTTTGCGATTTGGTAGTCTTGACTTGGTGCGTGGCGAGTGGCGCATCTACAAGCAGAGTCTCAGCAATGGTGCTGAGAGTGGAGTGCTCGAAGTGAGTGCTGTAAATATCGAGGAGAACAATGACAAGACACCTGTGAACTATGTCCTGCCTCCAGGCATCAGCCGTGTTACCGATCCATCACAGCCACAGTTGGTAGAAAACAACGAACAGGCACTCAATATGGTGGTTAAGGGCATACAGCGAGGCGAGTCAAAGGCCGTATATCGTAACATAAATCTCGATCTTCGTCAGTACAGACGTATGCAGATGTTTGTACATGCCAACCATCTGGTGCCCGATGCAACACAGTTGCAGGACAACCAGTTGGCTGTGTTTGTACGTATGGGTAGCGATTATAAGAACAATTACTACGAATACGAGATTCCACTGGCTCTTACTCCTGATCGCAGCGACTATAGCAAGTATTCTACAGCCGATCGTCGTGCAGTGTGGCCCGAGGATAATATGCTAGATGTGAGTCTTGATATATTCACCCATCTTAAGAAGATGCGTAATCAGGCCAAGGCTCAGGGAATTGGTAGCTTCAATCAGGTGTATACCGATTACGATCCTAATCGCCCCGGCAATAAAATCAGTATCCTTGGTAACCCAACCCTTGGCGAGGTTAAGGTGATGATGATTGGTGTCCGCAATATTTCGGGCGAGGTTAAGTCGGGTGAGGTGTGGGTAAATGAACTCCGACTTATGGATAGCAACAATGATGGTGGTTGGGCTGCGTCGGGCACAATGAATGTGCAATTATCTGATTTCGGTACTATCAATCTCTCAGGTCGATATGTGAGTGATGGATTCGGTGGACTTGAGGAGAGTGTGATGCAGCGTTCTACTGATACGCAGAAGGAGTATTCGGTAACGGCTCAGTTAGAACTTGGTAAGTTCTTTCCTGACAAGGCCAAGGTGAGTGCGCCTCTCTATTATTCGGTTACTCAACAAGAGATTCGTCCGCGTTACAATCCTATGGATTCTGATATGCGACTGAGTGATGCACTAGATGCTGCTGCCGACAGACATGAGCGCGATAGTATTGAGAGTATAGCTGTCACCAAGACTCGTAACACCAACTTCTCGCTGTCTAACTTGCGTTGGGGATTGAAGACCAAGCGTCATCCTATGCCTTATGATCCCGCCAACTTCTCATTCTCGTATAGTCATTCGCATCGTAACACTTCGGGTAAGACCACGGTCTACGAGAAGGAGGACCAGTGGCGTGGCGCACTCAACTATAGCTACTCGCCTGTCTATAAGACGTGGGAACCATTCAAGAAACTAAAGGGCAAGTCAAAGTGGTTGAACTTCCCTAAGGCTTTGGGCTTTAACTATCTGCCGCAGAGTGTTGCATTCAATACAGAGATGACTCGTAACTATTACGAACTGCAGGAGCGCGACCTTGAGAGCATTGAAAACCAAAGTCTGCCGCTAACCTTCTCCGAGCAATTCCTGTGGAATCGTGATTTCTCACTGCGTTGGGATTTTACCAAGAATTTCCACTTCAATTTCCAGTCGGCCACTAGGGCAGAGATTGAGGAACCTTATACACCTATTAATAAAGATCTCTATCCCGATCAGTATGCTGCTTGGAAGGATTCTGTTAAACAGAGCATACTCAACTGGGGTACGCCGCTCGATTACCAGCAGCAGGTAACGGCCTCGTATCAGTTGCCGCTCAATAAGTTGCCTATCTTCGATTGGCTCAATGCCGATGCATCTTATACAGGTAAATATACTTGGGTACGCGGTACTGAACTTGAGGATGGTACAAGTCTTGGTAACACCATTACTACCAATCGTAACCTTTCGATTAACAGCGCACTCAACCTCGAAACACTATATAATCACATCCCATTCCTGAAGAAGGTTAACGAGCGTTTTAAAAAATCAAATAATAAGAAGACAAGCAACCAGCGGCAGAATACCAAAAAACCTGCTGCCAAGCAGAAGATAAGTGCTTCGCAGAAATCAGGAGCAAAAGACTCTGTGAAGGTTAAGCGCGATATAGAGAAAGAGTGGTGGTACAAACCCGCCCAGAGTGTTGCCCGAGTGCTGATGATGGTACGTAGTATCAACGTCAGCTATCGCACTCAGTATTCGATGCTGTTGCCAGGATTTATGCCTAATGTAGGCGATATGTTGGGACAGAATAAGTCGGGTAGTGCATTGGCTCCTGGTCTTGATTTCGCATTCGGACTTGTGGGTGACGGCTATCTTGATAAGGCGATGGATTGTGGTTGGATGCTTAATAATAATAGTGTGTCTACGCCTGCAAATATCAACGTGAGCAAGGATTTGCAGATTAAGGCTGTGCTAGAACCTATCCCTGATCTTAAGATAGATCTCACAGCTTCGCGTACTGATAATCGTGCCAAGAGTGTGCAGTATATGTATGCCGGTATGCCAACCACCTTGAGTGGCTCATTCAACATGACGACTATCTCTTTGCGAGGTGCACTTGCTGGTATGGGTAATGCCAATAATGGTTATCGCTCTGCCGCTTTCGACCATTTCCGTGAGTTGATTCCTGAGTTCCAACAGAGGGTAGGAGATGAGTATTCGGCTGATGTGCTGATTCCTGCTTTATTGTCTGCCTATACATCAGGTGCAGGAAATTCTCAGGATATTTTCCCTGCGCTCACGCGCTTGCTTCCCAACTGGAGCATTCGCTATGGTGGCTTGTCAAAGCTGTCTTGGGTTCAGGATCATCTTAAGAGCCTGAATATCAATCATTCTTATAAGAGTGTATATAGTGTTGGTAGCTATGTCAATACCAGCTATTCTACCGTAAGCATCAACGAGGCCTTCTCGCCATTGTTGGGCGTAGATGCCACTTTCCAGAATGATCTTACTGCAAAGATTGAATATCGCACCACACGTGTACTCAATCTTTCAATGACCAGCATTCAACTCAACGAGTCGCTTAGCAAGGATTGGGTAGTAGGTCTGGCCTATAAGATCCGCGATTTTAATATCTTTGGTGACAAGGGCAATCGTAAGGTATCCAAGGCCCAGAATCCAAAGAGAAACAGTAAGTCAGGCGAGGCTAACAAAGCAGGTAATACCCGACAGAATAGCTCTGCAAGAAAGACAGGTGTAAACCACGACCTGAACCTGCGCCTCGATGTATCCCTGCGTAAGCAAGCTGCCATCACTCGCGATATTGCTACAGGCGTATCATCTGCTTCGAGTGGCAACTCTGCCTTCAAATTCTCGTTTATGGCCGATTATACTCTCTCACGCCTGCTTACGCTGACGGCATACTTCGACAGTCAGACCAACACTCCGTTGTTGTCTAGCAATAGTTATCCAACTACTACATACGATTTCGGATTATCAATGAAGTTCTCGCTAACACGATAAAAATATCCCCGCTGATTGGCGGGGATAATCGTTTATTTATCGTAAGCATGTACTGGATAGTCGGTGGTGTAGTGCAGGCCACGGCACTCCTTACGCTCCAAGGCCCAACGAGTGATGAGATAACCCACATTAATCATATTGCGCAGCTCGCAGATGTCGCGGGTTGCTCGTACGCGCTTGAACAATCGCTCAGTCTCCTCGTAGAGCATATCCAGACGATCCCAGGCACGGTGTAGGCGCAGGTCTGAACGCACGATACCTACGTAGTTCGACATAATTAGATTGACCTCCTTTACACTCTGTGTGATAAGCACCTTCTCCTCATTGGTCATCGTGCCCTCGTCGTTCCACTCGGGCACCTTCTCATTAAACTCGTAGTAGTCCACATGCTCCAGAGAATTCTTTGCAGCAGTCTCGGCATATACCACAGCCTCTATGAGTGAGTTCGAGGCCAGACGGTTGCCACCATGCAGACCTGTGCAAGAGCACTCGCCTAAGGCATAGAGGCGTTCGATGCTGGTTTGACCGTTCAGGTCAACCTTGATACCGCCGCACATATAGTGGGCTGCTGGACGAACTGGGATATAGTCAGTGGTGATGTCGATACCCATCGACAGACATTTCTGATAGATATTTGGGAAGTGTTTCTTTGTCTCGGCTGGGTCCTTATGGGTTACATCCAGACATACGTGATCCAATCCGTGTATCTTCATCTCCTTATCGATGGCGCGAGCCACGATATCACGTGGAGCCAGCGACAGACGCTCGTCATACTTCTCCATGAAGGTCTCACCGTTAGGTAGTTTCAGAATACCGCCATAGCCACGCATGGCCTCTGTGATGAGGTAGGCGGGGTGAGTCTCTTTGGGATTATGAAGCACAGTGGGGTGGAACTGTACAAATTCCATGTCGGCCACTGTTCCCTTGGCGCGATATACCATTGCTATTCCATCACCAGTAGCGATGACAGGGTTAGAGGTTGTTACATATACGGCACCGCAACCACCAGTACACATCACGGTCATTTTGGCTAGATATGTGTCTACTTTCTGTGTCTCAGGGTTCAGCACGTAGGCACCGTAGCACTGGATGTTGGGCGAGCGGCGTGTAACGCGTACGCCCAGATGGTGCTGGGTGATAATCTCCACGGCAAAGTGGTCTTCTTTGATGTCGATATTGGGATTGTTGCGTACAGCCTCCATCAGTCCGCGCTGAATCTCAGCACCAGTATCGTCCTTGTGGTGCAGGATGCGGAACTCTGAGTGTCCTCCTTCACGATGCAAATCGAACTTTCCTTCGTTGGTTTTGTCGAAGTTTACACCCCAGTTTACCAATTCGCGGATTTGTTCTGGTGCCATTTTTACTACTTGTTCTACGGCTTTTGGGTCACTGATGTAGTCACCTGCAATCATAGTGTCCTCAATATGTTTCTCGAAGTTGTCGAGTTCGAGATTGGTCACCGATGCAACACCGCCCTGAGCAAATGATGTGTTGGCCTCGTCAAGCGAGGTCTTGCATATCATACATACCCTGCCTTTGTTGGCGCGAGCCACTTTTAATGCGTAGCTCATACCTGCTACGCCGGCTCCTATCACTAGGAAATCATACTTGTATACCATACTACTGATATTGTAATTGTCACAAATCTGCTGCAAAATTACTTAAAATTTCGAATATTCTTTGCTTCTTGACGATTTTTTTGTATCTTTGCCCTCGTAGAAGAGGGTAAAAATAGTAAAATGATACCAAACAATTACAACAATGAAACGACTAGTGCTTATATTAATGTTGATGGTTCCGATGGTGGTTCTGGCGCAACAGACGACCATTGGTGGAATCGTTATTGACGAGAAAACGGGGCGTCCGCTTTCTCAAGTTAGTGTATCGGTAGGCAGAATTTCTGTCGTAACAAACGAGGATGGAGCCTTCACTCTTAAGTTGGCCGAAATGCCACGAAATCTTACCGTGTCGCATCTTGGCTATAAATCTAGGGAAGTAACCCTTGAGGCTGGCAAGACAGAATCGCTGAAGATCAGACTCCAGCCCACTGTTATCCATTTGCGCGAGGTTGTGGTTCGTACTGGTAATCCGCGCGAGCTAGTTGATATAGCAATTAAAAAGATTCCAGACAACTACAGCCGTCAGCCTGAGTTGCTTAAGGCCTTCTATCGCGAGACAGCTATGAAGCGCAAGCACTTTATCTATGTGGCTGAAGGTGTAGAGGATATGTATAAGACTAGCTACACTCGTGGTATCGGTCGAGATAGGGTTGCTATTATAAAAGGTCGCCGATTGCTCAGTCAGAAGCAGGGTGATACATTGGGACTCAAGGTAATAGGTGGTCCCGTGCTTCCAGTTCAACTTGATGTGGTTAAGAACTATGAGCTACTGCTTAATCCGGAAGAATTAGATGCATATAGCTACAGCTGGGGCACACCAGAGTTTATTAACGACCGCATGCAGATGGTGGTGCTAATCGAACCTAAGTATAAGAAAGATTGGGCATTATATCACGGCAAACTGTATATTGACAACGAGCGATTGGCTTTTACCCGTGTCGAACTTAGTCTGGATATGAGCGATAAGGAGAAGGCTACTCGTACTATGCTAGTGCGCAAGCCTATCGGTGTCAGGTTCAAACCTCGCGAACTCACCTGTGTGGTCGACTATCGTTATGCTGATGGTGTTACCCGCATCAGTTACCTGCGCAATACGTTCAGGTTCAACTGCGACTGGAAGAAACGATTGTTCAGCACATCGTTCACTGCTACTTGCGAGATGGCTGTTACCGACCGTCAGACTGAGAATGTTCACCCCATTGCAAGCCGTAATTCTTTCGACTCGCGCGATTCTTATTATGATAAGGTGGAATATTTCTTGGATCCAGAGTACTGGAGCAACTATAACATTATAGAACCCTCAGAATCGCTTGATAAGGCGATACGCAAACTGGTATCAACGTACCAGCGAAATTGATTGAATAACAATAATGAAGAAGAATTATAGAAATTGGATATTAGCACTTTTATTAATGAGCTCTATTGGCAGTCTACATGCACAGACAGCCGATATGCTCGCAGTAGATACAACCCAAGTAGACACGGCTGAGGTAGAACTACCTTGGCCGCAAAACTTACAAGCCCGTCTCGATTCGCTTACCAAGGATCGTATGTTCAACTCTACTCAGTTGGGGCTGATGGTTTACGACCTTACCGACGACTCCACGCTGTATCGTTTCAATGCCCGTCAGACCATGCGTCCGGCTTCTACCATGAAACTGATCACATCCATTTCGGCCCTCGATCATCTGGGTGCCAGATATAATTTCCGTACCTCTTTATATTATATAGGATCGGTCAAGGACAGTGTGCTTACTGGCGATTTGTATTGTGTTGGCGGTATGGACCCCCTGTTCGATACCAGTGATATGCATGCTTTTGCAGAGAGTGTCAAAGCGCTGGGTATTCATACCTTACGAGGAAAAATTGTCGAGGTACGCGGCTTCAAGGATAGCGACTTGCTTGGTGAAGGTTGGTGCTGGGATGACGACAATCCTACGCTATCACCACTTCTTATCGATGAGAAGGATGAGTTTGCCAACCGGCTGGCTCAGATGCTAGCTAAGGATAGTATCTTTGTCGACGGTCCCGCTACCACTGGTACTCTGCCAAAGAACGCCCTACTGCTGTGTTCTCGTAGCCATCAGTTGGTTGATGTGCTCGAACCGATGATGAAGAACAGCGACAACCTCTATGCTGAGTCGATGTTCTATCAGCTTGCAGCATCTACTGGTGCCAGTCCTGCTAAGGCCTCTCATGCTCGTCAGATGATTCAGAAGACACTGCAGAAGGCTGGTGTGGCAGGACAGTATAAGATTGCCGACGGTAGCGGACTGTCGCTGTATAATTACGTTACACCCGAACTGTTGACAAAGCTTCTCATCTATGCCTATAGCAAGTCGGGCATCATTCGCTATCTGTATGTATCCCTGCCGATAGCGGGCGAGGATGGAACACTTAAGAAGCGCATGAAGGACTCGGCGGCACATCTTAATGTACGTGCCAAGACTGGTACCGTCACTGGTGTGTCATCGCTGGCAGGCTATGCGTTGGCTGCCAACAATCACATGCTGGCGTTCTGCATCATCAATCAGGGTGTTATGAAGGCCGATGATGGCCGTAATTTTCAAGATAAAGTATGTAAGGCATTGTGTAAGTGATTGATAATTGACAATTGATAATTATATAGAGATGAAGAAAGAGCAAATATTAGTTAGAATTACAGGTCAGGATCGTCCAGGACTCACAGCATCGGTGATGGGCATCCTTGCAAAGTACGATGCACAGATTCTCGACATCGGTCAGGCCGATATCCACTCTACACTCTCGTTGGGTATCCTTATCCGTATGGATGAGACCAACTCTGGTCAGGTAATGAAGGAGTTGCTCTTCAAGGCCACTGAACTTGGTGTACAGATTGGATTCTCGCCAATCAGCGACGATGAGTACGAAGACTGGGTGGGCCATCAGGGCAAGAATCGCTATATCCTTACGGTGATGGGGCGCCAGCTGGAGGCTCGTCAGATAGAGGCTGCAACCTCTGTCATCGCTGAACAGGGATTGAACATCGACTCGATTATCCGCCTCACAGGTCGTAAGAGTATCAAGAATCCCGCTAAGCACATCCGTGCTTGTATCGAGTTCTCGCTGCGTGGCGAACCCAAGGACCGTCAGGATATGCAGTCAAAACTGATGAAACTGTCTAGCGAGATGGAAATCGATTTCTCATTCCAGCGCGATGATATGTTCCGTCGCATGCGCCGACTGATATGCTTCGATATGGATTCGACGCTTATCCAGACCGAGTGTATCGACGAACTGGCCGAGCGCAATGGGGTGGGCGACCAGGTTCGCGCTATCACTGAGAGCGCTATGCGTGGTGAGATTGATTTCAAAGAGAGCTTCACCCGTCGTGTCAGTCTGCTCAAGGGGCTCGATGTCAGTGTGATGCAGGAGATAGCCGAAAAGTTGCCTATCACCGAGGGTGTCGATCGACTTATGACAACCCTTAAGCGATATGGTTATAAGATTGCCATCCTCTCTGGAGGATTTACATATTTTGGCGAGTATCTGCAGCGTCGCTATGGTATCGATTATGTGTATGCCAACGAGCTCGAGATTGGCGACGACGGCAAACTGACAGGTCGATACGTGGGCGAGATAGTTGACGGTCATCGTAAGGCCGAACTGCTAAAGCTCATTGCTCAGGTAGAGAAGGTGAACTTGGCTCAGACCATTGCCGTGGGCGATGGTGCCAACGACCTGCCTATGATCAGCGAGGCCGGACTTGGTATAGCCTTCCACGCCAAACCACGTGTGGTAGCTAATGCCGAACAGAGCATCAACACCATTGGTCTTGATGGCGTACTCTATTTCTTAGGATTCAAGGATTCATATCTAGGCGACCAAGGTGTAATGTAACATGAAAAAACATTTCATTTTTATGGCAGTCGGACTTGCCTTATCCACTGCCGTTTGGGCCCATGACGAGCCCAAACTAGTTGTTAAGCCCTCTGGACGTATCCTTATGGACGCATCCTATGTCCATTCCGATTATCAGGAAGACCAGCTTAGGAGCGGTGTTGGTATTCCCGATATGCGTGTGGGTGTAGGCTTTACCTATGGCCAGTGGAAGGGTAAAATCGATATGGGATATGCCTATGGTAAGTATGGAGGAACCTCAGAGCAATGCCGCGTTTAATATCGATCGTATGCCTGGCCTGATGTTCGAGCACACTGATGCAAAAGCACTGGCCACACTCAGCTTGGTGGTTGAGACTGATGCCATGAAGCAGACCGCCGACAAAACTGGCGATGAAGCTGTGGGTGCACTTACCCGTTTGGTATATCATCCTTTCACAGAGCGTGGCAAGATGTTTCATGTAGGTATCAGCGGTGGTATTGAGGGTGCTCGTTACAGTAGCGATGAGGCTCTTAACCACAAGCAGTTCACACTCACCAGTCGCTGGCCTATGCGTGTGGCCAAGGTCGATGCCCAACAGGCAGTAATAACCGATGCCAAGGTGATGTATAAGTTCTCGCCCGAAGTTCTTTACTCTAGCGGACGCTTTGCTGTGGCTGGTCAGTACTTCTGGAATCGTATTACTCGTTCCAATGGTCTGCCCAGCTTCACAGGCAGTGGCGCCTATGTCACCCTGCGTGGTCTGATTAAGGGGCGCAACTATAGCTATACCATGAATGATGGTGGACTGGCTACCCCCGATTCAGGTAATATGGAGCTCTGTCTGCAGTACAACTACACGTCGCTTTCCGATGCCAGTGCTGGCATCCGTGGTGGCTATCTCAACGATTGGGCCGTATGTTTATAACTACTATCCCAATAAGTATATGATATGGCGTGTGCGTGCCTCGCTCACTAATGTTACCAACCGTAGTGGCTTCGACGATAATAACGTCAGCATCCTTGAGACCCGTTTCCAGGTGAAGTTCTAATTTATTAACAATAAAAACCTTGTTATGAAAAAGTTATTGATGATAGCTGTTCTTTTGACAACAGCCGTATGTGCTCAGGCACAAAGTGAAGCCGAACCGTATTTTACCACCAAGCAGATGCCTGATATGCTCAAGTGGTGCCCAGCGCCACCTGATACCACAGGTCCGCACTTTGCTTACGACATTATGCAGTACTTCTGGGGCAAGCAGATGCGCAACTGTAAGGAGCGTGCCGACATTGCCATCCGCGATGCAGTGTACGGTCTCGACTGTATTATCCGTGAGTTTAGCGAGCCTTTCGGACTCCAGATTTCGATGGAAGAAACTCCTGAAATATACAAGGTGCTGCGCGATGGTACAGCCACTTGCGATAGTATCTGTACCGTTCCCAAGCGCTATTACATGCGCAAGCGTCCGTTTATGCGTTTCAACGAGGCAACGCTCTACCCGGCCGATGAGCCCGCACTGCGCAAGAACGGTAGCTACCCCTCAGGTCATACCCTGTTAGGTTGGAGTTCGGCCCTGTTGCTGTCTGAGATCAATCCCGATCGTGCCGATACCATCCTGGCTCGTGGTTTGATGTATGGCGAGAGTCGTGTTATCGTAGGTGCCCACTGGCAGAGCGATGTCGATGCTGCCCGTCTGGCTGCCTCGGCTGCCTATGCACGTCTGCACACCAGTGAGCGCTTCCTCTCGCAGATGCGACTGGCCCGTCAGGAATTCCGTGTAAAGATGGGACTTGCCACACCAGCCGAAATAAAAGTCTACAAAAAGGCTCATGCTAAGAAGTAAATTTTCAGTCTAATTTTATTGTTTTGTTGTTACCACGATTGCTATTTCCTGTATATCAAATAGTTACAGGTGGTAACAACAAAATTTTAGGTGGCAATAAAGCTCAATATTTGACATAAAATGCTAAAAACGCTCTAAATTTCTTGGCAAAAAGCTTGCAAATGAGGCGAAAATTTTGTATCTTTGTACCCATAAACCATAATAAATATAGTATAACAATGGATAAGAAATATGACTCTAGCCAGATACCACCAAGCTGGCTGTATTGCTTTAATGTGCAGTGCTCGATGCACGACCATTGCCTGCGTTTTCAGTCGGCACTTGAGATGTCCGACGATAAAGTGAATGGATCGGCAGTTTTCCCGAATGCGTTGAAGAACGGTCTGTGCCGTTTCTTTCGTAAGGACGAAAAGGTTACACTTGCCACAGGATTCGTCGTGAAGGATAACCCTCGCGCTTCCAACATGTTTATTGAGAAGCGCCACAGTATAACCGACTATCTCGGTGGTAACGGCACCTATTACTTGTATCGAAACGGCAAGAAATGGCTTTCACCCAAGCAGCAGGAAGATATCCGCCGTATTTTTCGTCAGGCAGGGTATACCGATGAAGTGGTGTTTGGCAATACAAAAGAAGAATACGACTTTACTTGAACGTCCTGTTACAACATAGTTGTAATGCTATTACAAAGTAACTGTAACGGCATTACAGATATGTTGTAATGGTATTACAGGTTAGTTGTAATAGTAGTAAAGGATTATCAGAACGATTCGTAGATGAAATCCGAACGACCATTACAAACCATTTGGAATAAAGAAAAAAATGAAAGCAACACTCATTAGGACAGACAAAAAGAACATTAAGCACATATCAACCCGCACCATCGAGACCCTGATGGACTGTATGAAAACAGACATAGGCAAGGAGGTGATATCCACCTTCAGGCGTCAGTTGCCCATGATAGCCAAACTGGGGTGGGAGTATAAGGACATGCACCTGATGCCACAAGTATGCGCTACATCCGAACTTTCCAGGAATAACAGCGGTGAACTGGAGTTCCGCAAGTGGAACGCACTGGTACTGCTCACCCTTGGAGCGTTTGAGGGTAGCGAACAGGTTGAACAGGCTAAGGCATTGGCTATGGGAATGCCATCTACATTGGCTGCCTTTGCCGGTTGCAGCGGCAAAACGGTGAAACTATTGGTTCGCATTGCACCGAAAAACCAGCCTATGCCAGAATCTGAGGCAGAAACAGACGAACTTTGCGAAGCTGGTTATAAGTATGCCGTTAAGGTATATGGCGGACTGTTTGCAGGTCAGATAGTCCAGCAGAAGGCCTCGGCAAGGATGACATTCCGTATGACGATGGACCAGAATCCGCTGCTGAACCTGAAAGCGACAGCTCTACAGGTATCTACTCTTGAAGAGTTTCCAACGGCTAAGCCTCAGCAGCCAGAACAGCGACAGAGCGATTATGACAAATATAATGACTACGAATATCTGTATCGTTCGGCCTCAGCACAGATACTAGAGGAGATGGGGGCTCGGTTCGATGGCGACCAGCATCGCGATGAGGCTTACCTCACGGCCCTTGCTCAAAGATTGCGACAGTTGGGCTTCCCTCATGAAGAAGCTATCCTCCACATGCGTTCGCACTTGTGGACTGAAGTTGAGGATGACCATATCCGCACCATCGTGGGAACAGTCTATGCAGAAGAGAAAACCATGCATAAAACTACTGGAGACTCCGCTTTGCATATACGTAAGGTACAGCAGCAGATGATGGACTATCTGTCATCGCGCTATGTGTTCCGATTCAACACCGTAATGGGTTATACCGAATATCGCCCTAATCACACTTGGGTACACCCGTATGTGCCTGTGGATGACCGCGTGTTGAATCGCATGGCTATCGAGTGCCGATTGGCAGGTCTCGACGTATGGGATAAGGACGTTTCGCGATATATCCATTCGTCATATATACCAGAGTATAACCCTGTTTGGGAATATCTGACTGCGTGCCGTGGCAAATGGGATGGTAAAGACCGAATACGCGAGCTGGCTCGCAGAGTACCTACTAAGAACCCGTATTGGCCTGAATGGTTCTATACATGGTTCCTGGGCATGGTGCGCCAGTGGCAGTCGAGCATATATGATCGCTATGGTAATCAGATAGCACCGCTACTGATTTCAAAGCAGGGATGGAACAAGTCAACCTTTATCCAGTCGTTGTTGCCACCAGAACTCCAATGGGGATTCACTAATCAACTCGACGTGAGTGAGAAACGTCAAACGCTACAGGCCATGAGTCAGTTCCTGTTGATAAACCTTGATGAGTTCAACCAGATTTCGCCACAGTTGCAGCAGGGATTCCTGAAGAATGTCATCACGCTGCCATGTGTAAAGGTGAAGCGCCCATACGGTAAGCATGTGGAGTCATTTCCGCGTATGGCATCGTTTATCGGAGCAACCAATCAGGCTGATGTGCTGACCGATCCTTCAGGAGGCCGCCGTTTTCTCGGTATTGAGTTGACAGGCCCCATCGACATCTCGCAGAATCCTAACTACGAGCAGATATTTGCGCAGGCTCTGTATGCACTTGATCATCATGAGTCATACTACTTTAATGACGAGCAGACGCAGCAGATTCTGGAGTCGAACCGTCAGTTCCAGCAGTTGACTCCGGCAGAACAGTACTTTAACGACTGTTTTGAGCCCGCAACCAATGAGAATGATGGCGAGTATCTCACGGCATCTGCCATTTTTGCCCACATAAAGAAGCTTGCTGGTAGTGATTTGAGGCTAAACAGTCTTAACCATTTCGGCAGAACACTGTCAAATATACCTGATTTGAAGCGTAGAAGGACTAAAAAAGGCACAGAATATCTGGTAAAACTGCATAACAACCCTACCAGTATAACATCTATTCAGCAACAAAGATAGCATTTTTTGTTGCAAAAAGTTGTCTGTGTCATAAAAAAGCCGTATTTTTGTAACCGATTATCGAAATTATGAGCACAATGACAAATAGCAGAAAATACCCCATAGGCATACAGACATTCTCTGAGATTATTAGGAATGGCTATGTGTATGTGGATAAGACAGATTTGGTGTATCACTTGGTTAACTATGCCAAGTATATATTCCTGAGTCGCCCCCGACGTTTCGGAAAGTCATTGCTCACCACCACGCTGGCTTCTTATTTTCAGGGCGAAAGAGATTTGTTCGAAGGGTTGAAGATTATGAATCTTGAACAGCAGTGGAATCAGTATCCCGTAATTCGCCTTGACCTGAGCACGGCAAAAGGACAGGAGTCGGCAGCCGCATTACGCGACAAACTACAGCTTTTGCTTCGCCCCTTTAAAGAGGAGTATGGCAGCGACCCGGATGAGAAGACCCCTGGCGGGGCATTGGAAGGACTGATTCGAAGGGCTTATAAAAAGACAGGCAAGCAAGTGGCAGTTCTCATTGATGAGTATGACGCTCCTCTGCTTGAGGTCCTCCATCAGGAAGAGGTGCTAGATGCCATGCGAAAAGTGATGCAGGAATTCTACCAGCCCCTGAAGGCCAGCGAAGAGATGATAAAGTTCTGTTTTATCACCGGCATCACGAAGTTCTCGCAGCTAAGCATTTTTTCCACCATCAACAACCTAGCGAAGGTGTCGATGCTCCCGCAGTTCTCTGCCATCTGCGGCATCACCGAGCAGGAGGTAAAGACTGACTTTTCTAATGGCATCAAGAATATGGCTGCCAAATACGGCTGCACCGATGAAGAGATGTTCTTGAAGATAAAGGAGCGCTACGACGGCTACCACTTCTCCGAGGAATCGGAAGATATCTACAATCCCTATAGTCTAATCAGTGCCTTCAACGACAACAAACTGTCGAACTACTGGTATGACAGCGGCATGCCTTCGTTCCTCGTCCGCCAGATGCAACACTTCGGCACCGATGTCATGTCGTTAGACAGAATGGAGGTGTTCGCTTCTGAGTTCGACCAGCCAACGGAGGCCATGCAGTCTGCCCTGCCGCTGCTTTACCAAAGTGGCTATGTCACCATCAAGGACTATGAGCCCGAAACGGAAACTTACACGCTCTCCATCCCCAACCGTGAGGTACGCATAGGATACACAGAGGGGTTGCTTCCCATATATACTGGTCTGGAAGCAGGTCGTGTTAAGGCCGGTTTTGCCATGAAATTTTGGCAGGCACTCAAGCGAAAAGACGTCGAACATGCAATGTTCGATTTACAGGCTTATATGGCTGGCATTCCTTACGTGGAGGGATTTAAGAAGAAACTGAAGGATGTCGCCACTGCCGAGGGATTCTATGTGTACACGTTGTATCTGATATTTTCCACGTTGAATTTCTATGTCCGTACACAAGTTAAATGTGCCGGTGGTCGCGTTGACATGGTTGTCTGGATGCCCGACACCGTTTATGTATTTGAGATGAAGGTCAACGGTACAGCTAATGAAGCTCTTCGCCAGATAGACTCGCATGATTATGCCTTGCCCTATCAAGTCGACGGACACAAAGTTGTTAAGGTCGGCGTGAAGTTCAACGCCGAGACCCGTGTGCCCGAGGAGTGGATAGTAGCATAGTCATTATCATAGCCTTACGGCTCACTGCTCAGTGCATTACGGCTCTTTTTTCTTTCAAATACTCAGCAAATATCCTTGCGGCGCTTTCTACTTTGGCGGCGCAAGGTCTCTTTTTATAATACTCTGCTGTACGTTCCGATGCCACGTAGCTGCAGGGGGCCTTGTCGTGCCCCTGTATGCCTAGTATCTCTGCGCATATCACGCTGCCGTTCTCCTCTTTCGATTTCGCCAGCAGGTCCTGAACCACCTTGTAACAGGCACTCTTACCTTCGCGGTCGCTGCCTTCGGTCTGTCCGCAGTCCAGTCCCACCAGCATCACTATGCCCGATACGGCGCCACACATCATGCGCATCCGTCCCACGCCTCCGCCAAAGCCAGCGGCTATCTTCTTGGCTAGGGTGTCGTCCAGTCCATACAGATCTGCAAATGCCGCCACCACACTCTGGCAGCAACCATATCCTGCCATGAAGTTATCCACCGCACGTGCTACTCTCTCGTCTAATTCTTTGTCTGTCATCACTGTATCTTTTTGGGTACAAAGTTAAGAAATAATGTGACAAATACATAAATTTGATTGATTTTTCGCAAAATTTGTTTGTAAAAAGCCCAAAAAGACGTTTTTTTTGCGTTAATTTGCGTAAAATGTTGTATCTTTGCATCCATTATAATTAACCAGACACAATTTATGTTTTGATATGAACGCGTTGGATAATGCTAGTATCAAGGTTGATAACTGCGTAGGATTTGCCTCCTTTGCCTTCCCCGAAGCGAAAAGCTCCAAAACTGGGGTGTCGGTAAGATATGCTCCATGTGAAGACAGAAAATGGTATATCCTTCGCATCAAGTATGGTATGGTGCAAGCAGTAGCCGATGCTATGGTTGAAGATGGTGCTTACGTGTATTTGGCCAGGGTGTGGAAAGACATTCGAAACAAAGATACTGGCAAAAAGCAACGTAAACTGTTTCCTTTCATGAATCTTCTCTTTGTCTATATTACGGCGCAAGAGGCCGAAAAGTACGTCAAGAGTTTCGCCATGTCTACGTACATTACTTATTATTATAATCATTTCGTTACAGACGAAAAAGGTTATAATCCTCCGTTGACTGTTAGTAGCAGAGACATGGAGCCCTTAATCAAAGCCACAGTTTTGCTCGACGAGCATGTGATGGAAGTCGATCTGAAAACTTGTCATTTCGTGTCCGACGAGTTGGTGCGTGTTACTGCCGGCCCCTTCGAAGGCATCATTGGTCGAGTAGCCCGTGTTGCCCGCCAAAAGCGTGTGGTAATCTATATCAAAGGCCTTCAATCTGGCATAACCACTGCTTATATTCCCTCACATTTCCTAGAAAAAGTTTAAAACAATGCCTAAAAAAAATAAGAATCTTAAACAGAAAGCTGTATCGGGAGTGATTTGGACAGCTTTGCAGAAATACTCTACAATGCTTATTCAGTTTATTTCTGGTATTATTCTTGCACGCCTGCTTACACCATACGATTATGGCTGTATAGGTATGTTGATGATATTTATGCTTTTAGCCGAGTCGTTCATCGATGGTGGTTTTGGATCAGCATTGATACAGAAGAAGCAACCCACACAAACCGACTATTCCACTATATTCTTCTGGAATATGGGGCTTTCGGCAGTACTATATGCCGTACTGTATATGTCGGCTCCTACGATAGCAAGGTTCTATGGCATTCCTTTGTTGAGTGACATTCTGCGGGTACAGGGAACAATCTTATTTATCTATGCTTTCAATATAGTCCAGCGCAATCAATTGCAGAAGAAGATGAACTTCAAGGTGCTCTCCATAGTAACCATCTTGACATCAGTTACTGCGTTGACCATTACCGTTATTATGGCATATCATGGCTATGGCGTATGGGCCTTGGTGGCACAGAACATGCTGACAGCCCTAATTCCAGCCCTTGTTTTCTGGTTTTACGTGCGTTGGCGTCCACAGTTTACGTTCTCATGGCAATCTTTTCGTGAACTATTCAGTTTTGGATTCTATATGTTCCTGACACACTTGTTGAACCAGTTTGGCCAGCAGATACAAGGCTTGCTCATTGGCAGATTTTATAACGCTTCCACGATGGGCTATTATTCTAAGGCAAACGGTACGGAGAGACTGGCCTCGACCAGCATTTCGAAAGTGATGTCACAGGTCACTTATCCCCTCTATGCCGAAATGCAAGATGATAAAACGGCCTTGGGTGACATGATAAAAAAGATTACTTTGACCTTGGCATACATCACTTTCCCGCTGATGTTCATCCTGTTGCTCTGCGCCAAGCCACTATTTATCCTGCTATACTCCGATCGTTGGGCTGACAGTGTACCCTATTTTCAGGTGCTGTGCATAGCCGGGTTGGCCTATAGTTTGCAGTCTGTGAACTACCAGTCTGTGGCAGCCATCGGCAAGAGCCGGACTATGTTTGTGTGGACATTTGTCAAGCGTGCAATGGGCATTGTCTTCGTTGTTGCTGGTCTTCTACTTGATGGCATGCGTGGTCTGCTTGTGGGTATGGTGCTCAACACGTGGTTCTCCTATTTTGTCAATATCTGGTTAGTTTCCAAACATATCGGCTACAGTTGGCAACGACAACTCATCGACATCACTCCCGTACTGCTAGCCTCCTTGTCTGCCGCTGCTCTGACCTATGCAGTCGGCACCATTTGCTCCCTGCCTCTCTATGCCGACGGACTACTGAAATTAGTCGTCTTTGTGGCACTATATGCCGCTTGGTCAGCGCTGTCCCATCCCGAGGCATATCAGTATTTCTGTGTGGCAGCAAAGCCATTAGTAAAGAAAATCAAACGTAAAAATATTAAAAATAAAAAGAATTAAGTAAATGAGTTTTTTTAAAGACATTAAGCTTTGGCTGACAGACATTCTCTGCATCAGCAATTATGACCGAAAGGTTGAACGCAAATTCTGGAAGATGCGTCGCCTTTACGAGAAGGGCGGATATATCAATCGAAAGCGTGCATT
This sequence comes from uncultured Prevotella sp., assembly GCA_900322175.1. Taxonomy (GTDB): domain Bacteria; phylum Bacteroidota; class Bacteroidia; order Bacteroidales; family Bacteroidaceae; genus Prevotella. The sequence continues at coordinate 50,845 of ONYZ01000007.1, forward strand.
GAGGTTGGAAAATAAACTGCAGGAGAAATATCAGTTAAAGATTTCACGCACCGCCAAGATAGGCAAAAATTTTCAAATCCGTCATCCAATGGGTATTCGTATAGGAAAGACTGCTGAGATTGGGGACAATTGCAAAGTATATCCCTTCTTTGTAGCAATGGCAGCTGTGAAAAATGACAGGGAACTAATAAATAATCACATCCGTCATCATCCAAAAATAGGAAATGATTGCATGCTATGTTCAAAAGCAACAGTCATAGGTCCCATAACGATAGGCGATGATGTTACCATTGGTGCCTGCGCCATAGTCACCAAGGATGTACCCTCGCATAGTGTGGTAAAGGGTTTGAATCAGGTACGACCTAAGCGTCCAGAAGAGATACCCGACAAATACAAACAGACCAAATGAAAAAGTATAAGATAGGATATACACAGGGAACATTTGATATGTTTCATATAGGTCATCTCAACCTTCTTCATCAGGCACGAGAGTTGTGTGACAGCCTGATTGTAGGCGTGAACACTGACCAGTTGGTGAACGAATACAAGCATAAGCAACCAGTGGTAAATGAGCATGACCGTGCCGCTATTATAGGTGAACTGCGGTGTGTGGACAGGGTGGTACTGTGTGATACTCTGAGTAAGACTGAAGCCTGGCAGCAGTTACATTTTGACGCCATATTCATAGGCAGCGACTGGAAAGGCAACGAGCGTTGGAAGCAGACGGAAGTCGACTTAAAGCCATTAGGAGCTGATGTGGTCTATCTGCAACATACTGATGGGGTGAGTTCCTCACTTCTTCGGGAAAAGGAAAGCAAAAAGATTATAGATTGAAACATGAATATTTCCCTCATTATTAAGAAATGGGTCAGGAAGACCTATATGTTTCTGTGTTATCTAACGCGACCACGAAATGCGAAGACCGTTTTCTTTGCTTCATTTCGTGGTCAGTATTCTGATAATCCCCGAGCCATCAGTGAGTGTCTGCATAAGTTAGCACCCGACGTGAAGATAGTATGGCTCGTGAAGCCGCAATTCAGGAAGTATGTCCCCGACTATGTTACTGCAGTTCCTCCTACCCCCCGCTTAGCATTGAAGGCTCAGGCTCAAGCAGCTGTGTGGGTGTTGAACTACACTTACCGTAAGCATCTGGGAGTTTTTAAGGGTAGCAACAATTTCTATATACAGACTTGGCATGGAGATCGTGGACTCAAAACCATTGGCTATCTCACAGGCGAAGGCAGTAAGAACGATATTGATGGTCACAATATGTCGGATTGTGATCTGTTTATTGCCGCCTCAGACTATGGCGTGAGAAAAGCCCGGCAGGGATTGAGGTATGAAGGCGAGGTGATGGTTGAAGGCATGCCCCGTAACGACAAGTTGGTGAACATAAGCAATTATGGTAGCGAGGCTGACAAGGTACGAAAGGCTATAGGAATTGATAATGATGTGAAGATTGTTTTATATGCACCAACTTTCAGAGACGAGGAACGCACACTGCAGTGTGCTATAGATATAAATCAGACTTTGAAGAATCTGGAGGCAAATGGAGATAAATGGATATGCTTAATCCGCTCACATTCGCTTACGAAAAAGATTTCAACAGGTTCAGACAGTTCTGAATATCTTGATGTGTCTTCGTATCCGGACATGGCTGATTTATTATTGATCGCTGACTTGTTGTTGACAGACTATTCCAGTTGTGCAGGTGACTTCCTGCTTACAGAGAAGCCTGTTGTCTTGGTGCATTTTGACAAAGATGAGTATTTGTCAAAAGCACGTTCATTATGGATAAATCCTGAAGAGGCAGGCTATTTGGTTGCAAAGAATCAAACCGAGTTAAACTCTATTCTGTCTCATTTATATACATACGATCACAAAGCGATTGCCAACAAGATAAACCAGTTCTATGGTACAAAAGAATTAGGAAAATCTTCGGAAGCTGTTGCTGCAAGAATTATCCAAGAGCTAAAATAATATTAGCCCCCGATGAAGCTAGTATACAATTTTGATGGAGAATCAATACCCGCGTGGGTGCAGTTGTTGTTTTGGCTGATCTACATGGTTATTTTTGTCTATGCCTTCAAAAAGACTGTTTTATCGTGGAATCGGAACAAGCGTTATAATGACATCACTTGGCTGTTCATTGTCTATTTTATTTTATATGCTATTTTCTATTGCGTTAATGATGATTATTTTCAGTATAGATATTGGCTATATGGCTTTGACTTCAGCTATTGGGGGAAAGAAATGTTTTATGTATATGCTATTCTTTTTAGCCGGAGACTTCCTTTTGAATATCAATTTGAAGTATTCCGTCTAATAGTATGGGGCGGGGCCTTTAGTATAGCTTATTATATATATCGAATGTATCGGGGATTGCTATTGCCTGGCTTGACATTGTTGCTCCTTTTTGTATTCTATTCTAGCGCTTTCTGCTATGGTCGAGCTTCTTTGGCAATGGCTGTCTATTTCTTGGGAATTGCTTTATATTTGGGCTTAGGCAATAAAGGTGTATTTTTGAAAATCTTAGGGGTCGTTATTGCGATATTTTCGTATTCCTTTCACCATGAGATGCTGGTTGGAATAGCCTTGTTGCCATGTCTTTTCATCAAATTCGAAAAAAGAAGCATGTCTTATTTTTCTTTACTAGGACTTGTTATTGCGATGATTGCTCTTACATATCTCAGTTCTTATGCACAGTATTTGGATTCATTATTTGATAATGACGAACTCTCATCAAAGGTAGAAAACTTTACCGAGAAAGAACAAGGTGCGTTTCGACTTAGTACTTTAATTAAATATCTGGATTATTTTTATCCATTTTTTCTGATTACAAAGCATTTTTGGAACAGAAAGGTTCCGTATTTTATCGCAGGTATGTATCGGATTACGTATGGAATTTTGATGGCCTCCTTTGCTTTTATGGTTGTGTTAGGCTCAAGAAGTGTGTTCAGCTATCGTATTATGTATATTACGATGATTCCTTTAGCACTTCTTATAAGTTACGGCTATTACAACAAATTTTTCACTAAGAATCAGTTTTTGATGATGATGTTATTTGCTCTACTAACAAATAGTATACGATTTATTAATGGCTAATAATTTAGAATGGTATGATGACATTTTTAATAATTACACTAAGTTGTTTATTCTTGAACACTACTGAAAGCAAAAATAGTATGGATCTACAGGGAAAAACATACACAATCTCTGATGGTGACATATCGATGTTTGATGGTCGTGAAATCAAAAACGGCAAGCTTGTGATTTCTGAAGGAAAGTATCTTGTCCAAGTAAAAAAAGAAGGAGATGCTTATATAAAGGTAGGCGACAACACTGAACTAGTCATTGACGGCACCATACAGTTGGCTCCTAATAGCTTCAAGAATTATGAAATGATTCGTGTTGTTGGCAGTCATGTTAGGATTCATGGCAAGGGCAGTCTAATAGGAGATAGGTTAAAACATATTGGCCATGAAGGTGAATGGGGTATGGGAATTAGGCTGAAAGGCGCAAACCATGTGATAGTAAGCGGTATAACAATAGCTGACTGCTGGGGAGACTGCATATACATTGGCGGGGATAGCAGAAGCATACTGATAAAAAATTGTATGCTACGCGGAAGTCGCAGGCAGGGAATATCCATTACAAAAGCAGATAGTGTTACTGTCAGCAATTGTAAGATTGCCAACATCAGCGGCACTAACCCTCAATACGCCATTGACATAGAGCCAAACAAGCGATGTGTTGTGGACAACGTTCTGATAAAGAATGTCACTGTAACTGGCTGTGAGGGAGGTTTTAGAGCAGTTATTGGAAAGGAAGAATTTGGCAATGCACGTATCGGTAAGGTAGAGGTACGTAATTGCCATATAATGGCCAAGTCGCGACATACCATCCACTTGGCTGGATGCGAGAAAGCGCTAGTGAGAGATTGTGTCATCGAGACTCGCAAGGGTGAAAAGCCTATCCTTTCACGCAAGGTTGGCAAATTGTCGGAAATGAACAATCAAGTAGTTTACAAATAACGCTAAATAAATGATAGAAAACAACAATGATATAGACATCGTTATTCCTTGGGTGGACGGCAACGATCCAGAATGGCAGCAAGTATTCAAAAAATATGCTGCCATAGAGATGGGGCGTGATAACAACACGGAGATTCGTTACCGTGACTGGGACAATATGCAGTACCTGTTTCGTGGCATAGAGAAATTTGCGCCGTGGGTGCGCAAGGTACATCTCATCACTACAGGACAGAAGCCGAAGTGGCTGAACATGAATGCCCCAAAACTGAACTTCGTCCGCCATGAGGATTTCATCCCGAAGGAGTTCCTGCCCACGTTTAGCGTCCGGCCGATAGAGCTGAACCTTCACCGCATTGAGGGCTTGGCCGAGCATTTTGTCTATTTCAATGACGACTATTTCCTCCTCCGACCAGTCCAACCAGAACGTTTCTTCCGTAATGGTCTGCCCTGCGATATGGCCGTGCTCGACACATTGCCGATGGGCGGACCTCGTGGACACATGCTGATGAACGACGTGAACGTAGTGAATAGTCATTTCAAGAAAAACGCTGTGTTGAAAGCCAATCCCATGAAATGGCTGAATCCCGTTTATGGCTCACAATTGCTGCGCACCGTGGCTCTACTGCCATTCTCAGTGTTCCCAGGATTCAGGAACCACCACATGCCACAGGCCTTCCTGAAGAGTACTATCCGTGAAGTATGGGATGTCGAGGAGCCATTGCTCCGCGAAGTATCAAGCCATCGTTTCCGCGACATCACCGACGTCAATCAGTACATGTTCCGTTTCTGGCAGCTGATGTCAGGAAAGTTCCATCCGACTAATATCGTCAAGGGAACGTGCAGATATACCCTATCAGATGATAGTGTGGAAAAGCTCACGGCTGCCATCAAGTCACAGAAGTGCGACATTCTGGTTACAGCAGATTCGGATAATGTATCTGATTTTGAGGCATTAGTGGCGCGGATAAACGCTGCGTTCGACACCATATTACCAGAGAAATCTTCATTTGAGAATTGATCATTGACAGATTATAATTGAGAATTAATGGAAAAGAAAAGAATTGCTTATCTTGATGCTCTGAAATGTCTGGCTATACTGCTGGTCATAGACATACATGTAAGGAGCGGAAACGGATTTAAGCCATATGACACATTGTCGGCGCAGATGATATATGCACCAGCAATACCTTTATTCTTTTTTGTAAGCGGCTTTTTAGCTTATAAGCAAAGTATGAGCATCAAAGATGCTTGGGACAACATCCGTAAGAAATTCGTATTCCTCGTCATCCCCGCACTGGTATTCCGTATCGGAATGGATTTGATGAATCAAAAGAATTGTCTCCGTCTTCTCACAGAAGGCATGCACGGATATTGGTTTACAATCGTCTTGTTCGAGTGTTTCCTTATTTATTATCTGATTACACTGGTCATCAAGAACGAAAAATGGAGAATTGGCGTGCTGTTGGCTCTTTCGGTAGCGGGCATCGGGATGCTTGCTATAGACAAGGACTTCGGACCTGCTATCCTCGACCTACGACGGGTGACCAAATTCTTCCAGTTCTTTGTGTTAGGAACGCTGGCTATGAAATTCCGCCCAAAATATGAATCACTGATGCACAACGAGGTGTTCAAGGCAATATTCCTACTATCTTACTTCATCGTGGTATTCCTGTTAGCTTACAAATTACCGTCAGTGATTTATCTTTTCCTACAAGACATAGCCCTGCGATATTTCGCCACCTTTGCCATTGTTTCCTTCTTTGTCTGTCATGAGAATAGTTTTCAGACTCAGACAAAGGTAAACTCACTGATTAACTTAATCGGGCAGAACTCATTAGCCATTTATTTGTTGCATTATTTTTTCCTACCACACTTCCGACCCCAGCCAGAGTGGTTCGCTGAACTTGACATGGTGACATTACATCTTGTGTCAATGCTCTATACAGTAGCGATAACAGGCCTTTGCTTGGTATTCATTAAATTCCTCTCCAATAGTACGTACATTAGGAAATACGTATTGGGTAAAAAATAAAAAAAAGAATATGAAGATAGTCGAAACATTATCTAAAGAACTATTTGTCCATATCGGGAAATACAGGTCCGCATTAATGGGTTTTTCTATGATTATGGTGTTTTTGTTTCATGCACGATCTGAAAAACTCGGCTTTATGCCAACTGGTCTTTTGGGGGATTTATTTAAGAATTTCAATCTGGGTGTTGATATTTTCTTATTCTTATCTGCATTTGGCCTGTGTTACTCATTAAAGAAAAATACCATCAAGAGGTTCTATTATAATCGGTTTAAAAGAATCATACCAACCTGGTGGGTAGTATTATTCTTCATACATATTACTGGCATATTTGTGGGGTCGAAATTTGCCGATGGTAGTTTTGTTTATCCCCATTCTGCACTTGATATGTTTTGCTGGTACACTGGCTTAGGTTATTTTTTTAACGCTTGTTGTTATGAATGGTATATCCCTACGCTTTTGTCCTTTTATTTGCTAATTCCTGCGGTTTATAGATTATCGAGAAATCAGGTATTATTCATTATTCTTTTATCTATTCCTCTTATTTTGTTGTATAAAGGAAGTGGAGTCCTGCCTTATCTCTCTATATCAATTATTCGTATTCCTGTATTTTTATTAGGTGTTATCTTTTTTAAGGATTTAGAAAAGAACAAATATATCCTTTTCTTGATTACTTGCATCACCCTTTGCATTTACATATTTGCTTTTTCTTTCTTTTGGAAGACGCCTGATGTCATTCAAGCAGCTCCATTATTACCCATTATTATTGGTTTGATAAGTTTAATTTTATCTTTTCAATATATTCGGTATATTGAAGTATTTCTAACTTTCGTTGGTACCATCAGTTTAGAGTTTTATTTAATTCACGGACACCGTAGGCCTCAATTTCTTTTAAGCCATTTTATTAAAGATAGTGAGATATTAGTGTTAGGGGCATTTATTCTATGCCTTATATTATCCTACATTTTGCATTTGGTTATGAAAAAAGTGAACGAGAACCTTTTATTTCCTAATAAGTAATCAATTTAAAAAGAAGCAATTATGAAGATAGCAATAAATTGCCAATTCTGCTTCGCCAAGGGGGGTGGCGGAATAAAAGAATACATAATACAGTTGACAAATCATTTGGCGAAGATTGACCAAGACAATGATTATGTTCTTTATGTGTTAGAGGACCAGTTTGAATATTGTAAGACTGTTCTTCCGACCAGGTTTAAATTGAAACCGATTCCCTATCACAGGAGTCTTGTATCGAAGATTTGTCGTAGTCTGTTTGCACAGAGGTTCTGGAGTAAGGAGGAAGAAATCGAGCAATTCGACGTATTCCACTCACCATTCTTCCATGCCCCTAAGATGGCGCATGCCAGACTGTTGATGACGGTCCATGATCTGCGCCTCTACCGCTATCCTGAGACTTACTCTTTCCTCAGGTATCAGTTCCTGAAACGAGCCGTGAAGGAGTCGATAGCCAGAGTTGACCGCATTATATCTATCTCGCAGTTTACGAAAGATGAGATGCTTGATACTTGCGGCGTTTCTCCTGACAAGGTGACCGTTGTCCATGAGGCTATCAACCGCTCGTTCTTCTCTGTTGATAGGATTAAAAACTATGATCTTCCACAAGAATACGCTTACCTGAAGGAGGGAAGATTCCTGTTCTGTTTAAGTCAGATAGAGCCTCGCAAAAACCACCTACGTCTCCTCAAAGCATTTTCGGCCATGAAGGCACAAGGTGGGTTTGATGATGTGCGTCTGGTTTTAGCCGGACTGCAGAAACTGAATGCAGAACCCGTATTGAAGGCTATTGCAGAAACACCCGATGTGGTTTACTTAGACTATGTTCCAACGGAGATGATGCTTTGGCTCTCCAGTCATGCCACCTTGTTCGTTTATCCATCTTATTATGAGGGCTTTGGCTTCCCGCCTTTAGAGGCAGCCAGTCTTGGTACGGTTTCGGCTGTTGGAAAGGCGTCGTCAGTTCCAGAGGTATGCGGCGACTGCGCGTTCTATTTTGATCCCTACGATGTGGACGATATGAGTAGGGTGATTGCTACTGCTCTGAACGATGAAGCAGCCATTCAAGAGAAAAAGCAAAAACTTGAGAGTCAGTTAAGTAAATTCTCATGGGAGAATAATGCAAAAGAGACATTAAAAATATATATGAGCAATGAGTAATACAAAAAAGACCACACTGACATTCCGTCTGCTAAAGCGGTTACACCTGATAGAGAACGAGGAGAAGCACGGAAGGATTAATCCCTTCTCCTTGATAGCCTTCGCATTTAGCACAGTGTGGCGGAGATTTATCTTTAACTATGCCTATCAGGCATATATTTTTGAGTTTGCCTACAAACACCATCTGCGTCCCGCTATCTGGCGTGCTTTGGGGTGCAAGGTAGGCAAGAGAGTTCATATTGGCCACCAGGTGCGACTTGACTTCGGCAATGCGGAGAGAATAACTGTGGAAGATGATGTAGTATTGGCTAATGGTGTAACACTGTGGTGTCACATGCGCGATATGAAGAGTTATCGCGTTGGTATGAAGCCTATGCAACTGCCTGCAAAATATGGAGATATCCATTTGTGCAAAGGTGCCTATATCGGATTGAACGTGACCATCTTGCCAGGAGTCACCGTCGGTGAGGGTGCTGTCATCGGCAGTTGTGCTTTGGTGACGAGGGACATACCCGCATGGACGATTGCCACTGGTGTACCAGCCAAAGTAATCAAAAATGTAGAAAAGCCTGAAACAGAAGAATGAAGAAACTCTTGATGGTTGTCAACGAGGACAGGTTTTTCCTGTCTCATCGTAAGGACATTGCCTTGGCTGCGCAGGAGGCAGGGTGGGATGTTACCATCGTGTGCAAGGACACGGGGAGGTGGCAGGAAGTGGAGGCTCTGGGACTGAAGGTGTTGGAGCTACCCATCAATCCCACGGGCATGAACCTCAGACAGGAACTTAAAACTTGGTGGTTTCTCTATACCTTATACAGAAAGAATAGGGACGCTGTGGTGCATCACGTTGGTCTTAAGAATATCCTTTGGGGAGGCCTTGCAGCTAAGTTGACAGGAGTTCGCGGTGTGGTGAATGCTGTAAGCGGACTGGGTGCAATCTTCTCTGGCGACAAAATGGGAATGACGGCAAAGGGCATCTTGGCTGTTATGAGTTTTTCTAACAGAAGGAAAAATGTGAAGGTGATATTCCAAAACCAGGAGGATAGGAATCTGTTCCTGCAACATGGGGTTATTACGGAAGATCAGACTGCGTTTATCAAGGGTTCTGGTGTGGATCTGAATGAATTCCAGTATGTACCAGAGCCAGACAGTGAAACGCTGAGAGTGGTGTTTACTGCCAGAATGGTCAAGGAAAAGGGCGTGATAGAGTTGATAGAGGCCGCTGAGAGATTGCGCAAGGACTATGAGGGGCGTGTGGAGTTTTGGCTTTGCGGTCGCTTGGCTGTGAATGCTGATGCCGTATCAAAGGAGGAACTTTGCAGCCGCTGCGATGGGAAATACATAAAATGGCTGGATTTTCAGAAGGACATCAAGTCGATATTGGCGCAATGTCATATCATGGCATTTCCTAGTTACTACCGTGAAGGCGTGCCTAAGTCGTTGATTGATGCTTGTGCAGTGGGCAGGCCTATGGTCACTACAAACTCTATCGGCTGTAAGGATGTGGTGGACGACGGGGTGAACGGATTCTTGATTCCAGTTAGAGACAGCGAGGCTTTGGCTGAGAAACTGCGTATTCTGATAGAGAACAAAGAATTACGAATCAAAATGGGCAAAGCGGCTAGAGAAAAGGCTGAACGAGAGTTCTCTTTGGAGAATGTTGTCAAGAAACATCTAGAAATATATGATAATGTTTAATCTTTAATGGTTTGATGTTATTACTATGAGCATGACTGAGAAGCTGATTATAATGGCATTCCTGTCGTTGATAGTGACGACAGTGATATATCCCATTGTGCTACGCTATGCACTGCGTCACCAGATTGTAGATAATCCTGATGCACGCAAACTTCATAGGAATCCTATCCCCGTTATGGGAGGAGTATCTGTCTATGCAGGTATTCTTGCAGGATGTCTTGCTATGTGGTTTCTTATAAGTGGTGCTAGCATACGCTGGAGTCTGATGGCGCTGACCACGATGTTGGTGCTAGGGGTGTGGGACGATATGAAGTGCTTGCCAGCTATCCTTCGTCTGATAGTTCAGTTCGGCATCGTGGGTGGATATATGCTACTCACTGGCTATTACGTAAATAGTTTCTATGGTTTCTTGGGCATTCACGAGATAAGCCCTTGGCTGGGCATAGTACTCACTCTGGTGGCTGGTGTGGGAACTATTAATGCCATCAACATGATAGACGGCATCGATGGCTATTCATCGGGCTATGGCATCATGGCCTGTTCTTGTTTTGCTGTCATTTTCATAACTTTCGGCCCGCCTGTTTGGTCATCTTTGGCAGTTATTGTGACAGCAGCGCTGATACCATTCTTTTTTCATAACGTGTTTGGAGCAAAGTCGAAGATGTTTATTGGCGACGGTGGAACGATGATGTTAGGTTTTCTGATGGTCATTTTCGCTATAGGAGTGCTATCAGGGCGTGCGGCATCAGTGTTAGAGGCTCGTGGCATCAGCGTGATAGCCATGACTTTAGCCATACTATGCATACCGATTTTTGACACGTTGCGTGTGATGACAGTACGCATGTTGAGAGGACGGTCTCCGTTTAAGCCCGATAAGTCCCATCTTCACCACTTGTTCATCGATATGGGTTTCTCGCATCTTAAAGCGTCTATTAGTATCCTTTCGATGAACCTCTTCGTTATTCTTGTATGGCTGTTGCTGTGGCTATGTGGTGCTTCCATCAACATTCAGACGTACGTAGTGGTATTGCTGGGATTTATGGTGACATTCGGTTTCTACAAACTGATGCGTTGGCAGCAGCACTGTGGTCCTATAGGTGACGATGGTAAGCCACAGGGCACATCGTTTTGGCATGCTTCGTGTCGCTTTGGTCGTAGGACGCACATCAAGGAGAAAAGAATATGGGTGATGCTTAGAAAATTCGTGGATGGCAGATGGTACGTAAAGAAGAGGTAATTAATATATTACTTAAAAAAAGAGGTTGTTCGTAATCGAACAGCCTCTCTTTAATTTATATAGGTACTGATATTACTCAGCAGCCTCTTCTTCAGCAGCCTTGAAGTTCTCGAGGTCCTCTACCTGGAATGCCTTTATATATGCTGACTTACCAAATACATCCTCCTCGGCCATGCGAACGTATACGTTAGCACTCTTCTCGAAGAGCTCTGGGGCCTTGGTGGCGTCGCGCAGGATGAGTAGGCTCATTACCAGCTCGGCGGTCATGTCGTACAGACGACGAGCCAAGAAGTCCTGAGCGTCCTGATTCTCCAGAGCCTTAACATTGTTAAGAGCCTCCTCGTAAACAGGAATCAATTTCTCGATTCTTTCGAAAAGTTTAGAATTTAGATTTGAGAGTTTAGAGACTTCAGCGGCCATATCCTTGATGTTGTTGAGCATAGTGCCGTTGGTGATGTAGCGGATAGCGGCTACAACCTGCAACTGAGTGGTACCCTCGTAGATAGAGAAGATACGTGCATCGCGGAACAGGCGCTGGCTCTTGTACTCCATGATGAAGCCTGAACCACCGTGGATGCTGATAGCATCGTAAGCGTTCTGGTTGGCGTATTCAGAGTTCATACCCTTGGCCAGTGGTGTGAAGGCATCAGCCAGACGCTGATACTTCTTCAGCTCCTGCTTCTCCTCGGGTGTGAGCTTGCGGTCGCGCTCGATATCCTCCAAGCACTTGTATATATCAACGTAAGCCGCTGTCTCGTACAGCAGTGAACGACCTGCATCGAGCTTAGCCTTCATACGAGAGAGCATATCGTAAACAGCAGGGAAGTTGATGATCTTATCACCGAACTGCTGACGCTCCTTAGCGTAAGCCAGACCCTCGTTGTAAGCCTCCTGCTCAACACCTACACTCTGTGCGGCG
>ONYZ01000028.1 GCA_900322175.1 uncultured Prevotella sp.
CCACCAAGGCTGCTGAGCTCTCTGGCGACTTCAAGGAGCTGATGGACCTCTGCGACAAGTACACCAAGCTGCAGGTTCGTACCAATGCTGATACACCTCGTGACGCTCAGCTTGCTCGTGAGTTCGGTGCTAAGGGTATCGGTCTGACACGTACTGAGCACATGTTCTTCGAGGACAAGAAGATCGTTGCTATGCGTGAGATGATTCTCGCCGACAGCGTTGCCGGACGTGAGAAGGCTTTGGCTAAGTTGCTGCCTTACCAGAAGGCTGACTTCAAGGGCATCCTCGAGGCTATGGACGGTCTGCCCGTGAACATCCGTCTACTCGATCCTCCTTTGCACGAGTTCGTTCCCCACGATCTGGCTGGTCAGGAGACAATGGCCAAGGAGATGGGCGTTAGCGTAGAGGATATCAAGCGTCGTGTCGACTCTCTGGCTGAGAACAACCCAATGCTGGGTCACCGTGGTTGCCGTCTGGGCATCACCTTCCCTGAGATCACCGCTATGCAGACCAAGGCTATCCTCGGTGCTGCCTGCGAATTGAAGAAGGAAGGCAAGAACCCAATGCCAGAGATCATGGTTCCTCTGATTGGTACTATCAACGAGCTCAAGCAGCAGAAGGAAGTTATTCAGTATGCCGCTAAGGAGGTATTCGCTGAGTACGGCACAGAGGTAGAGTTCGAGATTGGTACAATGATCGAGATTCCTCGTGCTGCCTTGACAGCTGATCTGATTGCTTCAGAGGCTCAGTACTTCTCATTCGGTACTAACGACTTGACGCAGATGACCTTCGGTTACAGCCGTGACGATATTGCTTCGTTCCTGCCTGTTTACCTCGACAAGAAGATTCTGAAGGTTGACCCATTCCAGGTGCTCGACCAGAAGGGTGTTGGCCGTCTCATCAAGTTCGCTGTGAAGGAAGGTCGCGAAGTACGTCCTGACCTTCGCTGCGGTATCTGTGGTGAGCATGGTGGTGAGCCCAGCTCTGTGAAGTTCTGCGCTAAGATTGGCATGAACTACGCATCTTGCTCTCCCTTCCGCGTGCCCATCGCCCGCCTCGCCGCCGCGCAGGCTGCAGTTGAGGAGTAATCTTTTCTTTTCATAAATTTAATGAAGAATCCCGTCAAGTTTTCCTTGGCGGGGTTCGTTTTATTGAAAAGTGTAGTTTTTGAGCCTGAATTGTTATTGAAAAGTGTAGTTTTTGGCATTGAGTAAAATTACTCACCCCCCCCACGGAGCGCATGTTTATAATATCGCCCCATCTTGCCTGATGGATACTAAGCCCATTACGGCTCATCCAATTCTCATAACTGTGAAAACCAACACTTACACCTTTTCAATCAAAACAAGTTGTTTTGTTGTCAAAGGACATATTTCTTACCATCTAAAAGATAACTTCTTCGAAAGCAAAACAAGTTGTTTTGTTCTGTAAGATGCTATTTCCTAGTACGTCAGACCTTACTTTTAAGCATCTATACCCTAGTGTTTATGCAGGTTTGCACGCTGTTTGGAGGAAGTGGAAGACAATTTGCAATTTTTTCTAAGTACTTTTCAATTGCAATGTAGTTAGCTTGCAATTGTTTGCTAGTTAGTTTTCAAAATTACCCAAATTGCCGCATTCGAGTCAATGTCTTTCACTCATTCAAAACTACCCAAAATGCGCATGAATTAATTAAAAACATCAAATTAATTAATTCATACGACGTTTTGAATTAATTGACGGTTTTTGACAAGCATTTGGTTCATTGTCTAATAGACTTTATTGTCCATCAGACGTTTCCTTTGTAGCAGTCGCTTTTCGTCTTTATTCATTGATTCTTCTTATGAATATCACGATAGTCTGCGAGCAGGTTCCAAATACCGTCTTCTGATAGAACTCCGCGTTTTAGATCTGGAGGAAGCTTTCCTGTTTCATCAGCAGCAAAGTCCATTTTCCACAACTCGCTGCCATAGTATTTGCTGAGTTCGGCAATATCATCTTTGATAGCCTTCAGCGAATCTACAGTCCCATCCTTGATGGCAGCCAAGGCATTATTAAAACGTTGCTCCATCCACTTGATTCTCTCAACTTGTAACAGCTCACAAATCGGGTCCTCTCTGATAATCTTTGGCGCGGACTTACCTGCCAGTATCAGCATTTTCTTTCCATTGCGATAAATATGTAACTGGCGAGAACGGACTACGGCAGTCAGTTCTGAATCATCCTGCATGGCTATCCATAGAGAATGATATTGACCATTCTCTTCGAATAGCTTTCGCTGTAGATGCGAACACATATTTGTTGTGTCGATGGTTATCATACTCAATCAAACAGTTTCTTCCAAATCCACAAAAATGTTATGGAACCAACAACGCAGAATACGAAGTTGGTGAGATAGCCTTTACCAAGTAATTCTATGTTCAGTAGGTGGCTGATGAATGTTCCTACATAACTGCCAACGATGCCTATGACGAAGTTCATGCAACATCCTTTGCCCTCACCGCTCATAATGCGGTTGGCAATGTAGCCGATGAAAATACCTGTGAGTATTGGCCAAGCGGTAAAATCTGCAATATGTTCTAACATAACGATCTATTCAATTCTATTATTTTTATAATCATGTTGCAAAGATACGTATTCTCTCTGTTTTATCATGTTTTTGCTCCCAAGATTAGAATACTTTAAGAAAACAATGGTGGATATAGTCTTGTCTTGTTTGGATATAATGAGATCTTATTGTATTTTTGCGCTCAGATTTAGTGTTCTGGTTTATATGGTTCCACGACGCTGAACTTTTGTCTGTAAAACGGTGCTTGGATAGTTTCGCTAAGATGCTTGGACTTGGCTGAGACAATCCTTAAGCCGTCGCGAAGGCTTGCTTTTACCGATACCACCTGCTTGCCGTTGTGTGCAACACTGATATTGAGTCCATCATCCACCGTCACCACATTCTTTCCGTTGGGCGAAGTAACGATGTAATTCTTGGCTTGCAACGAACCACATATTATTAATAAGGTGACGAACGATAAGATTCGATTAATCATCATTTTCGTTAGAGTTTTAAATTCAGGTGCAAAGATAGTAACTTTCGAACAAATGCAATAAAAATATCGTCTAATCTCGATAGAAAAATCGTCCAAAAGCCTCTTTTTTGCCTGTATTTAGACGATTTTACTAGTATCTTGGACTATTCTTTCATCCGTTTCCACCTATTTTGTGTTATTTTGCGGTCGAAATCAAAACTCTAACGAATACTAACAATAATATGTATAAGATGAACAAACTATTGTTATCAGTTATCGGGGTTGCAAGCATCAGCCTTTCGGCAGCAGCCCAGACGCAGATCCAGGAAGTGCCTTTCACGCAGGTACATCTTAATGATGGCTTCTGGTCGCCACGTATCGAAATCAATCGTACCGTCAGTATCCCTTCTGTCTTTCATGAGTGCGAGGTGAATGGACGTTTCGACAACTTTGCCATCGCCGCTGGACTCATCAAGGGCGAGCACAAAGGTGACTTCTCGTTCGACGATACCGACCCTTACAAGATGTACGCGCCTGAGCGGATGGTGGGGAACCCACAAATGGGAGAAGATTAACTCGCACGAGCTCTAACCTTATCGAGAGTGCCGTTGCCCACTATCGTGCTACCGGCAAGAAGACCTTTTTGAATGTGGCCATCAAGAATGCCGACCTGGTTTGCGAGACCTTCGGACCTAACGAGGGACAGATCGACGGCGGCTATATGGTAAGCGAGGTGGGCTATATGGTAGGATTCTCCAGCCCCTCCTATTTCTCCAAGTGCTTTCAAAAGCAGTTCGGCATCCGCCCCGCCGATTACAGGAATTCAAAGAGCCGTACGCCTTAAATGTTCAGTTTCGTCACCTTTGGTGGATGTTGAATTTTCCAGACTGACAAGCATGGGCAAATTAAGCCGCTATTCGACATCAAAGAGATACTCAAGAAGAGTGGAGAGGGTGATGGCTAATTACAATAACAGGCGCGCACGCGAGAAGGGTGACGCAGCGCCGAAGACAGGAAATTACTCACCCCCACGGAGTAATGATTAGTGAATATAGGTAACTGCCGAAACTTGCCAACCCCCATATCATAAGAGCAATGAGTATAAGTAGGATGATGAGTACTACGGCTGATTGTATAGCTTTTCGATTCACTTCTTTGATTACTATTTCGTTGCCGTCTACAAATCCTTGAATCATTGTCATGTTCTTTGTATTGGCGCGGTGGAATACATCAATAATGTCGCCAATAAAGAATGGTATCATACCCAATAGTACATCACGAAGCGCATTATTGATAATAGCAAGAGTCAGCGGGATACTTTTGATGACACGCGTTGAGAAATAGATAAAAGGCACTACGCAGAATATTGTAATCATATCGCCCCATCCTGGAATGATTCCAATGACGGCGTCAAGATAATAGCGATCCATATAGCGAGTGATATTGTTCATAGCCTGATAAACTTTATTGTCCATCAGACGTTTTCTTTGTAGCAGTCGCTTTTCGTCTTTATCCATTGCTTATACTACCTCCATTCCAAATGGTGAAAGGGCTAACTTTGCCAGTCGGAAATGCATTTTTCCGAAGGGGATTCCGATGATGGTAATGCAAAGAAGTAAGCTAATAGTTGCAGATTAAATATATAAGTGCTATCTGCGCTAATATGATTAATGGGATGCCATACTTGAACTTCTTATGCATCGTCTTGTGGTGCCATGCTTTCATGCCTAACCAAGCGCCGATGCTACCTCCGATAATAGCCAATAATAGCAGCGTAGCCTCAGAAATACGCCATTTGCCCTTCTTGGCCTTCCATTTGTCTATGCCATAAACAAGGAAGGTCAGTACGTTTACACCTATTATATAATATAACAACGTTTCAGTCATTTCAGTTTTTTCTTTCATATCCCACTGGCCGCACCAAGCAGCGTTAATGGCGTTGGACTTACATTCATTCTATTCTCTAATATTCATCGATGGTGAACAATCCTTTGTTCGTTCTTTAGCGAACTGTGTCTTCTGCACCATATCCTGAATATGGCGCTTAAGGATTTCCTTCTCCATCGACAGTCGATAGGTAAAGGGTGATATCTCGCAAAACAGTTTCCTTTCCATATATTTTTGGATGATTTGTCATTTTCTCTCAAATATCGGCACAAATTTAGTGATTTTAGATGGAATATGATTAATAATGTGTAACTTTGTGCCAAGTTTTAACAAAAGTTGAATTATTAGGATTTCTTTAAGAAAGAAGAATGAAAAGATTTGAACTCAACCTACGCGACCTTGGTGGAATACCTTTTGCTGGAGGCGTTGTTCCGAAAGGACTCTATCTGCGTAGTGGAAAACTCTGCATACTCACCGAAGAGGAATGCAGCGAACTATGCAGGAAACATCACATTGCCTGCGTAATCGATCTTCGTACACCTATAGAATCTGCAGAATATCCTGATCCAATTCCTGCAGGTGTGGAATTTCTGCAAATCCCGATTCTTAAGGATGCTGCAGTAGGAATTACCCACGAGACCGGATCTGATGCGATGACAATCATTCGCAATCTCCGTAAGAACCCGGAAAAACTGAAAGAAATGGTGCCGGATTTCAAGACGTTGTATAAGGACGTCGTTACTGATGAATACTGCCGTAGCCAATTGGATAAGGTTGTCGAAATACTGAGAAAAAACGCTGCAGAAGGCAAATGCACGCTCTTTCATTGCACTGCAGGCAAAGACAGAACTGGCATTGTGAGTATGGCTTTGCTTAAGTCATATGGAGTCAGTGATAATGAGATTGTCTGCGACTATATGCGAACCAACCGGAATGCTTTCTGGCCAACAATTAAGAAGTGTATAGGTGTTGCGATTCTGACCAGAGACTGGGATTTGGTTAAAATTGGTTATAATTCTTTTATGGCCGACCGCCAGCTAATAGAGACAGCTATCAAATATTATCTTCTCTAATCGTAACTATCTTAATATGACACCACAAATGCAAAGAAATGAGCTCCTAGCTCAGACGATTATCAAGAATCTGAAGCGTCGCCACATAGAAGGTTTCTATTGTGGGACGGCAGAAGAGGCTGTGAAGAAAGTTTCCGAGCTTATCGACGACGGAAGCAGTGTGACATGGGGCGGTACAATGACGGTTCGCGACTTGGGGATTCCGCAATACCTGAAAGATCGTGGCACGTTGGAGGTGCTCGACCGCGACCTCGCTGAAACGCCAGAGGAGAAGTTGTCGATTTATCTCAAGGCTTTCTCGGCCGATGTTTATCTGTCCAGTGCCAACGCTATCTCTGAGGACGGCGTCATCGTGAACATCGATGGCAACGGAAACCGCGTGGCTGCTATAACTTGGGGGCCCAAGAAGGTTATCTTCGTCATTGGCCTGAACAAAGTGGCTCAGAATGTAGAGGCTGCTCTCGCCAGGGCACGCAGCACGGCATCGCCCATAAACGCAGCCAGTTTCGACATCCATACGCCTTGCCGTACTGATGGCGTGTGCCATAACTGCAACTCACCGGAATGTATCTGTAATTACGTCCACTTTCTCCGTAACTCACCACAAGGCCGCCATGTAGTAGTGCTGGTAGGTGAAACCCTAGGATATTGATGAGTGTGGCAAAGGATAATCCTGATGTTATGTATCTACCATACTCCGCTGAAAACCAATTTTATCTGATAAAAATGGAACAGACTAGGTCCAGAACTCCTTCTCGCCGGTCTGTTCCATCTCGCCTTGACACCGTGGGCAGGTGTGTTTATCCCATATCTTTATATTATCGCTGCCGCACTGCAGACACAGACGGCCCACCTCGCTTCGGTATGATGGGGCCACGTCGGCAATGATTCCGCCCACTACGATGTTCTGGATAGTATGGCAGTCGGGGCACGATACGGCCGTAATCTCCTGACGAAAGAGCCCGCGCCCTTCGTACACCTCGGCCTCGTAGCCGCATTGCTTACAGCGATATTTAAGTTTCCATGCCATCAATATCCAAGTCTATTCTACCACTTGACTATCGTCGAGCTCCTCCTCGCTCGGCAGAGTCGATGCAAGCATCACTCTGCTCTTGCTCGTTAGTCACTTCGATATAAAAACTGAACGGACGGAAACCGTCGTTGCAACTGATCATCGCACTCATCGGGTTCTGCATCCATCCGTCGTAGAAGTTGCCCTCACCCCGAGCCAGCGACTCTACGAACTGGCGCATGGAGCTCCATGCCGACGGACACATGCCTTCGGGCTGCTGGCCGTCGATGGAAATCCACTGCTGGCTCTCCCTGACATCGCAAGTGTGCTGGATAGGGTTCTCGTATTTTGCCATCAGATCCGGATAGACTGTCTGGCGGATGGCGGTGATTCGTACTTTGTTCATGTATTTTATTTAGTATTGTTCCTCGTGGTCGTAGCGGGGCATGTGGCGGATTGTCATTTTGTGCACGGCGGCCTGAGCCATAGCCTCGTAGGCACGCTCGCTGGGGTGCAGATGGTCGCCACTGTCGTAGCCATCGGCAAAGGCCTTGGGATTGGTGTTGCTGCGTACGGCGGCATCGAAGTCGATGCATCCGTCGAAGATGGACGATGTGCGCAGCCACTCGTTAAACTCCTGTCGCATGCGGTCGCGGTCTTCATTGTACGTGCGCCAACCGTATATCGGCAGCAGTGTGCCGCTCCATACCTTCATTCCCATGGCCTTGGCCGGCTTCACGTATATCTCCTTTACGGCGTGCTCCATCTCGTAAACGGTGGGCAGGTCGCTCCACGGGCGGAATGGGTTGACATCCTCGCCCACGGGGTGGATTATGTCGTTGATGCCGTGCTGGATTATCACATCTGTTGCGCCAGCCACCTGCATCTCAATGGGGAATCGGGTGGCGCCTTTCAGTCCGTAGGCCTGGTATGTGATGCAGTCGTATTGGCGCAGTATGCGGGTGCCGCTTACGGCTCGGCGGATGATGGCAGCGTTAGATCCGAACGCCAGTTGCGCCATATAGTCAGGCCACGACTGGGCTGTGATAGAGTCACCATAGCACACTATAGCGCGATTGTCAGCCGAGGTGAGCACGTCGATGGTATTCAGAAAGTAGAACCAGTTAGTGTGGCGTGTTAGGTCTAGCGGCAACTCTTCGGCCTCGGCGTAGTCGCCATACGAGTAGAACCCCTTCGACAACGGCCCCGTGACGAGTGTGCCGCTGTTCATCTGCGTGTAGCCGGCCATATACATGCTCACCTCTATCGTGTCGCCGCGGTTCACTGCGTGGCTGATGGCGTCGCTTTCAGTCTCCTTGCCGGGCATCAGCGTCACTCCGGTTTCGCCGCCGAAGGTGATGGGCGTGCGGTCCACCAGCACCTTGTCGAGTGTCACCGGCTCGGTGCCTGTAAGGTTAGAGAATCGGAATCTCAACTGGCTGCCGCTGAACGGCATTCTCACGGGGTATCGCAGCGTCAGGTCCTTGGCATAGATAGCCTCGCTGCGGTTGGTTATCGATGTGGCATTGCCCCAGCAAGCCACCCATTTCGTGTCGTTGTTGCTCATATCTTCAATGTTTTTTGGGCAAAGATAGCACTTTTTCTTTGTTTTCCAGTGATTATCGCAGTTTTTTAGTGATAAATAACAGAGGCCCGCCGCAGATGGCGAGCCTCGTTTCCTGTTATTGTCCCGATGCCTGGCGGTATTCCAGTAGCTTGTTCTGATAATCGGCAAAGGCGTCGGTATGCTTGTCGCGCGCCTGCTGATATAGCAGCTGAGCCTCTAGCAGATCGCTCATCCTCGATGTGCCTGCCCGGTAGTAATTGCGGTTCAGTCGCAGATTCTCTTCGGCCTGCTCGATGCTGCGCTGGGCCAACAGCAGTTGCTGGCGGCTCTCTTCCACACCGTTCCAGGCGTTCTGCATGCGTATCTGTAGCAGTTGGCTGTTGTCGGCCAACTGTTCTTGAGCCTTCTGGTGCTCTATCTTGCGTCGCTTGATGGCGTGGCTGCCGCCCCACCAGTCGGTGATAGGCACACTGACGGTGGCAAACACCATGCCGAAACTGTGATTGTTCTCCATCAGATTGTGATAGGTATATCCGGCGCCTACGGCCAAGTTGGGCAGATTCTCGCCCACGGCCATCCGGTGCTGTAGCCGCGTGGCCTCAACCTGTTTTTGCAGTAGCTGGTACTCGGGCAAGCCGTTTACATTAAACATTAAACATGAAACATTAAACTTTTCAGGCAAAGATGTTTTGAAGGTGATGGAGAACGAGGTGTCGCGGAGGCCGCAGTATTGCGATAGCAGCAGGCGGACGATGGTGATGCCATTCTGCAGTTTTAGCTTCTGACTGGCGATGTCGTTTTGTCGCAGTTGCACCTGTAACAAGTCGTTGCGCATAGCCACACCAGCACGCACAGCCACATCTACATCTTTATATATATCGCGTAGCAGCGTGTCGACAGCCTGGATGGTTTTCATCTTTTCCTGCAGCGAGGCCAGCTGCCAGAAGTATTGTTCGGCAGTCTTCTCCACCTCGTTTCCTGACAGTTGCAGTTGCAGCCTGCTGACGTCCTCGCCCACCTTGGCCAGTCTGTTGCCATTTACGATACGTCCGCCGGCAAACACTGGTTGTACAGCCATTATAGAGCCCAGCGTGCCGTTCTTCATCATCGAAATGCTGATGGGGTTGGCCAGTGCAGCCAGCGCCTCGGCAGGAAACGCCTGTGCCAGTGCCGGCCCCAGTTCGGCCGGGATAACCTCAGACGGGTTGACGGTGGTTTGCGCCATACCCTTGTTGGCATTAAACCAGAGTCCGGTACCGCTCACGTTGGGGAAGTACTTAGTGAACGCTTCCTTGCGCTGCTGCTGGGCAGCCTCGATATTATGTTGCGCCGAGTGGATGGCGATGTTATTCTGCAGCGCAGAGTCCTTGATCTGCTGTAGGGTAAGACTCTCCCCCTGCCCCTCCCTGTCAGGGAGGGGGGGAGATACTTGGGCAAATGCAGATAGTGCTGATATAAGCAGGGATAATGTTATAATTTGTTTTTTCATTGTGGTAAATGTTTAATTATCAATCCATTTACTCCCTTCCCTCACAGGGAGGGGTTTGGGTGAGAGGCTTTCTCACCTTCCAATAAACTACAGGCAGCATGGTGACTACCATGATGAGCGAGCCAATACCACCGGCAAAGATGGTTACACCCACGGGCATCCAGAACGAACTCTGGGCGATAATCATCGGCACCACACCTACGGCCGTGGTGGCCGTAGTAAGGAATATAGGCACCATGCGACGCTTGCCGGCATCGTAGGCAGCCTGCTTAACGGGCATACCTTTCTTAATCAGGTCGTTGGCATGCTCAAAGATAAGTATTTCGTTACGCATAATCATACCCATCAGCGTGATGAGTCCGAAGATGGAGGTAAGACCCAGTGCGCGGTTCATCAGTCCCAGACCGATGAGTGCACCAGGAATCATCAGCGCCAGAGCCACCATACACACGGTGGTAACACCATACTTCTTGAAGTTGAAAAGCAGGAAGAAGAACACGATGACCTCAGCAATGGCTATTCCGCCAAAGATCTGTGGAAGGGCCTCGTCGCCGTATTCTATCTCGCCGCCCACCTCGGTGCGAACACCCTGTGGCAGGTCTATCTCTTCGTTCATGATGCGGGCAATCTCCTTCTCGATAGGAGCAGTGAACACGCCCTGTGCAAACTGAGCCGTGACGGTAATGCAGCGCTCGCCACCACGATGCACTATGCGGCTCTCGCTCCACTTGGGCTGCACCTTAGCTATTTGGCGTAGCGGAATAGTGCTGTTGACACTATGAACGCCACCCGACAGAAGCGACATGGGCGATGTGATGCCAAGATTCTGGATGTCGCCAAACGTCATATCGGTATCGTCCTTCACCACGATGGGCAGTTCGTAATTGCCCTCCCAAATCTGGCCCACACGCAGGTCGGAAGATGTGGCGCTGAGTGCCAACTGGGCCGTGGTGCGGGTGATGCCAAGCTGAGCCGAAGTGACGGGATCGAGCTCGACATTGATGATGGGATAAGGCTGCAGATAGTCGGTGTGCACCCACTCCAGTTCGGGCATCTGGCGCATGCGGTCCATCAGTCGTTCGGCTGCCACATGCAGCGAGTCGATGTTTTCGCCATAGAATCGGTACTCGAGTTCGCTCACCTCGAGATAGTCCAAACGCTTGAACTTGACGTAGGCATTGGGGAACGCCTCGCTGAGCTGCGGCTGATACTGCGCCAGGAGGTCGATAGTAGCCTTGTCGCTCTTGGTGTTGACGATGAACTGCGCATAGTTGGCACCAGCCATCTGGGGAGCATAGGCATCCATGAATCGTGGCGACGAACAACCCAGGAATCCGGTTATGCTAGTGATGCGATCGTCCTTGGCCAAGACATTGTGCACGGAATCGGCTATCACCTCGGTCTCGGCCAGTCCCTTGCCCTCGGGCAGATATATCTCCACCGCAAACTGGTCGCGGTCGGCGTATGGGAACAGGCGAATCTTGAGCGTGGGCGCGATGAGACACGACAACAAGATGACTGCGATGCCACCATAGATAGTGAGACGAGGATGTGCAAAGGTAAAATCAAGTACCTTGTCGTATGTGCGCTGCACCCACTTTGTTATCGCATTTCCGTCCGTACTCACCTTATCGGGCTTAATGATACGTGTTTCGAGGAATGGTATCACGGTGACTGCCAGGAACAGCGACACCATGAGATTGATTGTGATGGTGACGGGGAAATCCTCAAGACAGTCGTGGAACATGCCCTTCATAGTGATGAGGAACGGATAGAAGATGGCACAGATACAGATGGTGGCCAACAGCATGGGCATGAAGTACTGACGGGCCGACTCGATGGCAGCATCGTGCGGTTTAAAGCCCTTGCCTAGATACTCCAGGTAGCCGTCGATGACCACTATCGAATTGTCTACAATCATACCCAACACCACTATCAGCGCCGCCAGCGTTACGATGTTCAGTTCGATGCCCATCATATACATGATAGCCACGCTGACAAACGTGCTGAGCGGGATGGTGATGGCAGCCACGATGGCCGAACGGATGGGAAACAGCACCATCATCACCAGGATGATGATGAGCATCGATATCAGCAGGTCGCGCAGGAAGTCGCTTACGCTCATTGCCACTACTTTAGGTTTGTCGGCTATGCGGGTAACCTTCACGTCTGTAGGCAGTTCGTTCTGGCGGAAGTCGTTCAGCACCCGGTCCACCTGCTCACCGTACTGCACCACATTGTTGCCTGGTGTCATCTCCATCGACAGGAGCACACAAGGATGTCCATCCTGCTCGATACGACTCGACATGGGTTCGTATTCGCGCTTAACTGTAGCCACATCGCGCACACGGGCCACCTTGCCTGTGACGGGATCAGAGAAGATTATCTGGTTGGCTATCTCCTCCTCACTGTTCTCCTGAGCCTCTACATGGATAGGTATCTGCTGGTCGTCGTCGCTGATGCTACCGCTCATCGTGGTGATACCCTGTGCCTGCAAGCGTGAAAAAAGCATCTGCTGCCCAATGCCATAGGCCTGCAGTCTCTGACGGTCGACATATAGCGATATCTGCTCCTTCTGTTCGCCAAACAGCTTTACATTCGCTACTGAAGGAATGCGGCGCAATCGGTCGCTCAGGTCGTCGCTGTACTGCTTCAGTTCGCGATAGCTGCGCTGGTCGCTCTCGATGGCAATAAGCAGCGCCGATGTATTGCCGAAGTCATCGTTCACCACGATGGCCAGCACACCGCTGGGCAACTGGGCCTTGAAACCATTCAGGCCGTGCTTGATCTTGCTCCACACCTCGTCCTTATTGTTCACATCGTCATTAAGCTTAACCATCATGATACACATGCCATTTTGCGACTGTGTGGTGGTCTTCAGTCGGTTAACCTCGCCATAGGTGAAGAGGTAACGCTCAAGCGGACGGGCCACCTGCTGCTCTACCTCCTCGCTGGTAGCGCCAGGATATACGGCCACAACCACACCCTGACGGATGGTGGCGTGCGGAAACTCATCCTTAGGCATGATATACATGCCATAGATGCCCATCACAAACAGTATGCCGATGATGAGCAATGTTATCGAGTAATGCTCCAACAGCCATCGGAGCCAGTTTACATTCTTCATAATTGTCAATTATCAATTTTCAATTGTCAATTAGAAAACAACTTTCGTGTTTTCGCTAAGTTTCTGATATCCCTCGGTAACTATGCGGCAACCTTCTGTGATGCCATCAGTGATGGCAATGCGATTACCCATAGTTTCGTCCGTACGTACGGCAGCACGATGCGCAGTGCTGTCACCGGCCACCTGCCACACAAACAGCGAGCCATCTGCCTTGCGCTGAACAGCCGTCACGGGAATCATGGGGACGGGTCCATGATTCGGCTGCAAGCCGGAATCACGCGACCTGTCCCCGTGATTTCCAAACTGCACGCTAGCCACCATGCCTGGCAGCAACTTGCGCTCGGCATTGGCCACGTTGATACGTATATCATAAGTATGCGTGAGAGCATCGGCCTGCACACCCTTCTCTATCCGTCCACCAGCGAAACTGCTGTTGATGGCATCTACCTTAATAATAGAAGATGTGTTGGCACCTAATCCGCTGATTTCTGCCTCGGGGATGGAAACCTTTACCTTTACGGTAGAGATGTCGAGGATGCTGACCACAGCCTGCGACGGCATGGCAGTCTCGCCGGCACCCACCAGTTTGCGACCAATGATGCCGCTAACTGGAGCTGTCAGTCGGCAGTCGGCCAGATTTTTCTTAGCCACCTCGTACTGCGACTTGGCCTGAGCCACCTTACTCTGTATCTCTACCCACTGCACCTCGGGCAGCGATCCATTGTCGTGCAACATCTTGTAGCGCTCCAGTGCATCGTTAGCCTGATTCATTTGTGCCTCGGCCCCATTAAGCAGGTTGCGTGCCTGGGTGTCGTCCATCTCAGCTATCAATTGTCCGCAACCCACGGCCTGCCCCTCATTTACCAGCATACGCTTAATCACACCCATGCCAGTAAAGCTGACTGCAGTAGCCTCGCGCTCTTCGACAATGCCTACATACGTTTGTCCGTTTGTACTCGTGGTAGTCTGTGCCACCTCTGTTTTAACTCTAATAGGAGCTTTAGTGTCTTGTTCCTTTTTGCTCGTACAGCTGCATATCAGCATTATGCCCAGCAGCACCATAATGTTTTTGTTCATGTATAACTATGTTTTGATTTCTCACAAATTTTTTGCAAAGGTAGTGTAAAATTAGACATAATTGATGTTCTATTTTGCTTATTTTGTTATCGTTTTGATATTAATAGGCGAAATTAAACATAAAAAGCGTCAAATTAGACATTAATTTTGCAGAATTATGACTAAATTTGCAACATGAAACAGCAGGAAGAGATTACATTTCAGACATTAGCCAACAATGAAGATATACAAATTGGCTATTCGGACAACGAAATAGTCATCGTTGACGGCATTCAGCAATTCACGCAGTTAAACGCTGCTCATGTAGCCATGAATGCCATTGTGATATGTACCTGCGGCAAAGCACAGGCACAGATGAACGGCAGACATATGGAACTGCTTAGAAACCAGGTGGCCGTAATACCGCAAAACGTAACGGTAACAGACGTAATGATCAGTCCTGACTTCGATATAAAAGGTTTGTTCCTAACCAATCGCATACTGCGTAGTTTTCTGCGCGAAAAAATCAACATCTGGAACGACATGATGTATATCCATCGCCAGCATATCGTAACGATGGACGAAGACGAGATACTCTTCTACACCCACTTCTACGACATGATAACACTGGCTATCGAACGAGGCAAGGAGAATCCTTATCACACAGAAATCATTCAGGCTTTGCTCCGTTCGGCTATCCTCGGTCTTTGCGGTGCCATGAAGTGGATGCTGTCAGCCGATAATCAATTCTCAATTATCAATTCTCAATTATCAACTGGAAAAAGTCACTTCCAGCGGTTCCTCGACCTGCTGCACTCTACCAAGGTGAAGCATCGCCCGGTAGAGGCCTACGCCAACGACCTATGCATATCGCCCAAATATCTGACAGTTATATGCAAAAAGAACTCTGGCAAAACGGCCAACGAGTGGATAACAGAACACGTGCTGGAGGACATACGCTATTATCTGAAGCATACCGACCTGAGCATCAAGCAGATATGCGACGAACTAGGTTTCCCTAACCCATCCTTCTTCGGCAAATACGTAAAAGACCACTTCGGCATGACTCCACTAGAATTCAGAACATAATAAATAACGAGGCTCGCAAATCACTGCGAGCCTCTGTTTGTGTTAGATTTTGTCGAATGCCTGCGACAGGTCTTCGATGATGTCGTCGATGTGTTCTGTACCTATGCTTAGTCGGATGGTTGAGGGCGTGATGTGTTGCTCGGCCAGTTCCTCGGGCGAAAGCTGCGAGTGGGTGGTGGTGTAGGGGTGTATCACCAGACTCTTCACGTCGGCCACGTTAGCCAGCAGCGAGAATATCTGCAGTGCATCGATAAACTTCCATGCCTCTTCTTGTCCGCCTTTTATCTCGAAGGTGAAAATTGAGCCACCACCGTTGGGGAAGTATTTTTGGTATAGTTTATGGTCGTGGTGGCTCTCTAGTGCAGGATGGTTCACCTTGGCTACCTTGGGGTGCTTAGCCAGAAAATCTACCACCTTCAGCGCGTTCTCTATGTGGCGCTCCACACGCAGACTCAGTGTCTCAACGCCCTGTAGCAGTATGAATGCATTGAATGGCGAGATGGCAGCACCGGTGTCGCGCAGTATGACGGCACGTATACGTGTCACGTAAGCTGCTGCGCCTACAGCGTCGGCGAATACTATGCCATGGTATGATGGATCGGGCTTTGATAGGGTAGGGAACTTGTCGTTCTGCTTCCAGTCGAACTTGCCACCGTCTACGATTACGCCGCCCAGCGAGCTACCGTGACCGCCTAGGAACTTAGTGGCCGAATGTACCACGATATCGGCACCGTGCTCAAGTGGACGGATAAGGTATGGTGTGCCGAATGTGTTGTCTACTATGAACGGAATGCCGTGCTTGTGGGCCACAGCTGCTACACCCTCCAGGTCCAGCACGTCGCTGTTAGGATTGCCGAATGTCTCGGCATACACCACCTTGGTGTTAGGCTTGATAGCAGCCTCAAGAGCCTCCAGATCGTTCACGTTGATGATAGTGTTGCTTATGCCCTGAGTTGCCAGTGTGTGGGTAATCAGGTTGTAGCTACCGCCATACAGATTGTCGGCTGCCACGATGTGGTCACCATTCTGCAAGATGTTCTGCAGAGCGTAAGTGATAGCTGCTGCACCACTAGCAACTGCAAGTCCTGCTACACCACCCTCGAGTGCTGCTACGCGATCCTCGAACACACCCTGTGTAGAGTTGGTCAGTCGGCCGTAGATGTTACCGGCATCGCGCAGTCCGAAACGGTCGGCAGCATGCTGCGAGTTGTGGAACACATAGCTTGTGGTCTGATAGATGGGCACGGCGCGGGCGTCAGTAGCGGGGTCAGCCTGTTCTTGGCCTACATGCAGTTGCAAAGTCTCGAAACGATAATTCTTACTTGTACTCATAACTCTTTTCCTTTCTATTTTTAATTTGTTAATACTTTTGTTTCTTGTTCATGTGCAAGGACAGTGCAAGCCGAATGCAATCGAATTTATTCGAATTGCTGAGGCGCCGCCTGTTCTCGCTGTCGAATCTTGAATTCGACGGCAAAGGTACGAATTTTGGAAAAATCTACCAAATTCCTTGTGTAATTCAGAAAATATACCTAAATTTGCAGCCGATAAAGAATAAAGTTCCATTTCGGGCCGTCGCAAAGCCCCCAAACAGAATAAAACTCTAAATTATGGCAGATATCTTAGACGAAACCGACCTGCAGATACTGAAAACGCTGCAAAAAAACGCAAAATTGACCACAAAAGAGTTGGCCGATGCCGTTCATCTCACCCCAACGCCCGTTTTTGAGCGCCAAAAACGATTAGAACGTCAGGGATACATCAAGAAGTACGTAGCTGTGCTAGATCCAGAGAAGTTGGATCAGGGCTTGCTTGTGTTCTGCAAGGTAAAACTCACGCAGATCAACCACGAACTGGCCGACTCGTTCACACGTCGTATCATGCGCATCCCCGAGGTGACCGAGTGTTACAACACCAGTGGTGCCTACGATTACTTATTAAAGGTACGCGCGCGAGATATGAAACAATATCAGGAGTTTGTGCTCAACAAGTTGGGCGACATCGATACCGTAGGTGCTATCGAGAGCACCTTCGTGATGAGCGAGGTCAAGCAGAATTATGGTATAAATATTTAGTAGCAGTAGTTTTCCCAGTGGTTCTTACTTCGAATTCAGGGCTACAATTTGCTCGGGCGTCAGTTTGCCTGACTTTATAAATCTGTTCTTTATTCTGTACAGATTGCGCATTATGCTCTTGGATATGGTATAGTCCCACGTGAGCGCCTCGTCGGTGCTCACACGCACTCCGCCTTTGTTGTGGCTGTTGTCCAGGCAATACAGATCCACTTCGGGGTGCTCGCGCAGCAGATACGCTATGCGCCCATGAAATCGCGGATAACTGTAGGCGTAGTAGTACAGACTCATAGAACGGTTGGTCTGTATCATTCGGTTTATCGTGTTGGTAAATCCCGTCTCAGGGTCGTTGTGTACAAATATGATGCTAACTTTGAAACCGCGTTCCTTCACCATCTTCAGGCGAGTCTCAAACGATGGTATGCTTATAAATGCACCATCGTATACCAGTCCCACGCTGTTTACCATCGCTTTCAAATCGGGGTTATTTCTAATAGCGGTCGACTTGCCAGCGCCTGTCGATCCCATCATAAAGAAGATTGTCTTGTTGTTTTCAGCCTCGGCACGGTCCAGTAGTCTTATCAGCACCAGACTGTCTATCTGTCTGCTGCCCCATATATAGTCAGTCACGTTCAGTCCGTTGTAGCCTATGCTTTTCAGTTCTTCGCGCACTATGTCCGGGTCCAGTATATTGCTGCTCTTAGCCAGATACGAATCAGCCAGCGAGTCCAGATGTTCGCTCACCCACTGGAAAACAACTTCCCATTTGGCCGCCTGTTTTATGGTAGCCTTTTCTTCGTTAGTTGCGCTGGCATTGTCAGCCGCCAATGCAGCAGTCTGGCATAGCGCCATCAGCGCTATCACAACGATTTTGGTTACGGATTGTCTAGTAATATTATATAAGTTCCCAGTCATAGAGATTCATACTTAAACATACATATTTTGACTGCAAATATAATGTTTTTGCCTCAATGTATGATGATTTATCTCATAAATTAACAAAATTTATGTGGAAGTGGTTCTACAGATACAATTTAAAAAGTTAATGCAACAAAATACATTAGAAGTTTATGGCATTTTTAGTATTTTTGCGGCAAATTTTAATTATCAAACTATTTGGATATGAAACGACTGTTACTTTATTTGTTATTTGTCATCTGTTTTTCATCATTTAGCAATGTCGTCGCGCAACAGCGGCGCCCCATCGACAATGAGCACCCGATGTGGATGATTCATGTTGACGTGTGGA
Organism: uncultured Prevotella sp.; assembly: GCA_900322175.1. GTDB lineage: Bacteria > Bacteroidota > Bacteroidia > Bacteroidales > Bacteroidaceae > Prevotella. The sequence goes on from ONYZ01000028.1 coordinate 18,624, forward strand.
ACTCGGCTGATCCACAAAAGATTATCGACCTGATACCAGAGGACATCCGTCCGTTTGTGTGTATGAACCTGTCGCTGTCTTGCCAGTACGACAAGGAGAAGAACATCTATAAGATGCCGCGTTCGGCTGTGCGTACGTATAAGTCGTGGGGCTCTGTATGCCAGCAGAATGGTCTGTGGTTTACGTGTCAGCCAGCCAGTGGCGGCCATACGCATATTCAGGACGATGACCTAGCTACGTTTGAGTATTTCTTCAAGCGCTATCCCAACTTCTTGGGATGGAACTACGCCGAACAGTTCTGGGGATTCGACGAGGCTGGCGATAAGAGTTCGTCGACGCAGTCAACGCGCTGGGCTTTGTTTGCCAAACTTGTGGAGATGTCTCACCGATACGGTGGTTTCCTGACGGTGAGTTTTTGTGGCAATATCTGGAGCCACCCTCTGAATCCTGTGGGGCAGATGAAGCGTGAACCGAAACTGCTTGAGGCTTGTCGCAAGTATCCCGAGGCTATCCTTTGGCTGTATAAATACACCACTTCTACATGTTTCTACAACAACGAGAGTGTCACCTTCTCGCCGTTCATCAGTGGTCTGGCCAAAAACTATGGCGTGCGCTACGACAACTGTGGATGGAATGGTGCAATGGAAGCCGTTGTGGGCAAGGATAAGTGCAAGTATCCCGTGGCCGCTGGCATCGGTACTGTCATGGAGCAGACGGGTATCAATGGTGGTGCCGTGTGGGACGGACCGGAACTCATCTGGACTGAGGACTTCCAGAACCTCAGCGAATCCGATGTCGATGGCTACAAACGTCGCAACTGGGGTACGTACCCTGGTTTCCGTAATATCTGGATAGATATGTTTCGCAAGGTCATTGATGGCACGCTGCATATCCCATCGCGTCAGGAGGTGGTAGACCGCACGAAGATAGTGGTGGTCAACGACATCAATACGGGTGATAACGACGAAAATAAATATGCCGCTTGGGGTAATCTCTACGACAGACTCTATAAGCAGGACGACCCCGCGAATAAGGGTAACGGACAGATGGACAATAACCTGTGCTATTTCAAGAAGACTGGCCGCTATGCCACCATCCCTGTGTGTATTGAACTATACGACGATCTTGCAAAGTCCATTCCCGTTCAGGTGCTGAAATCTAAGCGCAGCCAGCGTTGGAACACCTTACAGAAAAAGGTCGACGAGTTCAACGAGCAATATCCCGAAGTGTCTGTGGGCAACCTCTTTGTGGCACGCATGGGCAACCAGTTGGTCACCTACACGCCATACACCTATCTTAATAAGAATACGGCAGCAGAGGGACGCATTCCTCTCATCTATAATACTTGCGATTCGCTCATCCTGAATTACGGCAAACTGTCGAGCGGTTTGGTTCGTGAGTACAATGACCACATCGACCTATATCTGAACAACTACCGTACAGATACTACGACAATGGTCAAGGATATTATCACCATTAAGGGTGCTACCTCCGAACCCACATACGTCGCTACCAAGCGCTGCGAGGCTACTGGTAGTGTGAAGTCGGAATGGAACGGCGAAACAGGCTCGTTTACCCTGAGTGTTACCCACAAGGGACCATACGATATTTCCATCCAGTGTAGCGGAGCTAATGATCGTGGTTCGCAACCAGCGGTCGCACGATCCTTGGGCATTCCCCAGCAGCCTGCTGCCAATACCCTGCCCATTATCATCGAGGCCGAAGATATGGATACCAAGAACGTATCGGGCATCACCATCACAAATTCCGGATGGTATGTTCCCGATATGCAGGAGTTTGCTGGCAACGGCTATGTCACTATGGGCGCCAGCAAGTCGGGTTCATTGCGCCACCAACTTAAGTTGCAGCAGTCGGGCGACTATACCATCACCGTACGTTATTGTCAGAGCACGAAGGCAGGCCAGATGAAGGCTGTTGTTAACGGCGAGAGTACTACTTTCGACATAGTCAAGACCGCCAAGAACGACTGGCAGAAAGCCACCTTCACGGCTCATCTGAACGAGGGCGTTAACGACCTTCGCCTAAACAACACCGAAGGCATCAATATGATTGTCGATCAGATTATCTACACCCCAGCCAATGCTGAACCCGAGAAGTTCATTGTCGAGATCCGTGATTCTGAGTTAGGCACTGTTTCTTCCGACATTTCCGAGGCTGCCGAGGGTGAGACCGTTACGCTGACTGTACAGCCCAACGAGGGTTGTCAATTGAAGGAACTGCGTGTCATCAATGGTGTCTACTATACGATGGAAAAGACCATTAGCGTGACACCTGGTGCCGACCAGATTACCTTCCAGATGCCCGACGACAATGTGGTATTGCAACCCGTGTTTGTCGATGCCACAGTGGCCTATCAACTGGATTTCGCTGATGTGCTGGCTGGCGCCATGCCTCAAGGTTGGCGATGCATCCAGGAGAATAGCGACGTACACGAATACCCCAACACCTACAATCAGGGTGCCCGCACGTTCAATGGCTTTAAGGGATATCAGGGCAAGGCTCTCTACTGGCGCGAGCAGAAGGCGGAGTATGGCAGGCAGACTGCCCGCCGACTGACTCTGCAACCTGGCGACTACAAGCTATCATACGCGATGGCTGCCTGGAAGGGTTCACCGCAGTACAAGGTCAGCATCCTTAATGCCGCTGGCAGTAGCATTGCCTCATCGGAGGTGTTTACTGCTGCGCCTAATGCTAATGGCAACGGGGCGGCAAACCTCGCTAATGCCGAGCGTCGCGAACTGCCATTCACCGTCGCAGAGGCAGGCAACTACATCGTCAGCTTCACCAACGAGACCGGCAGTACCGGCGGTCTTCGTGAGTTCTTACTGCTAGAGTGTCGCATTAATACCACCTCTACTAGCGGTATTGCTCCAGTCTTGCACTTTGCACCTGCAGACGATGTCTATTACGACCTGCAAGGCCGTAAGGTTACAAATCCCCAACACGGAATATATATTAAGAATGGTAGAAAGATATTCGTGAAATGACCCCATTCCTCCCTATAGCAATACAAAGAGGGCTCCAGCACTGCTGGGGCCCTTAATTATATGGTGGTGTTTGGTCTCCAGCCTAGTATGCATACACCAGTCCGTATTTCTCGTGTAGTTGGCGCAGAGAACCGTCGGCCTTCATCTGGTGGATAACATCGTTCACCAGTTGCAGCAGGTCCTCCTGCCCCTTACGCATCAGCACTCCTATCTCGCCGTGAGTAAAGGGCTCATTCAGTAGTGGTGCTGCCAGTCGGGTGTCTGCCTTAATATAATAAGGTGCCTCTGTTATTTCCGTTACCATCACATCTGCTTCGCCCTCGGCTATGAGCGATGGTATCTCCTCGTTCTTTTGGTGAACTATGATGGTTGCGTGGGTTAGGTTAGCGTTGGCAAACTTTTCGTTCAGTCCGCCGGGATTCACCATCACGCGCACCTCAGGCTTGTCTATGTCGGCTAGCGACTTGTAGCGGTCGGCCTCTGTCGTACGACATAGAATGGTCTTGCCATTAGCCAGATATCCGTCGCTCATCAGCATCGTCTCGCGTCGTGCGTCGGTGATGGTTATGCCACCAATGGCCAGATCAAACGTCTGTGGCTCGGCCTGAACATCTGCCGATAGGGTAGGCCACGATGTCTGCACAAACTCGATGCTTACGCCTAGTCGCTTGGCTATCACACTAGCCACCTCGATGCCGAATCCCCAGTAAGTGCCATCGGCTTCCCTGAATGACAGCGGACGATAGTCCCCTGTAGTTCCGATAAGGATAGTACCCCGCTCCTGTATCCGAGCGATGGAAGGCTGGTTAACTACTACGGCATTATCGTCGCACCCCGCACACGAGGCCAACGACACCGTGCTGCCACATAATACGGCGGTTAGAAATAACAGTAATATCTTTCGCATTTGTACTATAAAATTTCGACAAAGATACGAAAATTTCCGTACGATAGCAGTATATTTACGAAAAAGTTGTATCTTTGCGCAGAAAACTATAAGTATTATCGATGAAAATGCATTTTACGATGAAAAAGACAATGTTTTGGACTCTGGGCGCCATCTTCGCAATTTGCAGCGTAACAGCGCAGGCACAGGAAGGAGAAAAAATGGCCTATCCGCAGGCCGAATGGAGTAAGGCGGGCGACATACTGATGCACTCGCCGGGACAGGAACTGTTTTACGGTGTAATTCACCCCTTAGCCGGACTGTTTGAGGACTACTTTGATGTAGACAAGGCTGCCGACGAGCACCGCGGCTACATCGAGATGCTGGAGAATAACGGCATACGCGTGCACACCGTGATGGACATACTGCAGGAGGTGGGCATGGATAGTCTGCGGGCGCTGGCCTCAAGTGTGCTAGTCTACGACATCAGCAGCATCCCCGACGTAGATGCCGATGCCATGGAGGAGTATCGCCAGGATGTGCTGCAGAAGATGAGTCGCAACGACTTGATACGTTGCATACTGCTGCAGCCCACGGTTAAACTGTCACGTACCGATAATAACACGGGCTACGAGGCACAGTACATCCAGAATCCGCTGATGAACCTCTACTTTACCCGCGACCAGAGCATCACTACGCCTCGCGGTCACATCATCTGTAGCATGAACTCAAGTCAGCGTGCACCCGAGACCAACATCATCGAACTGTGCTACAATCACCTGGGACTTAAGCCCATCCTACGCATCGAGGGCGACGGCCGACTGGAGGGTGGCGACTATCTGCCCGCTGGCAACGTGTCGTTCATAGGTTGCGGTATGCGTACCAACGACGAGGGAATACGCCAGCTGCTGGAGGCCGACGCCTTCGGTCACGACACCGTGGTAGTGGTACGTGACCACAAACTATGGCAGATGCAGATGCACCTGGACACTCACTTCAACATCATCGACAGCGACCTTTGCACGATGGTTCGTAGCCGACTGGAGGCTAATCCTGGCGATCCTGAGTACGGCACGTGCGACATCTGGGCTCGCCAGCCCGGCACACAGCAGTACTCACTGTGGAAGCAGGACCAGCCCTTCGTGGAGTACATACGCAGCCGTGGGTACGAGATTATCCCCATCGATGTGGACGACGAGATGCACTATGCCAACAACTTCCTGACCATCGGTCCGCGCCACATCATGGCAGTAGGCGGACAGAGCGAACAGTTGCAGCAGCGCTTCAGCGATGCCGGTGTAAACGTAGAGTGGATACCACTGGAGAGTCTTATCGACGGCTACGGCGCCGCCCACTGCATGACCCAAGTACTACAGCGTCAGGCTTACAATCCAACGACAGGCGTAAAGCCCGTATCCTCTAACCTGACCACACGTAATAGGAGCGCGCGAGTATATCGTCTTGACGGCATCCCAGCCACACGCACCACTCGCGGCATCGTAATAGATAACGGGAAGAAGTTTACATCTGCTTCAGGGCGGTGATAATGCCTATTAATTTAGCCTTCAATAACGTCATCGTCCCAAACGCCACGGTATTTAGGGGCAGCTCCTCCCTAAAACATACATAATGTTACATCTACAGTAAGTTAAATACAATTTTTCTGCATAAAACTTGGAAGTTTCGGATAAATTTCATATATTTGCCCCCAAAGTGTGAAGAAACTAAAAACCAAATTATGAATATGAGGAAACTACTAATGCAAAGACACCAGTTGCTGATTGCAGTGTTCGCCTCGGCACTTTGCGCCTTCTATGGATGTAGCGATGAGTTGTTTACATCTTCTCCCAACCAGCAGCTTCCGTTGAACTTAAGTGGGCAGATTAAGCAGGAAAATGTGACGCGTGCTGATGAACAAGGATTTGTGAATGGCGACCGCATGGGCATCTATGTGGTTGACCGTATTAATGGTGTGGCAGGTACATTGGGTGCCTCAGACAATCGTGCAAATAACTTGCTGTTTACCTACGATGGCGAGAACTATCGCTGGACGTCACCCACCACCATCTACTGGCGCGACCAGCAAACACCCGTCGATATTTACGGTTACTACCCCGGTGTGAACTACATCGAGAATCCTACAGCTTACCAGTTCAGTGTGCAGACTGATCAAAGCACTGAAGCTGGCAATGGCGAGTTGTCGGGTTACGAGCAGAGCGACCTGTTGTGGGGTAAAGCTGCCAATGTAAGCTATACGCAGGAGCAGATAGTGGTGAAGTACCACCATATCCTGGCAGGTGTGCGTGTGCAATTACAGAAAGGTACAGGCGTCAGCGATGCCGAATGGCAGAAACTCGAGAAAATCGTGCTGCTGGCCAATACAACCCCACAAGCCACAGTTGACCTCTCCAAAGGCACGGTATCTTCCCTCAACTCAACGGCTCTTATCCGCATGGCTCCACAATCCAACGATGCATACAGAGCAGTTGTCATTCCCCAGCAAGTTGCCGCTAACAAGCCCCTTGTCAGCATCACCCTTGATGGTCAGACCTACAGCCACTCCCTGACATCGGTTATGAACTACGAGGCAGGCAAGCTGCATAATTTCACCCTTACCGTCAATAAGCGCGAGGCATCAGGTGACTATCAGATAGCCTTAGCCTACGATGGTATCACACCATGGGTGAACGATGAGAACTCACATTCGTTTACCGCTATGGCTTATGTCACCGTTCATTGCGACAGAATCACCAAGCTACGTGAGTGCATCACTGCCGCTGGTTACGACTACCAGACCATCCAGAACCTAAAGGTGACGGGCGAACTGTCTAATGTGGACTTTGACCTATTGCGCGAAGGAATGCCGGAATTGAAGCACCTGAACCTCAAAGATGCAAAACTGCGGCATGTGGCCTTTGCCTATTGGGATGACAATGAAGGAAGAGATATTGAGTATTACAGAGATGACGCTTTGCCAGGGGGCTCGTTTTATGGAAATAAAACTATCCGTTCTATCTTATTACCAACTTCCCTTAAGCGCATTAGTTCGAATGCATTTCGTGAGATGCGTCTGATGTACTCTACGTTGGAAGTGCCAGAGGGCGTTACATGTATTGAAGGTGCCGCTTTTGCATACAATGAATATAATGGTGTGGAGTTGAAATTGCCCTATAGTCTAGATTCTATTTACGGTGAAGCCTTTATTTCTTGTGACTATGGGTGTGAACTAAAACTGACTGATAATATCCGGTATATTGGACATGCGGCATTCAGTCACTGTCCCAATTTTTATGGAGTGTTTCATGTGCCCTCAAAACTTCAGAAATTCGAAGATGGTATGTTCGCTGGCTTGGGTAGTAATGGCTCGTTTATTGGAGAAATAGAGATACCTCAAGGTATCACAGAAATACCCAATGGATATTGGGGAGGAGTGTTTGGCGTATCTTTGAAGAACCGTGTTTCTGTAGTTTTGCCTGCGGGACTCAAAAGATTGATGAGTGGTTTCGGTAATTTGAAATCCATTCGTTTTAACGACGATCTAGAAGTTATTGGTGGTGGCGCCTTCTACAATGGTAACCTTCATCTTTCAATAGTATTACCACCAAACTTGCGCGAGATAGGCTATCGCGCGTTCTGTGAATGTGCTTTAGAAGGTGAAGTTGTTGTTCCCGAAAAATGTTTGTCGATTGGTGGCGATGCTTTTTGTGGTAATGAAATCACAAAAGTGACACTGCCGTCTCGTTTAGAGAATATTTCCGGTGGCATGTTCAGACAATGTGGTATGCTGCGCGAGGTCAACATCCCCAAATATGTTGATTACATTGGTGACGATGCATTTCTAGATTGCTATGCCCTCCAGACTATTATCTGTCTTAACCCGGAGCCTCCACAGTTAGGCAACAATGTTTTTGGGGGTGTTGCGTTCGAAAAGTGCGTTTTGCAAGTACCTGAACAGAGTGTAGAGGCTTACCGCCATGCCGATGGTTGGAAGGACTTTAAGAGTATCACTCCCTACCATGAGTTAGCATTTAACATCCCAGAAATAAGTTGTCTTAACAAAGGTTGTGCCCAAGAGGGTACCATCCGTGCAGAGGGAGCCTGGGAAGTTGTAGAATGCCCTGACTGGGTAACAGTATCGCCGATGAGTGGCACAAAATTGGAGCGCAAAGCTGAGTTGACCATCACTGTCAAGCCGTTGGGCAGTCTGACTGAGAACCGCGAGGGCCGTATCGTGTTTCGCCTACAAGACAAGAACTATACGACATACACCACCGTTCGCCAGCAGTACTCTGCCGAATGGGGTGAAAACCAGCAGGTGGTGCTCCAGCGAGCCACGGCTGGTGCGGCGCGTGAGATCCCTATCGTCATCATTGGCGAGGGTTACGATGCCGACGACATTATGAGCGGACAGTATATTGAGGACATGCGCGAGCAGATGGAACATCTGTTCAGTTGTGAGCCTTACAAGACCTACCGCGACTACTTCACCGTTTCGACGGCTATTGCCGTCTCGCCAGAGCATGGTGTGAACGGACGTACACACTTTAACGCCGGATACTACTCCTACTGGAACATCTTTAATACCGATCCAGAGACACTACAAGAAATCGTAAAAGATTACGTGCAACAATATGCTATGGCGACTAAAGACAACTGGGAGAATGCCACCATCATATTGTTGCTGAATACGCAGCAGACGGGTCATAATGACACCTACTTCGACTGGCAGGACAACCGTACTATCACTTTGTTGGGCAAGAGTACGGACACCTATCCATTTGACCAACGGGGCTTTGTGCTCCACGAGGTGGGCGGTATCGCCTTCGGCAAATTGGCTAAAGAGACCGTCAACCATTTCACCTTTATCAAGGCTTGTACCTGTCCAGGGTGCAACGGTCTGAGCCAGTATCAGGATAACAAGCGTCGTGGTTGGTATGAAAATGTGACGCTATCGTCGAAGATGACCGATGCTCCGTGGTCACACCTTATTTTTGATGAATGCTTTGCCCAATATGTTGATATGTATGAGGGTGGCTTCAATCACGCACGTGGTGTCTACCGCTCAGAGAACATGAGTGTGATGGGCAATAGCTATATACCTTATTATAATATGATAAGCCGACAGGCTATCGTCAAGCGAATTTTGGAATATAGTGGCGAGGGCTATGACTACGACAAGTTCCTGAATAGAGATAAGAGAGAATACCCTGAGTAAGGGAAATGTGAAGAATGAATAATTTGCTACCACATTATGAAAAAGATAGTAATATTGGGACTAGCGGCACTGATTTGCGGGTGTCATGAGGACATTACGGATGGCAATAGCATTCGAGGTGGTGACCAAATGGTGCTGAATGCTGAAATACAGCAGCAATACGTCACGCGTGCCAGTGATGGAGGCTTTGCCGGCGGTGATCAGATAGGTGTGTTTGTGGTTAACTACGAAAATGGTGAACCGCAACCTTTGAAAGCCAATGGTAACTATGCCGACAATGTTCGTTTTACCTATGCAGAAAATGGTAAGTGGGTTGGCAGTTACCAATTGTACTGGAAAGATAAGAATACGCAAGCTGATGCCTATAGCTATTATCCCTTTGATGCAGACTTGAGCAGTGTGGAGGCTTATCCTTTTACTATTCAAACAAACCAGAGCGCTACAGTTCAGGGTAAAACTATTACTGGTTACGAAGCCAGCGACTTCCTTTGGGCCAAAGCTGAAAATGTGGCAGCAGGCACGCCCATCTATTTGAAGCATCATCACATGATGGCAGGTGTAGAAGTGAACCTTGTAGATGGTATCGGCTTTGGTCAAGGTGAATGGACTGGTTTGGAAAAGAGCGTTTTGGTGCAAAACACCGTTACGGCGACAACTATTAATATAGGTAATGGTGAAGTAACATTATCTGGCAGTGATGTTAATACCATTAAGCCTCAACAACGTAATTCCACATGGCGTGCTGTGGTTGCTCCACAAGCAGTCAGTGCCGATAAGACCTTGTTATCGATTACGGTGGATGGCATTAGCTATGACTTCCAGCGTTCGGAAGAAATGATTTACTATCCCGGCAAACTGCATAAGTTTACCATAGCGGTTAACAAGCAGTTGCCGAAGGGTGACTATGAGTTTATGCTGATTAGTGAAGCCATCACACCTTGGGAGAATGACCCTGAGAGCCATAATGGTGCTGCCCGTGAATACATAACGGTTCATGTCGATGAAGGACGATTTATCGGTGATGTCATTGACAGCTTGGGGCTTAACCCGTCGAAAATTGTCAACCTGAAGTTGACGGGGTGCTTGGATGGGGGCGGACAATTCGACTACATTCGTGAAAATATGACATCTTTGGAGGCACTGAACCTGAAAGAACTGCGTACCAAAAGGATGGATCAGAAGAAAGAATTCTGGGAGGAATCTGATGATACATGGCCTGAAGATGACTGTATCACGGCAGGTGCCTTTGAAAACATGTCAACCTTACGTTATTTCGTTTGGCCTGACAGTTTGAAGGGTATTGGCCAGCAAGCCTTCCCGGGCTCTGCTCTTTGTGGCTCGCTCATTTTGCCAGAAGGTTTGAAGTTTATCGGTGGCGAGGCTTTTGCTTCATATAATAATGGGGGGAATTATGGTTTAAACGGGGAATTATATATTCCTTCGACTGTGGAATATATTGGGGGTGGAGCATTTGGAAATTATGATAAATTTTATTTTACCAATGAACTGATTCTCCCCGCCAAGATGAAGTATCTAGGTCAACATGCTTTCTCAGGCTGCATTTATATGACGGGAACTATTCGCATACCCGATGGTATAACCGAGGTCTACAATTCATGGGAAGGTACTCAGATAGGCGGACCGGTTATTGTTCCACAAGGGGTGAAGAAATATAGCCCCATAGGTAGTCCTATCACTTCACTCTATCTACCTGAAGGTTTAGAGGAAATAGATGGTATGTGGAGAGGTTGGACAGAGGAAGGCCCCGCCGCAACCTATCGCGTAAAGTTGACTAAAGCAAACATCCCCTCTACGGTCAAGAAGATTGGTGAAAATGCTTTTGCCTATACAGGCATTAGGCATATCACATTGCCTGAAGGTCTTGAAATTATAGAAAGTGGCGTGTTTGCCAATTCTTATCTTCAGGATACGCTTGTCATACCATCCACGGTGACACAGATACGCGAAAACGCTTTTGCCAATTGCCGTATGTTGACGGCGGTCATTTTACCCGCAGGGCTACAAGGTATTATGGGTGATGCTTTTGGTGGTTGCTCTTCGCTTGACTATATCGAGTGCTTAGGTAGCGAGCCTCCAGTCATTGAGGGAAACACGTTCAGCGGTGTGGAGAAGGATATTTTTACGGTGGTTGTTCCGGCAGGTGCTGTTGAGACATATAAGAATGCCCCAGGCTGGTGCGAGTTCAAGCGCATCTCGGCCTATCGCAACTTTGTTTGCCGACCCATGCGGGCCAAGTTGCTGAACAAGAGTAACGTGCGCGATGTGGTTATCAATGCTAATGACTCATGGAAGGTCAGCGACTGCCCGTCGTGGATTCACGTAAGCCCATCGTCAGGCAACAAGAAGACGGAACTGAAAGTGACTATCGACGCCATGCCCCATAATCAGGGCGACCGTGAGGGAACGGTGACGTTCCTCTTAGGTCGCAACGACGAGGATGGCAACCCAATTACTTGTACCTATAACGTGAAGCAGTTCGACTACGACGTTGAGGAGGATGGTGTACTTCAGTTGCAAAAGGCAACTAAGGGCCAGCGTGGTGGCATCGACATTCTGTTTGTGGGAGAAGGCTACGATGCCGAGGACATTGCTACTGGCACCTATCGTCAGCACATGGAACAGGAGATGGACTATTTCTTTGCCGTAGAGCCTTACAAGACGTATCGCGACTACTTCAACGTATCGATAGCCATGGCTATGAGCTATGAGAGCGGTGCATTAGACTCGCCCGACAAATGGCGCAATACTAAGTTCAATATCATCTTTGGTGCTGGCAGTAACGGACGTTTACAGGTTGATTTCGACGCGATAGGTCGTTACGTACTGCAGGACATCACTCAGTGTCCTGTCACCACAAACAATATCGGGCGCTCGCTCATCATCTGCGTACCTAACAGTGATGCCTACGAGGGATTGACTGCGATGTATGGCGACGGGTCGGCTATTGCCGTCTGTCCGCATAGCACCTTAGACTATCCCTACGATGCCCGTGGAGTGATTCAGCATGAGGCAGGCGGTCACGGCTGGGGCAAGCAGGACGATGAATACATTTACCACAGGGCCTTTATCCAGATGTGCCCCTGTGTCTGCTGTGGACATGTAGAGGACGTGGAGAACATGCATGCTATGGGCTGGGGGCGCAATGTGTCGCTGACAGGTAAATACAAGGATGTTGAATGGCGCCACCTCATCTTCGACGAGCGATACGGCAATCTGGTCGACATCTTTGACGGCGCACACATGCACAGTGACGGCATCTTCCGTTCGGAGCCGAACTCGTGTATGAACAACAATGTGCCGTATTTTAGCACATGGTCGCGCCAGCTGATCGTGGAGCGTATCAAGTGGGCGGCAGGCGAGACATTCGACTTTGAAAACTTCGTTAGCAATGATAGTCGTGAGTGGGGCGACAAATTCCTGACGCGTAGCGTGTTAGAAACGCCTTGGCAGTCTGTCAAGGCTATGCATAGCGAACATCACGCTCCTGTTATTAAAAAGGGTTCGCCCATGGACTATATCAAGAAAGGAGGACGCAGAAAATGAAAAAGCTATTCACGATAATTACATCTTGCTGTCTGATGGCTGCTTGTGCGGAGTATGACGGCGTCGTTGGCAACAAACAGAGTCAGTGGCCTATACAAATTAGTTCCTCTTATCCGTCGGTTGAAGCTACAACCCGTGCGGTGATAGACGGTGGCTTTGTGGCAGGCGATGAGATGGGCATCTTCATTGTCGACCGCGATGAGAACGGAGAGAAAGGTGAAGTCATGATACAAGGCAATCGCGCCTCGAACGTGAGGTTTACCTTACAGGAGAATGGGACGTGGCAGGCAGAAACACAGTTTTATTGGGCTAATAACGAGACTGCTGCCGACTTCTATGGCTATTATCCTTTTGACAATGCATTGAACGCGCCTACTAACTATGCCTTCTCCGTTGAACCTAATCAGGTAGAGGATGATAATCGGTTGTCATCGACAAGTTATACCAAGAGCGACCTACTGTGGGCCAGGGCTGAGAAGGTAATGCCTACCAGTGAGACTGTCAACTTAGCTTATAAACACCTGATGGCCGGTGTTACGATGCGACTAGAACAAGGTACAGGTTTTACGGATGCAGAGTGGGCTGCCTTCGACAAAACTGTCCTCATCAAGAATACCATACTTTCGGGAAGTGTCAACTTAGTTGAGGGTACTACGACGGTCGGCAACGGAAATGTACAGTCCGTTAAGCCCCTGAAACATGAAGGAGTTTGGCGGGGAGTGGTCTTTCCTCAAACTGTTGTAGCAGGAAAACCGGTGATATCTGTAACGGTGGATGGACAAAGCTATCTGTTGGAAAACAATGCAGGCATTACCTTCTTGTCAGGAAAGATGCATGTGTTTACTATTACGGTTAACCGCAGTAGCGGTACTGGACAATTCGAGTTCGTATTGACAGACGAGAGTATTACTCCCTGGCAAGACGATGCTGAATTGCATGAGGGACTGATACGCCAGTATGCCATCGTTAAGGTAGAGAATCCAGGCACCTTGCAAGAAGCGCTGATAGCGCAGAAAATAGACTGGGAGACTATCGAGAATTTGAAGGTCAGTGGAAATGTCAACCAGAGTGACTTGGAATTCCTGTCGAAGATGCCGAGTCTGATTAACCTGAACCTGCAGCAAATACTGATAGAAGACAGTGTCTTTAGCGGGTTTTATGAGAGTAGGCTCCAACATTTAGTAATGCCAGAGAAAGGAATTAAACGCATTGCCCCCAATACCCTTCAAGGGGCTAGTAACCTAACAGGGTCGCTTGTTATTCCAGAAGGTGTAGAAGTAATAGGCTGGGGGTTCTGTCTGGATGCAAAATCGATGAACGTTTTACCCAAACTGCCCTCAACGTTGAAGCGTTGTGAGGGTGCTTTTTTCCTATATAGTCCAGCAACTGGTGATTTCAAACTACCTGACGGAATAGAAGTCTGGTATGGTGGCGGTGAAGGGGGAACAGGTGAAATGTACCTGCCTTCCTCTCTGAAGGAATTAGGCAATATGCCCTATAGGTTGACAGGAACCATCAAGGTTCCGCAGGGGTGCAAGTTAAGTGGCTTTACATTTCAGGGGTCACATTGCACTTCGCTTATTCTTCCAGAAGGTTTGACAAGTATTCCTAATGTTTTCGGTGGCTCTCAGATTAGTGGTGAATTAGTACTACCTTCCACGTTGGAACAAGTAAACGGCTTTGCCGGTACCAAGATAAGTAGTATCGTTTTTCCAGAGAATTTGAAAATCATTGAGGCAAGTGCCTTTCAAGATTGCAGTCGTCTGCAAGGTACAATTATCATACCCAAGAAAGTTGTCAAGATACCTGTGGGTTGCTTTAGCAACTGTCCCATGCTGACGGGCGTGGTGTTCCACAAAGATATATACATCATCGAGGACAGAGCCTTTGAGATGTGCGAAAACCTGAACTCCATCGTCTGCGAGGGAGAGGAGCCGCCCGCTGTGGGCGAGAATGCTTTCCTTGGGGTGCCGAAGGACAACTTCACCTTGGAAGTGCCCAAGGGGTGTGTGGAGAAATACCGACAGGCACGAGGTTGGGGCGAGTTTAAACGCATCGCCGAATATTCGGGCTTTGTGTGCCGTCCAGCTCAAGTGCAGGCTCTGAACCAGATTCACAGCGAGGATCTGATGCTGAATGCCGAGGGCAATTGGACTGTCGTTGAAAAACCAAGTTGGGTGAAGCTTTCGAAAGAGAACGGCACAGGTAAGGTGGCTATCACCATGACCGCGCAGACGTTGAACCATGGAGCGGGCAACCGTCAGGGAGACATCGTGTTCCGCATGGAGCAGAACGGCAATAGTTATGAGACCCGCTGCCACGTATCGCAATATGACTATGAGTACGACGAGGACAGCTACTTGACACTACAAAAGGCCAGCAAAGGTAACAACGGTGGCATCGACATCGTATTTGCTGGTGACGGCTGGGACGGCGCAAGCATTAGCGACGGTTCATACCTCGATCTGATTAAGTATCAGGCAGAATGTTTCTTCGCCATCGAGCCGTACCGCTCAATGCGCGAATACTTCAACGTTTATGTCACCTTCCCGCTGTCGCAGGAGAAAGGGGTCAACACCATGCACACCTACGTGAATAACCATTTCGGCACGCTTTATGGTCGCTCATCATTGGCGATTGAAGCTTCCAACCAGCTAATTACCGAGAGCGACGAGGTATTTGACTATGCCGTGCTCCATACGCCCATGAAGGAGGAAGATCAATGGCGTTCATTGGTCGTTTTAGTGCCTAACACGACAGAGTACGAGGGACATACGGAATATACGTGGGACGGTAGGACGCTCTCTATCTGTCCACAATCGGAACTGCCTTATCCAAGAGACACGCGAGGCGTGATGCAGCATGAGGCAGGTGGTCATGGCTTCGGAAAGTTGGGCGATGAGTCGTTTACTAACAATGCCTTTGCGCCATTACCAGTTAGGCAATACGTGGATGAGATGCACGGACGTGGTTGGTTTGCCAACCTCGCCTCTACTGGCAAACTGTCGAGTGTACCATGGTCGGAGTTTATTTTCGATCCTGTTTATAGCGATTATGTGGACGTCTATGAGGGTGGCTACGGTTACACACGCCTTATCTACCGTCCAGAGTCAAACTCGTGTATGAACTATGGCATACCGTATTATAATACACCGTCGCGCTTGGACATTTGGAAGCGCATCAAGGATTATGTCGGAGAGGAATGGACGATGGAGGAATTCCGTGCGCAGGATACGTTTGAGTGGGGACCCACTGAGATTACGCGTGGTGCCGCGATGCCAAACAAGATGTATGTAACTGGCAATCACCAGATGCCTACACTTACTAATTTCCGTGAGATAGGCGATAAAGTGCGACAAATTCGTGAACAATTGAAAAGAAAACAAATAAAAAAATAAACGATATGAAAAAAAATATGCTATTGGCTGTAGTGGCTGTGATGATAGCGGCATGCAGCAGTGATGAGACAAACGAGCAGGGCTACATGGCCGACAAGGGCGAAATACAATTGGCTTTTGTTCACCCAGGTGCTGTAACCCGCGCTGTGACCCGTGCAACGGATACAAGTTTTGAGAAATCTGATAAGATAGGTGTCTATGTAACGGCTAAGGGCGAGGCTTTACAAATTGGTGGAAACGAGGTTAACAATGAACTGTTTACCTACAACGGTTCGTCGTGGAAATCGAGTCGTAAAGTATATTGGAACAATGGTAGTCACGATGTGTATGCCTACTATCCCTACTCGCAGACCGTTAACGATATCAGCGACTATTCGTTTGCGGTGCAAGCTGACCAGAGCACGGCCGCTGGATACACGCAAAGCGACTTTCTTTGGGCTGGGAAGAAAGACGTTAAGGCATCGGCTTCGCCTGTGACGATGACGTTTGCCCATAAGTTGTCGAACGTAGTTGTAAAACTTGAAAAGGGGGAGAACTACACGGGTGACATTACCAAGGCAACGGAGGTGTATATTCACTCGACTGTGACCAAAGCCGTTATTGATCTTTCGACAGGAGATGCTGCCAAGGATGATTATGCCGGAACTGGCAGTGTTCGCTGCTTACAGAAGAGTGCAACAGAGTATATGGCCTGTGTGGTCCCTCAGAACATCGTTACGCGCCGTCCGTTGGTGGAAGTAATTAGTGACGGTGTGAGTTACTTGATGGAAGGAAAGATCTCGCTAAAGCCTGGAATGCGCCATACCATTACCGTGACGCTCGATAAGAATCCTGAGCAGACTAAGATTGATATTGGCGGCAGCATCGAGGGATGGAAATAGATTTATGTGACAAACATATTACTGCAATGAAGAGTTTATTGTATTTGGCAGGATTTATGACCGGTTTGGTTTTCACGGCTTGCACCAGCGACGACAGCAGTGACCAGAACCATAAGTCTTCTTCAAAGGAAGTGGTCAATATCCTGACTCGTTCGCCTGAAGCGAATAGTGCAAACAGCACTATAAAGGCTGGTCTATATATGGTGAACTATAAGAATGGTGTGCATGCAGAGTTGGAAAGAAACGAGAACTATGTTAACAATCTACAGCTCGACTATTCTGATGGAACCTGGATTCCTCAAACACCTATATATTGGCAGAACACTGATGTATGTGCAGATTTCTATGCCTACGCACCTTTTAATCGGCAAGTAAATGATTCAAGGGCTATGGCATTTAGCGTTGAGACAAATCAGACCAGTGATGATGCTTGGCAGAAGAGCGACCTTCTATGGGGGAGTGTTCAAGGACAATCGCCTATGGATGGACAGTTCAACTTGATGCTAACTCATCAACTGAGTCAACTGATAGTAAAGGTGACACTAGGCGAAGGCTTTGGCGAAGGTGAGTTGACGGATGAAAATGTATCTGTCACAATCAGTGGCAGTAAGACAACTGGCACTATCGACTTACAAAGCGGAACAGTAACAGCTACTGCCGATATTGCTGACATACATTGTAAAAATAATGGAAACTTGACTTATGCAGCAATACTTCTTCCCCAGTTTATATCCAATACACATCTGGTACAGATTAATTGGAATAACAACAACTATACATTGGACAAATCTTTTTTGCTAGAAGCTAATAAGCAATATACAATTACTATTAAGTTGAAGAAGACACAGGGAGGCCTGGATGTTGGTATTGAAAATTGGGATGTTATCGATGAGGACTTTGGTGGAACAGTAGGATAATGTATGATATGAAACGGACGATACTATTTCTGATTTGTTTGTGCTTAGGAGTGTCATTACCTGTCATGGCACAGAGCGATGTGGAAGTAACAGACAGTACTTCTGTTGATTGGGAAGGCGGTCAGGGGGGCGATATTGATGTAAATGAACCGGCTGTCACCATAACAGCGAAAAGTTATACACGTGAATATGGTGTCGACAATCCCACATTTGAATACATAGTTCAAGGAGCCACGCTTTATGGAGTTCCAGAAATCACTTGTACAGCTACATCTGCTTCTAATGTGGGTAGTTATGATATAGTTGTAAGTAAAGGAACCGTAAGAAATAAAAATGTCTCTTTTGTAAATGGAACTCTCACAGTTATATCAAAGACGGTAGAAAGTCCTACGATAACATTAAGTCAGACAAGTTACACTTATGATGGTACAGCTAAGAAGCCTACAGTTACTGTAATGGATGGTGGTGCAGTAATT
>ONYZ01000006.1 GCA_900322175.1 uncultured Prevotella sp.
ATCGTTCTGGATGGTTCCTGCCATCTCCTCGAGCTGAGCGCCCTGCTCCAGACCTGCTACGATGTAGAATGCCAGGATAGGCAATACGGCACCGTTCATGGTCATAGATACAGACATCTTATTGAGTGGGATGCCAGAGAAGAGCACCTTCATGTTCTCTTCGTTACAGATACTTACACCAGCCTTACCAACATCGCCTACTACACGAGCGTTGTCGGGGTCGTAACCACGGTGTGTAGGCAGGTCGAAGGCAACAGAAAGACCCTTCTGACCAGAAGCCAGGTTACGACGATAGAATGCATTCGACTCCTCAGCAGTAGAGAATCCAGCATACTGACGGATAGTCCACGGACGGAACGGATACATCATCGAATACGGACCACGCAGATAAGGAGGAATACCGGCTGTGTAGTCAAGGTGCTCCATACCTTCGAGGTCTTCCTTAGTATAAACAGGGCGGACCTCGATGTGCTCGGGGGTCTTCCAGTTTTCTACTATACCATTGTCTTTAATCCACTTGGCACCATCCTGAGCCTTGATGCCTGCATAGATATCAATATCTTTAAACTGTTTACGCATAATTCAAGTCTCCTATATTTTTAGATACCAAGTTTCTGATTATATTCTTTCAAAGTCTCGAGTACATTACACTTAACGTGGATGTAGTTCTCGATGCCGGCAGCCTTAAGATCCTCCATACAAGCAGGAGCACCAGCTACTACGAACATCGCACGACCATTCAAATACTTAAAGGCAGGAATAGCGTACTCAGCATACTCGTCATCGCTAGAGCAGATGACGACAATGTCTGCCTTAGCCTCGAGAGCAGCATCTACACCCTCTTCGACGGTCTTGAATCCGAGATTGTCAATCACCTTGTATCCTGCACAAGCCAGGAAATTGCACGAGAACTGTGCACGGGCCTGACGCATAGCGAGATTGCCAATGGTAAGCATGAAGGCTGTGGGAACCTTGGTTTCTTCGGTATGGATGCGAAGATCTTCAAAGTCGGCAGCAAGGCGTGTCGTCTCGATAGCTTTGAACGCAACGTTCTCTTCGCCCTGATGGTGCACGCCACCACAACCACACTGATGCTTGTAGGCGCGCTTGCCCTCACTCTTCTCGGTGAAGTTAGGGAACTGGTTGGTACCAAGCAGGAACTCCTTTCGCTTGGCAGCATCGCCATGACGCTTAACGTTGGTTGCATTGATATCATCCTGGATGGTACCAGCCTTGATGGCAGCCAGGAATCCACCCTCATCCTCTACCTTCAGGAATATCTTCCAAGCCTCCTGAGCCAGAGCATCAGTGAGGTGCTCGATGTAGTAAGAACCTGCAGAAGGATCGACGATACGGTCGAAATGACTTTCCTCCTTAATCAGCAACTGCTGGTTGCGAGCAATACGCTCAGAGAAGTCGGTAGCCTCCTCGTAAGGAGTATCGAACGGTGTTACAACCATAGAGTGAACACTACCCAGAGCAGCACTCATAGCTTCGGTCTGCGAACGGAGCAGATTAACATAACTATCGAATACAGTCTGGTTGTAAGTAGAGGTTGTTGCATTGATTATCATCTTGCAAGCGCAGTCGCACTTAGGCTCATACTGCTTAACGATCTGAGCCCAAAGCAAACGGGCAGCACGGAACTTAGCTATCTCCATGAAGTAGTTCTCGCTGACACCCATATTGAACTTGATGCTCTTAGCAGCAAGGTCGGCATCAACACCTGCATCTGTCAACAACTGCAGGTACTCGTTACCCCAAGCAAGTGCATAGCCCAACTCCTGAACGATATAGGCACCAGCATTATTGAGTGCATCGCTATGTACGGTAATACTACGGAAGTTAGGATACTCCTTGAGCGATTCGGCCAACTTAGGTCCAAATGCGAGCACAGGAGATACATCCTTACCCTTAAGAGCCATTTTCTTCATTGGGTCCCACTCGATGGAGCCAACAATCTTTTCATTGTCATACCCCTTCTTCTGCCAATAGGCTTTCAGTATCTCAGCCAGTTCAAGCGAATGACGCTGACAGGTAGAGAAGTTAACCTCGACACACTCGCAATAAATGCCTTCGAGCAGAGTCTCGACGGTATCCAACGACACGAGCTTACCTGGAATATGGAATCCCAGCGAGTCGATACCTTTGTTAAGAATGTCGAGAGCCTTTGCATTGGCGGCCTTTGGGTCGCTGGCCTCGATATTCTGACGTACGTACCACTCGTTAGAGTCCTTCTTGTTTCCACGTACGAATGGGAACTCACCAGGAAGAGCATCGGGTGTTTTCAAGTTCGCCAGGTCTTCACGGCGATAGAAGGGCTGTACATTAAAACCTTCGTTTGTTCTCCATACCAGTCGCTTCTGGAAGTCGGCACCTTTCAGGTCGACCTCAATCTTGTCGAGCCACTCTTGAGTGGTTGGTGCAGCGAACTCGGTAAAGAGTTTTTCTTTGTTTGCCATAGATTCTTTACGTTTATTATATAAGTTATGTTTTAATTTTGCACTATCAGCGTACAAATTTACAACTTTTTTGGTCAAAAAGGCGTTTTGAAGTGTGAAAGAAATAAAAAAATATCATTTATACGAAAAATGATGCACAAAAATGCTGAAGATGAGCATTTTTTGAGTAACTTTGCACTCAAAATTTGAGAAGTTATAAAGAATAGGTATTATTTAGTATTATTTATGGAATCATTTCAGTGGTTAAAGGACCTTTTTACAACAACTGACTCGGTGGCACATATTGTGCTGCTCTATGCTATTGTGATAGCAATCGGAGTCTATTTAGGAAAAATTAAGTTATTTGGTGTTTCACTGGGTGTAACCTTTGTACTTTTCGCCGGTATTCTAGCCGGACACATCGGTTTTACAGCCCCTACCCCAATTCTGACATTCATACAGGATTTCGGACTTATCCTGTTTGTATTCATGATTGGTCTGCAGGTAGGTCCTGGATTCTTTGAAAGCTTTGGAACACAAGGTATCAAGCTTAACGGAGTAGCAGCGAGTGCTATCCTCCTTAACATTCTGGTGATGTTTGCTTGCTACTACATCTTCTTCGACACTAGTAACGTAACCAATCTGCCAATGATGGTTGGTACTCTGTATGGTGCCGTGACTAACACACCTGGACTTGGTGCTGCCAACGAAGCTCTATCTACAGTATTCGGAAGCAACGCTCCACAGATCGCATCGGCCTATGCTTGCGCATATCCTCTGGGTGTGCTCGGTATCATCGGCGCTATTATATTAATAAGGTATATATGCAAGGTTAAGCTTGAGAACGAAGAGCATCAGCTGGAGGCTATGGATGAGACTAATGCCAACAAGAAGCCTTACAAGATGCACCTTGAGGTTACTAACAAATACCTGGAGGGAAAGACTCTGCTGCAGGTGCACGACTTTCTGAACCGCGACTTTGTGGTATCACGACTGGTGCACGAGGGCGAGTTGTTTATCCCTAACAAAGATACATTATTCCATCTGGGAGATCAGATGCTTATCGTATGCGCAGAGGCTGATCAGGAGGCTATCACTGCCTTTATCGGTCCAAAGCTCGACATCGACTTTGAGCAGCAGGATCAGCCCATGGTATCAAAGCGTATCGTTATCACCAATCCTAAGGTAAACGGTAAAACACTGGCATCGCTCCACTTCTCAAGTGTACACGGCGTGAACGTAACTCGTGTGACACGTCATGGAATGGACATCTTTGCATCGCCAACACTGCCACTGCAGGTGGGCGACCGTATCATGGTAGTTGGTCCCGAGGATGCTGTTGACAACGTAGCCAACAAGATGGGTAACTCTATCCGCCGTCTGGATGCACCTAATATCGCAACAATCTTCGTAGGTATCTTTATCGGTCTTATCTTCGGAATGTTCCCAGTAGCAATTCCTGGTATGCCAGTACCTGTAAAGCTTGGTCTGGCAGGCGGTCCGCTGATTATCGCAATCCTTATCGGCCGCTACGGCTACAAGATACATCTGGTGACCTACACCACCACATCGGCCAACATGATGCTGCGCGAGATTGGTCTAGTACTCTTCCTTGCATCGGTAGGTATCAAGGCAGGAGCAGGATTCTTTGAGACTGTGGTTCAGGGTGACGGACTGCTCTATGTACTGACAGGTTTTCTAATCACTATTATCCCAATCCTGATTGTAGGTCCTATCGCACGATGGAAGTTTGGTTTCAACTACTTCACACTAGCAGGTATGATAGCCGGTACATACACTGACCCCCCTGCACTGGCTTACGCCAACAGTATCTGTTCGAAGGAGGCACCTGCACTGGGATACTCAACGGTTTATCCTCTGGCAATGTTCCTGAGAATATTTACTGCGCAGATAGTTGTCTTGTTCTTCTGCGGCTAATGCCGCAGCAAGAAAAAGATATACTTGCAATACTAGAAACTTTATGATTATATAATAATACACCAACAAACAAAATGAAAAGAACCAAGATCCTGCTAAGCGGTCTATTGCTGGTAAGCACCTCGGCGATGATGGCACAAGGAGCCAGAAACATTCGCATAAACGAGGTACTGACCAACAATACTGCCAGCATTCAGGACGACTACGGACAGTGCCACGCATGGATTGAGTTGGAGAACACGTCGTTCACCACCTACAATGTGCGTGGTATGTATTTTACTACAGACAAGTCTGTACTCGATTCACAGATGAGTGTTCCCGAGCGCATAAAGCGCATGAGCGTAATCCCTAATGGTGATCCTCGTACGCAGATTGGCGGGCGTCAGCACTTAATCTTCTACTGCAACTCTAACCCTGCACAGAGTAAGTTGCATCTGTCTCTCAACGTTCCTATGTCGGAGCCCCTCTGGCTGGGATTCTTCAATGGCAATGCCACTGAACTTATCGACTCAGTAAGCATTCCTGTACTAGCTGCTGATCAGAGCTATGCACGTATGACTGCCAACACATGGAGTGTAAAATCGGCAGAGAACGTGACACCTGGCATAGAGAACTTCATCAAGACCGATGAGACAAAGGATGCCAAGCTTAAGCGCGAAGATCCACACGGATTCGGTATCACTCTGCTTGCCATGGGTATCGTATTCTTCTGTTTGGCAGTACTGTTCCTGTTCTTCTGGGTTTTCGGTCTCATCATGCGCAACATTGAGATGGCTAAGAAGGTGGTTAACACCCAACCTATCAAACCTATCACTAAGACCGTTGAGGTTACCCACGATCTTGCTCATGCTACAGGCAACATACTGCAGGACGGACTGAAGACAAAGGGTATCGATAAGGAGGTCTACATCGCAGTAATCTCGATGGCACTCAAACAGTATCAGGACGATGTACACGATGTAGAAAGCGGTATCATCACCATCAAGGCACGAGAAACAGGCTGGGCAGACGAAGGCAGTCAAATGACACACTTCTCGAAGCCAGTAATCCCAACAATGCATAACGCACCCAAAATACCAACAACCCCAGAAATCCATTGAACATTATGAATAAGTATCAATATAAAGTACAAGGCGTAGATTACGACGTAGAGATAGAAGAAGTAGAGGGCAACGTTGCCAAAGTGGTAGTGAATGGAGTTCGCTTCGACGTTGAACTGAAGCAGCCCATCAACCCGACAAGCACTCTGAAGAAGGTGCACGTAGAGGCACCTAAGACGGTGGCACGCCCAGCAGTGACTCCTGCTGCAGCTCCAGCAGCCGATAAGCCTGCACCAGCAGGAACAGGTTCGGCCATCAAGGCTCCACTACCAGGAACGATCACCGAAGTCAAGGTGAACGTAGGCGACACAGTGAAGCAGGGCGATGTGGTACTGGTACTCGAGGCTATGAAGATGCAGAACAACATCGAAAGCGAGTATGCAGGAACCGTAACATCCATCACAGTTAAGCCTGGCGAAAGTGTAATGGAAGGTTCTGTCCTAATGACCATCGGATAATTATCAACTGTCAATTATCAATTATCAATTGGAATTATGGATTTAGGACAGTTTATCATACAGAACTTTCATGAGTTTCTTACCTATACAGCATTTGCAAATGCAACAGTAGGAAACCTGATAATGATTGCTGTGGGAGCCTTCTTTATCTGGCTCGCCATCAAGAAAGACTTTGAGCCACTGTTGCTTGTCCCCATCGGACTAGGAATCATTCTTGGCAACATCCCCTTCCGCGCAGATGCAGGACTTGAGATTGGTTTATATGAAGACAACTCGGTGCTTAACATCTTCTATCAAGGTGTACGCCAGGGGTGGTATCCACCACTTATTTTCCTAGGCATCGGTGCAATGACTGATTTTACAGCGCTGCTGGCTAATCCTAAATTGATGCTGATTGGCGCTTCGGCCCAGTTTGGTATCTTTGGCGCCTATATGGTGGCACTAGCCATGGGATTCGAGCCATCACAGGCTGCAGGAATCGCCATCATCGGTGGTGCTGACGGTCCTACAGCAATATTCCTTAGCTCAAAGTTGTCACCCAATCTGATGGGTGCTATTGCTGTGTGTGCTTATAGCTACATGGCATTGGTACCAGTGATACAGCCATTTATCATGCGACTGCTTACAACTAAGAAGGAGCGCGTGATAAAGATGAAGCCTGGACGTGAGGTTTCGCAGACTGAACGCATACTATTCCCAATCATCGGACTGTTACTCACTACATTCATCGTGCCTTCGGGTCTGCCCCTGCTGGGAATGCTGTTCTTTGGCAACCTGCTGAAGGAGAGCGGAAAGACCACACGATTGGCCAAGACTGCTGGTGCAGCACTGAACGATATCGTAGTGATGCTGCTGGGACTGACCGTGGGCTGTTCTACACAGGCCAGCGAGTTCCTGACATTCAACACCATCAAGATATTTGCATTAGGAGCTATGGCATTTATGATTGCCACAGCATCGGGTGTATGTTTTGTTAAGCTTATGAACCTGTTCCTGCCTGAAAGCAAGAAACTTAATCCGCTTATCGGTAATGCTGGTGTAAGTGCAGTGCCGATGGCTGCTCGCATATCAAACAATTTAGGTCTGGAATACGACCGTCATAACTTCCTGCTGATGCATGCCATGGGTCCTAACGTGGCAGGTGTTATCGGATCTGCTGTAGCAGCAGGTGCATTATTAGGATTC
Organism: uncultured Prevotella sp.; assembly: GCA_900322175.1. Taxonomy (GTDB): domain Bacteria; phylum Bacteroidota; class Bacteroidia; order Bacteroidales; family Bacteroidaceae; genus Prevotella. The sequence continues at coordinate 7,123 of ONYZ01000006.1, forward strand.
TTATCATGATGAACAGACCCAAGATAGCAATAATCGACCCCAACACTCTATCAGCGTTGGGGTTGAAGGCTATCCTACAGAATGTAATGCCGATAATGACGGTTGACACATTCGGATCGGTATCAGAATTGCAAGCTAACGATGCCGACAGCTATTTCCACTATTTCTCAGCAATGGCAGTAGTACTGGAGAATATGCAATTCTTTACCGAACGCAAACGCAAGACAATAGTACTAACATTATCACTCGACACAATTTCTCAGCTATCAGACTTCCACAGTCTGTGCATAAACGTACCCGAGTCGGAGCTAGTACGATCGCTGCTTATGCTGGAACAACACGCACATGGCAGAGGCGAGAATCTACCACCGATGCCAGCCGTACTGAACAAGAAAATCCTATCCGACAGAGAGATTGAGGTGATGTCGCTGATAGTGCAAGGATATATAAACAAGGAAATTGCCAACAAGCTCAACATCGGATTGGCTACGGTCATCACCCATCGAAAGAATATCATGGATAAACTCGGCATGAAGAGTGTGTCAGCACTTACCATCTACGCCGTGATGCATGGCTACGTGGATATCAACAAAATCTAGCGCAAAGGTTTTCGTGTTTTTTTAAGGATTTAGTGAAGTTAAATTTGGAGGTTTCGTAAAATAACTCTATCTTTGCACTCGCAAATAATAACAATTAAAACAATAAAAAAATGAAACCACTAAACAAACAGTTTGCTCCTAAGAGCGTGATGCCTGAGAAGGTGATTCAGTTTGGCGAAGGAAACTTCCTCCGCGCATTTGTTGATTGGATTATCTGGAACATGGACCAAAAGACCGATTTCAATGGTTCGGTAGTTGTAGTACAGCCTATTGAGAGAGGTATGGTAGATTGGCTGAACGCCCAGGACTGTCTGTATCACGTAAATCTGCAGGGACGCGAGAATGGTAAGCCAGTCAACACTCTGGAGCGTATTGACGTTATCAGTCGCGCACTGAATCCTTACACACAGAACGCAGCATTTATGGCTTTGGCAGATCAGCCTGAGATTCGTTTCGTTATATCAAACACTACCGAGGCTGGTATAGCCTTCGACCCATCATGCAAACTAGAGGACGCTCCAGCAAGCAGCTATCCCGGCAAACTGGTTCAGCTGTTGTATCGTCGCTATCAGACATTCAATGGTGACAAGACCAAGGGACTTATCATCTTCCCATGCGAGCTGATATTCCTGAATGGTCATGTTCTGAAGGATTGCATTTATAAGTATATAGAACTGTGGAACCTTGGTGACGACTTTAAGAAATGGTTCGAAGAGGCTTGTGGCGTTTATGCTACTCTCGTAGACCGTATCGTTCCAGGATTCCCACGTAATGAGATAAAGGAAATACAGGAGAAAATATGCTATCGCGACAATCTGGTAGTACAGGCCGAGAACTTCCACCTGTGGGTAATCGAGGCACCAAAGGAGGTCGCACAGGAGTTCCCTGCAGACAAGGCCGGACTGCACGTACTGTTCGTTCCATCAGAGGAACCATACCACAAGCGTAAGGTTACACTCCTTAATGGTCCTCACACAGTATTGAGCCCTGTAGCATTCCTGAGTGGTGTTAACATTGTTCGCGATGCCTGCAACCACGAGGTAATCAGCAAATATATCCACAAAGTTCAGTTCGATGAGTTGATGCAGACACTCGACCTGCCAATGGAAGAGCTCGAGAAGTTTGCCGGCGATGTGCTGGAGCGTTTCGATAACCCATATGTTGACCATCAGGTAACCAGCATCATGCTGAACTCATTCCCCAAGTTCCAAGCTCGCGACCTACCCGGAGTGAAGACATATCTGGAGCGCAAGGGCGAACTGCCTAAGGGATTGGTATTCGGTCTGGCAGCCATCATCACCTACTACAAGGGTGGCAAGCGCGAGGATGGTGTAGAGATTGTGCCTAACGACGACCAGAAGATCATGGACCTGCTGAAGGAACTTTGGGCTACTGGCGATACACAGAAGGTGGCCGACGGTGTACTAGGTGCCGACTTTATCTGGCAGGAGGATCTGAACAAGATTCCTGGTCTGAACGCCATGGTGAAGCAGGATCTCGACCTCATCAAGAGCGTAGGTATGCTCGAGGCCGTTAAGAGTATTTTGTAATGAATGAATGATTCAATAGAGATAAAAGGGGCAAAAGTCAATAATCTAAAAAACATTGATGTAAAGATTCCCCGAAACCAATTCGTAGTAATTGCCGGAGTCAGTGGCTCCGGCAAATCTTCTTTGGCCTTCGACACTCTGTATGCCGAAGGCCAACGCCGTTATGTAGAGAGTCTGTCGAGCTATGCCCGTCAGTTCCTTGGCAGGATGAACAAGCCTGAGTGTGATTTTATACGCGGAATACCGCCTGCAATCGCTATCGAGCAGAAGGTGATATCAAGAAATCCACGAAGCACCGTTGGCACAAGCACCGAGATATATGAGTATCTACGACTGCTATATGCCCGTATAGGTCACACCTATTCACCTATAAGTGGATGTGAGGTCAAGAAGCACTCGACCGAGGATGTGGTGCAGAAGATGCTGGAATTCTCTAAGGGTACACGATTTGTAGTGATGGCTCCTATCCATCTGCACGAAGGGCGCACCATGGAACAGCAGCTAAAGACCTATCAGTTGGAGGGATATGCACGTATCTACGTTAAAGGCGATTTCCAAAGAATCGACGATTATCTGGCAGCAGATAAGTTTGATGAGGAGGACATCTACCTAGTCATCGACCGATTGTCGGTAGATGACACCAAGGATGTTATTGCACGTCTGGTAGATTCGGCAGAGACAGCATTCTACGAGGGACATGGCGAATTGAGACTGCTGTTCCCACCAACAATCTTCTACGACTTCTCAATGAAGTTCGAAGCTGATGGAATGACATTCGAAGAGCCTACAGACCAGATGTTCTCGTTTAACTCGCCTGCAGGAGCTTGCCCAGAGTGTCAGGGATTCGGACGTATCATCGGTATTGACGAAAAACTGGTAATACCCAACACTACTCTATCCGTTTACGATGGATGCGTGGTATGCTGGCACGGCGAAAGGATGAAAGAATGGTTGGAGTGGTTCTGTCGCAATGCCGCAAAAGACGACTTCCCAATATTTGAGCCATACATGAACCTGAGTCAGAAGCACAAGGACTGGCTGTGGCACGGACTACCATCCGACAAGGGAAAGAAGGAGCGACCATGTATCGACACATTCTTTGAGATGGTACAGGAGAACCAGTACAAGATACAATACAGAGTGATGCTGGCTAGATATCGCGGCAAGACAAACTGCCCCAAATGTCATGGCACCAGACTTAAACCCGAGGCAGACTATGTAAAGATAGGTGGACGAAGCATTACCGACTTGGTACAGATGCCTGTGGTAAAGGTAAAGGAATGGTTTGAGCACTTGGAACTTGACCAGCACGATGCAGAGATTGGTAAGCGACTGTTAACTGAAATAAAAAACAGACTGCAGTTCTTGCTAGATGTAGGTCTAGGATACTTGACACTTAATCGATTATCAAACTCGCTTTCAGGCGGAGAGAGCCAGCGCATCAATCTGTGTACTTCGCTAGGAAGTTCACTGGTAGGTTCGCTCTATATCTTAGACGAGCCTAGTATCGGACTACACTCTAGAGACACAGACCGACTGATACATGTGCTCAAGGAGCTACAATCGCTAGGTAACACAGTTGTGGTGGTAGAACACGATGAAGATATCATGCGTGCAGCCGACCATCTGATAGACATCGGCCCCGATGCAGGACGACTAGGCGGTGAAGTGGTATTTGATGGCGATGCAAAGGAGGTAAACAAAGCTTCGTTGAAGAAATGGCCAAAGAGTTACACCGTAAAATATCTGCTGCACCAAGAAGAGATACCTGTACCAACATCGCGACGTCCATGGAACAGATTCATCGAAATTAAAGGTGCACGAATGAACAACCTGAAGGGCATCGACGTAAAGATACCACTAAACGTGATGACTGTAGTTACTGGTGTTTCGGGCTCAGGCAAATCAAGTTTGATAAAGGGCATACTCTACCCTGCAATGCGTCGACGCTTAGGAGAAGCATGCGATGCACCAGGAGAATATATTGGCCTAGATGGCGATATGGATGCCATACGTCATATAGAGTTCGTAGACCAGAATCCTATCGGCAAGAGCACACGCTCTAACCCTGCAACATACGTCAAGGCCTACGATGCGATACGTGAACTATACGCAGAACAGCCGCTATCAAAGCAGATGGGATTCACACCGCAGTATTTCTCGTTTAATGCTGACGGCGGTAGATGCGAGGAGTGTAAGGGTGCCGGTACGATAACTGTCGAAATGCAGTTCATGGCAGACTTGGTACTAGAGTGTGAGGCTTGTCATGGACATCGATTCAAGAAAGAAATTCTTGACGTAAACTTCCACGGAAAGAATGTGGATGACGTGCTGAACATGACTATCAGCGAGGCTATCGAATTCTTTAAGGAACATGGTGAGAAGACCATTGTTAAACGTCTGAAATCACTAGAGGACGTGGGCTTGGGATACATCAAGTTGGGACAGAACTCCTCATCGCTGTCAGGCGGTGAAAACCAGCGTGTAAAACTAGCATACTTCATCGGACAAGAGAAGCAGGAGCCATCGCTGTTCATATTCGACGAGCCTACTACTGGTCTGCATTTCCACGATATACAGCGACTGCTGAAAGCATTCGATGCACTGATAGCCCGGGGGCACACCATATTGATTATCGAGCATAATATGGAGGTGATAAAATGTGCCGACCACGTGATAGACCTGGGGCCCGACGGAGGCGACAAGGGTGGAAATCTGGTAGTGGCGGGCACGCCAGAGGAAGTAGCGGTATGCAAAGAGAGTCTGACAGGTAAATACCTGAAAGAGAAACTTGGATAAAAGAACAACAACTTTGAGATACGATCAACTATTCACTAAAAACCTACTGGCATTGATACTGACAAGTATCACCATCAGTGTATCAGCGAAGAACAAACGTGACTCGCTGATACTAGATCGTATCTACAACTATCAGCAAGCCAACTACTCAGCCATCGACAGTCTAGAGGACCTGGTGTATGCAAAGTTCCGTTACAAAGTAGAAAAACGCAACCCTATACTTTGGATTATACCATCGATGTACGTGATGGCCAGGGATCCTAGGGAGTATATCCGTGAGTCGTATAGTAAGGTAATGTTTAAGAATGCGCACGACTACAAGATTACCAATCAAGCACTGACAGGCACTATAAGGCACAATCTTAAAGCCATGCCTACGCTACTAGACTATATGACGCCCAACATCTATGATATAGACCTTTACGATGGACATATACTATCGCCATTCAACAAGGTAAACCGCAGATACTACAGATATACCCAGAAGTTGCAGAACGACGGAAATACGCGCCTAGAGTTCCGCCCAAAGAACTACAACACCCAGCTACTGAATGGCTATGCGATAGTGGACACCGAAACAGGACGCATAATACGTACACTGCTTAATGGCGAGTTTGACATGTTGACATTCCGCACTGAGATTACTCAGGGCGAGGAAGGAGGCCGATCTCTTATGCCGGCAAAATGTACCACTGTGGCTACGTTCAGATTTATGGGAAATAGGATTGCTGCCCTATTTGATGCGAACTACAATTGTGATAAGACCATTCCTGATTCTGTCAAAGAAGTGTCGGATAGAAAGTTGATGGATGAGATCCGTCCATATCCCTTGTCGGAGACTGACAAGCAGATATACAAAGCCTACGACATATCTCATCAAAAGGATACCACTGAGCAAACGCCCAAAGAGAAAAAGCCAAATATATGGAAAAAAATTTTCTGGGATACCATCGGCGATAACCTGGTAACTCCTATCAGTGCCGAATCAGAAGATGCATCATTCAGCATGTCGCCAATCATCAATCCACTATATCTAAGCTATACTCAAAGCCGAGGAGTGAGATATAAAATGAGATTCCGTACACGATACTCATTCTCACAATACAGATATCTGACGTTAAACCCAACATTCGGATATGCATTCAAAGAACGCCAGTTCTACTTTACTGCGCCGCTGCGAATGACATACAACCCTAAGCGCAACGGGTATGTAGAACTGGAATTTGGTAATGGTAATCGCATTAGCAACTCGAGTGTACAAGATGTTATCAGTAAGGCACATGAGGATACTATCGACTTCAGCAACACTAATATAGACCGCTTTAATGATCAGCATCTAAGTCTTAAAAACAACGTTATGCTGTTCGACTGGGTAGACATAGAGGCAGGTTTAATCTACCATCGGCGTTCGGCTATAAACAAAAGTATAATGACAGAATATGAGATGCCTACGGAATATCGCAGCTTTGCGCCAATGATAGGATTTAAAATTTTGCCTTGGCTAAGTCGAGGCCCACTTTTCTCTATCAACTACGAACGAGCCATTAAGGGAGTCAACAAATCAAACCTGGAGTACGAGCGATGGGAATTTGATGCACAATGGAAGAAGAAAATTCCAGGACTGCGACTACTAAACTTACGAGCAGGAGCTGGTATTTATACCAACAAGAAAGACAACCTGTTTGTAGACTTTGCAAACTTCCGCGATAAAAATCTGCCTGAAGGCTGGGACGACGACTGGAGCGGGAACTTTCAATTGCTTAGTAGTCGCGAATACAACCAATCTGACTATTATTTACGAGGCAACATATCCTACGAATCTCCCATGCTAGTGGCAACATGGCTACCATACGTGGGAAAATATATTGAGAAAGAGCGATTCTATATTAGTACAGTGTTACTTGAGAAGTCGCGTCCCTACTACGAACTGGGTTATGGTTTCACAAACCGATATATCTCTGTCGGAGCCTTTGCTAGTTTCCGCAACACCCATTTCGACCGCATTGGTGTAGAATTTGAATTTGAACTATTCAGAAGATGGTAAACGAATCTAAAAGACCACTTACCGTATACAAAGCTAGCGCAGGAAGCGGAAAAACCTTCACGCTAGCCACAGAGTATATCAGACTACTTGTGGAAAACCCACAGAGTTATCGCAACATATTAGCTGTAACCTTTACCAATAAGGCTACAGAGGAGATGAAGACACGTATACTCAGTCAGCTTTATGGCATCTGGAAAGAGTTACCCGACTCGGATAACTATCTGGACAATATCCAAAAGAAAACAGGACTTGAGTCTAGAATTATCAGAGAACGTGCAGGCATGGCACTTAACAACCTTACGCACAACTACAGCTATTTCCGAGTAGAAACTATCGACACTTTCTTCCAAAGCGTATTACGCAATATGGCACGCGAGTTGGATTTGACCACTAATCTTCGCATCGGGCTGAACGACTATCAGGTTGAAGAGTTGGCTGTAGACCAACTTATCGAAGATCTGACCACTACCGATTTGATGCTACAGTGGATACTGAAATACATCATGGAGAACATCTCTGATGATAAGACGTGGAATGTAATATCACAGATAAAGAAGTTTGGCCAGAACATCTTTAAGGATTATTATAAGGAAGTGAGTACTACGCTCAACCAGAAGATGAGCGAAGAGGGATTTTTTGATAATTACACCACACACCTACGCGAACTCCGCAAGGCTGCCGAGGAGCATATGAAGGAAATAGGCGAATCTTTCTTCGACACATTAGAGAGCGAAGGACTTACAGTAGACGATCTGAGCAATAAGCAACGAGGTATAGCTAGTTTCTTCAACAAACTCAGAAGGGGTGATTTCGATTCCAGCATCGTTAATTTCACCGTAGCAAATCATCTTGGGAACCCAGAGAAATGGTGTACAAAGAGTAACTCTAAGCGCGAGCTGATTATCCAATTGGCCGAAACCACCCTAGGCGATATACTTCGATACGCGATTGATGCACGCGAACAGCAATGGAAAATCTTCCAGTCAGCCAATCTTACGCTACGTCATCTCAACCAGCTACGACTACTTAGCAGCATTGAGCGAAAGGTGCGCGAACTTAACGAAACCGATAATCGATTCCTGCTTAGCGACACTCAGCAATTGCTACACTCACTAATAGATGGTAGCGACTCGCCATTTATTTTCGAGAAGATCGGCACACAATTGGAACACGTGATGATTGACGAATTCCAAGACACTTCTACCATCCAGTGGCAAAACTTCAAGGTACTCCTTGCAGAGACCATGAGTCACGAGAATGGCAGCAATCTTATAGTGGGAGATGTAAAGCAGAGCATCTACCGTTGGCGCTCAGGCGACTGGCGACTGCTTAACGGCATAGAGCAGCAGTTCAACCAGATGTTGATGGAGGTAAAATCGTTATCTACTAACTACCGTTCTACACGCCGCGTCATCACATTCAATAATATCCTCTTCCGTCATGCTGCCGAGATAGAATATCAGGCTCTAGGCGAACTTGAATGCACAGAGCGTGAACAACTGCAGAAAGCCTATGCTGACGTAGAGCAGAAAGTGCCAGAAAATCGACCTGATGATGGTACGATTACCATTACTCTACTGCCCAACAAGGACTACCAGCAAACTGTTCTGCAATACGTAGTTGACACCGTAAAAGAACTGATAGACAAAGGTGTTGACCCAAAGGACATCTCAATATTAGTGCGAACAAACAACCAAATACCACTAATTGCCAATTACTTCCTTGAGCATCTGCCAGAGGTTAACGTTGTAAGCGACGAAGCATTCCGCCTTGATGCATCGAGTGCGGTATGTCTTATGGTTCAGGCCCTGCAACTATTGATACATCCTGACGACATACTTACCAAAGCATCGATAGTAAAGACTTGGCTCTGCACCATTCTGGGACAAGATTTGAAAGATAACGAGTACATGATTGCAGGCAACAACCTCGACAATTATCTACCAGAAGCGTATATCGCACACTTCGATGAACTATCGACATTGCCACTTTACGAGTTGGCCGAGAAAATATACTCCATATTCGAACTTCATCGTATCGAGGGTCAGGGTGCATATCTCTGTGCATTCTACGATCAACTAGCCGATTTCGTGAATCAGAACACAACCGACATACAAAGTTTTCTGAACGAATGGAACGAGTCGCTCTACAAGAAGACCATCCAAAGCGACGAGGCAAATGGTATTCGACTTATATCAATACACAAATCCAAGGGACTTGAGTTCGATCATGTTATCATTCCATTCTGCGACTGGACACTTGAGAAACAGACTGATAACATCATTTGGTGTCAACCACAAGAGGCGCCATTCAGCGATCTGCCCATAGTGCCAATCGATTATTCGCAGAACAAACTCATAGGCACCATCTACGAGCAGGATTATCTGCACGAACATTTGCAGAATACTGTAGATAATCTAAACCTTCTCTACGTAGCCTTTACACGTGCAGCAAAGAGTCTTAACGTCATCGGAAAACGAGGAGCGAAGAACTCCAGATCAGCACTTATCGAATTATGTCTACCGCTTGTGGCCCAGGATATACCAGAAGCACTTCTTAATGGTATGGAAAACGACAGGGCGCCGATTGTTTTCACGGTTGGCGAGATGGCAAATACAGCAGGCCAAGCCTGTTCTACTAAAGAGGAAGCCCCAAGCAAGAACCCCTTCTTGCAGGAATCAGAGCCTATCAATGTCTCTATACGAAATTACGACAGCAAGGTTAACTTCCGCCAGAGTAATCGCAGTCGAGATTTCATCATGGGCGATGATATTGATCAGCAGCACCGATACATACAGGCAGGTAGCGTGCTCCATGAGATATTCTCTACAATACAAACAGAGAAAGACATCCCGGAAGCCCTGCAACGATTGCAATTCGAAGGTATACTTTACGATGAGGAGATGACAGCAGAACGCATTACCACTATGCTACGAAAACGTCTGGCAGATCCACATGTAGCCTCATGGTTCTCGCCAAGATGGACTCTATTCAATGAGTGCACCATCCTATCTGTCGAAGATGGAGACGTAAAAGAACATCGTCCTGATCGCGTGATGACCGATGGAAACGAGTGGATTGTGGTCGACTTCAAGTTTGGACACCCTGACCCAGAATATCATCAGCAAGTACGCGGGTATATGGAGCTGCTTGCATCTATGGGGCATCAAAACATCAAGGGTTACCTGTGGTATGTGTATAGTAATAAGATTGAAGAAGTATGAAAAGTTTTCTTGAACATGTAGCCGAAGATTTGATATCGAGATATGGCACCAACCTATCGCGTGTAGCAGTGGTGTTCCCAAACAAGCGTGCATCACTATTTCTGAATGAACATCTGGCTCGTTTGGCTGGTAAACCTATCTGGAGTCCAGCATATATCACCATCAGCGAGTTGTTTCGTTCGCACTCTTCGCTTCAGGTAGCAGATCCTATCCTGCTGGTTTGCGAACTACATCGTGTTTTTACCGCATGTACTGGAATTGACGAGACTCTCGACCACTTCTATGGCTGGGGACAACTACTTCTATCCGATTTCGATGATCTGGATAAGAACATGGCTCCAGCCGATAAAGTGCTCGCTAATCTGCGTGATATACACGAACTCGACGACACATCTTATCTTACTCCAGAACAAACAGAGATGATAAAACGATTCTTCAGCAATTTTACTGAGGAACATAATTCTGAGCTCAAAGAGCGATTCCTGAGACTATGGAGTAAGATAAGCGACATATATCAGAAATACAACACACAACTTGCTGAGAAACAGATGGCCTACGAGGGAGCACTTTATCGTAAGGTAGCTACCGATGAAAGTATCCAGTTTGAGTACGACACTTATGTATTTATCGGCTTCAATATGATGCAGCAGGTAGAGCAGACTCTATTCCGCAGACTAGAAGCACAGGGCAAGGCGTTATTCTATCAAGACACAGATGAGATTCCTCCTGCCCATATCAACTACATCTCGACACCAACCGAGAATATTCAGGCACGATACATCAGTCAATGGCTTAATAGTGAACGTATTAACGACGGACGTAAAACTGCAATTGTGCTGTGCAATGAGGGACTGCTACAGACTGTTATACATTGTCTACCAGAAAGTGTAGACAAGGTAAACATTACAACTGGATATCCACTATCGCAAACTTCAATAGCATCACTCATCACCACACTTGTCAATATGCAGGTTCATGGCTACTCACTGCGCAAGCAACAGTTTGCCCGCAGATGGGTTGATACTATTAAACGTCATCCATACGCATCGCTGATGCCCGATGATTTCTCCACCCAACGATATATGGAGATTCAGCCACTACTACATTGGCTACTGAATATCACACAGACTATCGCCACATCCAATAGTAACATCATCGATTCACCATTGGACACTGAGAGTTTGTTCCGAATGTACACCTTATTAAATAGGTTAAGCGGACTTGTAGACAGCGGCATTCTGGCTGTCGATGTGATAACAATGCAAGGTCTCATCACCCAACTTATAAATTCTACCTCTATCCCTTTCCACGGTGAACCCGCTGAAGGTATACAGGTGATGGGCGTACTCGAAACGCGCAACCTCGATTTCGACCACGTGCTACTCCTATCGTGCAACGAGGGTAATATGCCACGAGGCGTCAACGACACGTCGTTCATCCCATACGCCTTGCGTAAGGCTTATGGACTCACTACCGTCGACTACAAAGTTGCCATATATCAGCACTATTTCCATCGACTGTTACAACGCGCCAAGGACGTAACCATCCTGTACAACAACGCTACCAACGACGGCAAGACTGCCGAAATGTCGCGCTTTATGCTGCAACTTATGGTAGAGAACAAGATACCCATCTCATACTATACCCTCAAAGCAGGTCAGACTCCACAGCTACACTCACCAAAAGCAATAGAGAAGACGCCAAAGGTTTTAGAACAGATGCAACGCCACTTTGCTAATAAAAAAGGCGGCATCAGTCCTACGGCAATAAATACCTATATCCGTTGCCAACTGCGATTCTTCTACCGCTATGTCTGCGAGATTACTGAACAGGATGGCACAGAGGATGAAATGATTGATGACCGTCTGTTTGGAAATATATTCCACAAGGCGGCACAACTACTTTATCAGCGATTTGAACATAGCACCATCACATCGATGATGATTGACGATATGCTTAAGGAAGAAGTCACCATTATGCGATGTGTTGACGAGGCAATCAAACAGGAACTTTTCAAGATAGAAGATCCTTCTCGACCACTACCTCCACTGGATGGTTTACAGATTATTAATCGCGAAGTAATCATAAAATACATGCACCAGCTTCTTGAGTTTGACCGCAAGCGTACTCCATTCCGAATTCTAGGACTTGAGAAGTGGGTTGACAGTAGTGTTGGTCCACTTAAGGTGGGTGGAATCATCGACCGTCTGGATGCTATTATAGATAGCAAAACCGGAGAAGATATTATCCGTATTATCGATTATAAGACAGGTTCAAAGACACTTAAACCCATGCCTGATATCGAGGCCATTTTCACTTCAGAAGCTTTAGCCGAACACAGCGATTACTATCTGCAGACATTCCTCTATGCTCATATCGTTCGCAGCAAGGTGAAACAGGCTGTATCACCTTGCCTGATGTTTATCCAACATGCAGGAGGCGAAGATTACGATCCGACATTAAAGATAGGCAAGGATACAGTAGTCGATATAGCTACATACTCTGACGAATACATCAGTCAATTGAAAAAACTTCTAGCCGAGATACTTAATCCCGAGTTGCAGTTCACACCTACTGACGATAGAAGGCGATGTGAGACGTGTCCCTTTGCATCACTCTGCCGAAGCTAAAGGAGCGTTCTTTTCGCGTTCCTTTAGTTCTTTACGCAGTTTCAGTTCGTCCATATATCCCGCAGTAATAATACCTGAGGGCAGGGCAATAATAGCTATACCCACTATTGATGATAGGATACTGATAACACGTCCTGTATTAGATATAGGATATAGATCGCCATAGCCCACAGTAGTGAGTGTACATGCAGCCCAATAAAACGCATCAAAGAAATCGCGGAACAATGGTTGTCCGCTGGCAGGATTAATCTCTTCCTCAGCATTAAACATAATTAGCGCAGTGATAAAGATATAGAACAACGCGAGCGATGCAACCGTCCACAATATTTTACCCTGTTTACGGATAACGGAAACAATAATCATCAGCGGTTCAAAGTAACGTACCACCTTGAATATACGCAACAACTTAAGCAGTCGTGATACACGAACCACCTTGAACGTTGGCGATATCATGTTGAACACTGGCAGGATAGACAACAGGTCGATTATGGCCATCGGCGTAAACGGATACACCACGTAAGCACGCCAATCCTTGTATTTCGATTCGAAATCAGCAGTACACCACCTTAAGATATAATCGATGATAAAAAGCAGACTCGATATCAGGTCCATCCACCAAAACAACTCGTTGTAATGACGGAACATCAGCGGGAACACACCTATCACTATGGCAAGCAACATTACTCCACCATAAATGCGCGAACAAGTGCTGATCTTTGGTGTCTTTATTATCTCGTGTATAAAACTACGCCAATTCTCATCCATAATCACTATCTGTTTTTATTATTAGTAAACCAGTTATGGGTAAAGTGATACATAACTAGTGCCACTAGCACCAATACCAATGCAGCAGTTAATGCCCGTGATGTGTCGCCTTGGAATACCGCCAGACCAAGGCCTATACCCCAAGCAATACCACTCTCCCATCCCAACAAGAATGTGCTCTGCGATGTACCTCGCTGACAGTGGCGACTCAGTTTGATAAAAAACAGCAAGAATCGAGACCCTATCAGTCCAGTACCCATACCGATAAACAACGGAGCTGCAATCATTACAACAGGCTGATTGCGGGTAATCATCATCAGCAGTGCAGCACCGATAAGTATCAGTCCCGACACCACCTCACTCTTCAGTTCAGCATCCTTAAACACAAACCTCTGACTGAGTATTGCAGCAGCAAATCCCACCATCATCATCGAGTAAAAATGCTCGCTCAGCACCACACTTAGTATAATTCCTACAACTATTGTTATAAGCTGCAGGTTTACAAACAGCGGGAAACCATGAGGCAGGAAGAATCGGTCTAGACTAACCGTTGGAATATCATCCTGAGGAGCACGGAAGGGGAAGTTTACCACCATCACCAACACTACTACAGCCAAGGCACAAACCATCGTACCCAGAAGCACGTAGTGGAAACCAGCCAGACGACCTATTAGCAGTCCTGCCATAGGCCCCATACTCAGTGCAAATCTAGAAAACCACGCAGCTGAGTGATTAGCCTCTGTGCGCTGGAAAGATTCACTGGTATCGATAATCAGCGTACTGGTAAGTACCATTTGGGCAAGTCCGAATGCAGCACCCTGGGCCAGACGCTGAACGATGATAATCATCGGATCGGCCACACGCATGTGCAGTCCGTCGAGATAGTAAAGCGCTCCTATCAGCAAAGCCTCAGCTATTACGGCAAAAATGCATACCAGATTACGGCGATAGTGCTGAACCAGATATGAAATAAAGGCTCCAAGCAAAAACAGCCCTAGTCCGAATGCTCCCATAGCGATGCCAGCATCGGTCATATCGAATTGCTGGGTCTCCAGCAACCATCTGGGCATCGTGGGTACCAGCATATATACTGTCATGGCCAGAAGGAAGTTGGCTATTGCCATCAGCCAGAAGTCCTTATGCCACAATCTTATATGTACGGGCGTACTCTGTGAATTCATCGAATTTATATGATTTGACATTAATTCGGCTGCAAAATTAATTATTTTATACGAGAAATTTGCTTTTTTCGCTTTTTTAGTGTATTTTTGCGCAAAAATAGTGCATATATTATGGTGAACCGACTTAGAACAACCCTGTTTCTGCTAGTTCTGGTGTTTTCATCCAGTTGTAGGAATAATGACGAGCCACGACTGACTTTCGAGACTCTCGAGGCTGAAAAGTCTACGCGCCTTTCTAACGAGGAGCGCTCACCTCTCTGTAGCGTAAGTCTTAAGATAGCAGCTGCAACACAGGAGAGCGGAAAGGTTGGCGAGAAAATCAATGCCAGTGTGGCTTACCATCTGTTTAACAAAAAAAATATAGGTCTTAAGGGATGTATAGAGCAGTTTGCCGAAAACTATGTAAAAACCTACAAAAACAATATGCTCCCGCTATACAACGAGGATCGTACCGACTCCACCAAGCGACAATGGTATGAGTTCCACTATATCATCACTTCTACCACTGAACAGACCTCACGACGCACCCTTGTCTATCTGGCCACTGTCGACTATAGTGAGGGACATACCAATAGCATCCATCAAACTATCCCACTTAATTTCTACAGCGATACTGGCGATGAGATTGAACGAAACGATATCTTTGTGGATGGCTACGAAACCCAACTTAAACCCATACTGCTCAAAGCACTGATGGAGAGAGTTGAGGTTGAGAGCATCGGTGAGTTGAAGGAGAAGGGATACCTGCAGACAGTTGACATCTACCCATCTGAAAACATCATCGTGGGCGACAATACTATTACATTTATCTACAATCCATCCGAGATTGCATCTCTCGAACTTGGTACCATCCAGCTTATACTGACCTATGCTCAGATGGAGAAGCTTATCAAACCACAATTCTTACAGTCATTACAATGAACGCAAAGATTATCTACAGATACTTTCCACATCTTACCGATGAGCAGCTCACACAGTTTGCTACACTTGGTGAGT
Organism: uncultured Prevotella sp.; assembly: GCA_900322175.1. Taxonomy (GTDB): domain Bacteria; phylum Bacteroidota; class Bacteroidia; order Bacteroidales; family Bacteroidaceae; genus Prevotella. The sequence continues at coordinate 22,911 of ONYZ01000006.1, forward strand.
TATATCGCGACTGGAATGCCAAGATCAATGTCATATCGCGCAAAGATATCGACCATTTCTATGAGCATCATGTGCTCCACTCATTGGCCATCGCCAAGATTATCAACTTCCGTCCTGGCACAAGTATTCTTGACTTTGGTACAGGTGGTGGATTCCCAGGCGTGCCACTTTCTATTCTGTTCCCAGAGTGTAAGTTCAAACTCATTGATGGAACCGGAAAGAAGATACGTGTAGCACAAGAGGTATGCGATGCCATCGGACTAAAGAACTGCTCACCAACACATCTTCGTGGTGAGGACGAAAAAGACAAGTACGACTTTATCGTATCTCGAGCAGTGATGGCCCTACCCGATCTTGTGAAACTTATGCGCAAGAACATCTCTAAGCAGCACCAAAATTCACTGCCCAACGGTGTGATATGCCTTAAGGGCGGTAATCTTCAGAACGAACTACAGCCTTTTCACAGGATTGTAGAGACTACCGATATCTCGCAGTTCTTCAGCGAAGAGTGGTTTAAAGAGAAATATATAATCTACCTGCCGCTATGATTACTGTCAAGACATTCTGTTTCAACCTGCTGCAGGAGAACACTTACGTGGTGAGCGATGATACCCAGGAGTGTGTCATCATAGATTGTGGTGCTTACTATCAGGAAGAGCGCGATGCATTGGTGAAATACATCAGCGACAATCATCTCAAGCCCACACACCTGTTATGCACTCATGGCCACTTCGACCACAACTTTGGCATAAACACGGTGTATGAAACTTGGGGATTAAAACCCGAGATAGCCTCCGACGACGATTGGCTCATCAGCGACTTATCCGGGCAGTTCTTGGCTATGGCGGGAGTGAAACTAAAATGGACGTATCCTGAACCAGGACACTTCTTTGATAATAACGAAATAATTCGTTTTGGCAGCCATCAGCTGCAGATTCTTCGCACACCTGGACATACGCCTGGCGGAGTAACCTTTTATTGTGCAGAAGAAGGTATTGCCTTTACAGGCGATACCCTGTTTAGAATGAGCATAGGCCGCACCGATTTCGAACGCGGCAGCTATGCCGATATACTTGATAGTCTGAGGAATGTTATAGCCCAACTCCCCGCCGATACTAAAGTGTATTGTGGGCATGGTCCGCAAACCACTATTGGCGACGAATTGAACTATAACCCATATCTCAACTCTTAATCCTCTAAATTCTTAATTCTCACTTCTGAATTAATCTATTAGCGCGCTCCAGCGCGATATTGATGTGCGAGCAGATATTCTCCTCGCCCAGCATCTGGTCGAATCCGGCCTTGTGCAGTACGGCCTGAACCTTCTCGTTCACACCCGACAGCACTACCTGTATACCCTCAGCCTGGCTCATCGCGCACAGGTTGGTAAGGTTGTGGATACCTGTAGAGTCAACAAATGGCACCTTACGCATACGGATGATACGCACCTTGGGGCGCTGATGTCCCATAGTACTCATCAGATCCTCAAACTTATTACCAGCTCCAAAGAAGTAAGGACCGTTAATCTCATAAACCTCCACACCCTCTGGTATAGTAAGATGCTCCAGGTTACCCATCTGGAAGTCGCTCTGCTCCTCCTCGGGGTCAATCTCGTCGCTGATAACCTTCACATCGGTAGTCTCAGCCATACGACGCATGAACAGCAGACAAGCACATATCAGTCCTACCTCGATAGCTATGGTGAGGTCGAATATTACTGTAAGCAGGAATGTTACCGCCAGCACGATGACATCGCTCTTGGGGTTCTTCATTATCGAAGCGAATGAGCGCCATCCACTCATGTTGTAGCTCACGATTACCAGCACACCGGCCAAACATGCCATTGGAATATACTGAGCCAGAGGCATCAGAAACAGGAATATCAACAACAGCACAGCAGCATGCACGATACCAGCTACAGGAGTGCGTCCACCATTATTGATGTTGGTCATCGTACGTGCGATGGCACCAGTAGCAGGAATACCTCCGAAGATTGGACTGGCCAGGTTTGCTACACCCTGAGCAATAAGTTCGGTGTTAGAGTCGTGACGATCACCTATCACACCGTCAGCCACAGTGGCAGAAAGCAAAGATTCAATTGCACCAAGAATGGCAATTGTGATAGCTGGCGACACCAGACCCTTAATCACATCCCACGAGAGTGCAGGCATCTCGGCACCAGGCAGTTTGTTCGAAATCGAGAATCTGTCGCCGATAGTCTCAACGCTATCCACTCCGGCATATTGCTTAAGCAGCAGCACGGCTACAGTCATCACAATGATTGCGATAAGCGATCCGGGCAACTTCTTCAGCACATTATTATATTTAGCTATCATAGGCCAGCCTGCAATCACAGCTACCGAACCGATTCCTACGCCAGCACTCCACAGGTCGATGGTGGTAAAGTGCTGAATATAGGCAATCCACTTCTCAATGAAGTCGCTTGGTACACTCTCCATCGTGAGTCCGAACAGATCCTTGATCTGTGTGGTAAAGATGGTAAGCGCAATACCACTAGTAAAGCCCACTACAATAGGATATGGTATATACTTGATGATGGTTCCAAGATGCAGCACACCAAAGAGTATCAGAAACACACCAGCCATCAGTGTTGCAATGGTCAGTCCCTCAAATCCATACTGCTGTATTATTCCGTAGATAATAATGATAAACGCACCGGTAGGTCCGCCAATCTGTACTTTAGAGCCACCAAGTACCGATATAATCAGTCCGGCAACGATGGCAGTGATAATACCCTTCTCAGGGGTTACACCCGATGCGATACCGAAGGCAATAGCCAATGGCAATGCTACGATACCGACGATGATACCGGCCAATAGGTCGGTGGTAAACTGTTGTTTGTTGTAATGCAGAAGTGTCTGCAACAGTTTCGGCTTGAATGCTAATGTTGTCATCATCTTTGTATTAATAACATGTTATCTTGAAAAAACGCGTGCAAAAGTATAAAAAAAATAAAAAATCAGCAACTTTTGCGCCATCGTATTCTAAAAAACTTTATTTTTGTTGCCAAAAATCAAGTCATTCTATTGTTTTACTAAAAAATTAATTTGAAAGTATTATGAAAAAAGTTCTTTTCGCAGTAGTGGCCTGCTTGGCCATGGGTTTCGCATCTTGTGGTAACAAGACTCAGGCTCCAGCCGAGGCAGCCGATTCAGAAGTAGTAGCCGAAGAGCCCAACGTAGATGAGGCTGTAAGTGCTATCACCGCTGCTCTGTCAGAGCAGATCGAGGCTAAGGATGCCACAAAGCTCCAGGAGGTTCTTGCCACCGTTCAGGAGAAGGTTAAGGAGTTTATCACCACCAATCCAGAGTTGGCTAAGGAGTATGTAACCAAGGTTCAGGATTTCCTGAAGACCAACGCTGATCAGATTAAGGCTTTTGCTGGCGACAACGCAGCAGTAGCTTCTGCAGTTGCAGCTATCACTACAACTCCAGCCGAGACATTTGTTAATGGTCTTGCTTCAGCCGTTGGTGGCGTTGAGGAGGCAGGTCAGGCTGCTGTCGATCAGGCCGCTGATGCAGCTAAAGCTGCAAAGGAGGATGCAAAGAAGGCTGGCCTGGATGCAATTGACAACACCAAGAAGGCTGCTGAAGATGCAGCTAAAGCTGCAAAGGAGGATGCCAAGAAGAAGGCTAACGAGGCTATCGATGGTGCTGCCGATAAGATGAAGAAGGGTCTGGGTCTGTAAGTTTTGACTCCATAGTATTCAAAAAGCTACTTTTCGTATCCCGAGAAGTAGCTTTTTGCTGTGTAATAAGTAACTTTTCGGACTGCGAAAAGCTACTTTTTAGGATCAGATAAGTGTCAGCTCTACCGGACAGTGGTCGCTACCCAGGATTTCTGTATGAATACGGGCATCGTCCATACGCTCACGCAGACGATTGCTTATCACGAAATAGTCTATACGCCACCCAGCATTCTTCTGTCGGGCTTGGAATCGATAGCTCCACCATGAGTAAGTTACCTGTTCGGGATATTTGTAGCGGAAACTATCCGTAAATCCAGAATCTAGCAGAGTGGTAAACTTCTCACGCTCCTGATCGGTAAAACCGGCATTCATACGGTTGGTCTTAGGATTCTTCAGGTCTATCTCTTCGTGAGCAACATTCAGGTCGCCGCAGAGTATCACGGGTTTCTTCTGGTCGAGTGCCATCAGATATCGGCGGAAGTCATCTTCCCACGTCATGCGATAGTCCAGACGCTTCAGACCGTCCTGCGAGTTTGGTGTGTAGCATGTCACCAGATAGAAGTCATCCATCTCGAGTGTTATCACACGGCCCTCATGGTCGTGTTCGTCGATGCCTATTCCGTATGTCACGCTCAGTGGCTTGTGTTTAGTAAAAATAGCCGTACCGCTATAGCCCTTTTTCTCGGCATAGTTCCAATAACTCTCGTAGCCATCAAACTGCAGGTCGAGCTGTCCCTCCTGCATCTTGGTTTCTTGCAGACAGAAGAAGTCTGCATCCAGTTCACGGAATATATCACTAAACCCCTTACCCCCACAAGCCCTAAGGCCGTTTACGTTCCAACTTATAAATTTCATACCTAAATATTTATTGGCTAGAAAAAATAGAAGGCTAGCAGTGATATGCTCGCCTCCCTTTTCTTTTGTATTCCTACTTGGGGATGATTACTTCTTTTCAGCAGCTTTTGCCTTAGTAGCAGCTTTAGCTTTTGGTGCAGCCTTTGGTTTAGCTGCGGCCTTTGGCTTGCTTGCTTCCAGCTTCTCCAGTTTTGCCTTCAAGCGTGTAATCTCCTTATCCTTCATCTCTATCTCGTCACCCTGATTCTTGATGGTAGTAAGCAGACCTTCCAACTCATCATTGTCGATGTCGAGTGGATAGAGGGCATTAACTCTGTTGATGAAGTCACCCAGAATGTTCATATAGTTGGTAAATGCATCAAACGGACCACTGTAGATACCACGATCCAGTCCCACGTTAGATGGTTTGGTGGTCATAAAGCGGAAGTTGTTCGAAGCCTGCAGATAATCCCAGTCCTGATTGATACGTGGGTCGTTGGCAATACGCACACGATCAGCAACCGAATAGAGCTTGCTGAATGCCTCACGCTGCATGGCGTTACCCAACCAGCAGCTCACGTCGCGCTCCTCGTCTACCCACGACAGAGTATCGGGCACGTCTATCTGACTTACACTCTTGCAAGCCTTGCAAATCTCAGTTGGTGTAGAGAATGTGATGCCCTTCTCCTTGGCCTGTGCAGGTAGAGCCTTCAGGAAGTCGAGAATGTTTGAACTGAGTGGCTGAGCAATACCCAGAGCCGAGAGTTCCATGAAGATATTGATGATCTGCTCTTCCTCTGGCAGACGGGCTATGCGATCGATATAATTATCGGCAAAGAGTGGATAGCCATCCCACTCGCTATTGTTGAATCGCAGAGAGATATCGTCAGAAAGCTCGACATCGCGGAGCAACAACTTGAGGTTTGGCGCCAGATTACAGTGATACAGATAGTGAGGCGACTTCCAACCGAGCACATGCTTTGCACCCTCGGTCAGCATACCTTTGAATCCCATTGATGCTACCTGAGCACCGATGTCGTCGCTATAGATGAGCGATGAGTTACGCAGTACGGTTGGCTTCTTGCCAAACAACTCTTCTATCTTGGTGCACTGCTTCTTCACATCAGCTGCAAAGCTGTCAGGATTGGCCAACGACGAAAGACCGTGGCTATATGGTTCAGCCAGGAACTCTACACAGCCAGTATCGTTCAGAGCCTGCAGTTTCTCAAGCACCTGTGGAGCGTGCATCTCCAGCTGCTCGATACCTGTACCACTCAGCGAGAATGCTACCTTGAAGAACTTGCCGTGCTCATTTATCATATCATGCAGAGCATTGAGTGCTGGCATGTACGAGCGCTCGGCTATGTCGGTGATGCTACGCTCGTTCTCGTAGTCATCATAGTAATAATGATCGGTACCGATATCAAAGAAACGGTAACGCTTCAGATGGATGATCTGATGTATCTCGAAATATAAACAAATTGTTTTCATAACTTCTCTTAATTCTAAAATCTAAATTCTTAAATTAGTTACTGCTCCCAGCCGAGAGTGCGGAGGTAGAGGGTGCGAATCCAGGCGCCAACCTTCTCCCATGTTATCTGGTCAACCTCGCGCTTGCCTTCTTCCTTAAGATAGTTGAAGAGCGACTCGTTGTGACAGATAGAGTAGATGGCATCAGCCAGGGCGTGGATGTCCCAATAGTCTACCTTGATACAGTTGTCGAGAATCTCGGCACAACCAGACTGCTTAGAGATGATACTTGGAGTACCACATTGCATAGCCTCCAGAGGCGAGATACCAAACGGCTCACTTACCGATGGCATTACATAAACGTCTGAAGCCTTAAGGCACTCATACACCTGCTTGCCACGCATAAATCCTGGGAAGTGGAATCTGTCGGCAATACCACGTTCGGCAGCCAAATGGATCATAGCGTCCATCATATCGCCCGAACCTGCCATACAGAAGCGCACGTTGCGTGTACGATGCAGCACCATCGTGGCGGCCTCAACAAAGTACTCTGGTCCCTTCTGCATGGTGATACGTCCCAGGAAGGTTACCACCTTCTCCTTGCCGCTGTGGTCAGGACGTGGAATGTCCTGATACTCCTGTGGCAGTGGGTAAACAGCATTGTGAACAGTGAAGCACTTGCGTGGGTCCTGATGATACTGGTTGATAACCGTCTGTCGTGTCAATTCGGATACACACATGATACAGTCAGCCCAGTCCATACCGTTCTTCTCGATGCTATACACGGTAGGATTAACCTTACCACGAGAACGGTCAAAGTCTGTAGCGTGAACATGGATACAGAGAGGTTTGCCGCTAACCTGCTTGGCGTGTATTCCTGCTGGGAATGTCAGCCAGTCGTGAGCGTGAATGATGTCGAACTCTTCAGCGCGGGCCACCTGACCGGCGATGATCGAGTAGTTGTTGATCTCCTCGTGCAGATTGCCAGGATAACCACCAGCAAACTCCATTGCACCAAGGTCGTTCACGTTCATATAGTTAAAGTCGGCGTAGATATGCTCGCGAAGTTTGAAATAATAATCGGGATCCATGATATTGCCCACACGCTGCTTTACGTAGTCGTAGCTCACGTCGCGATAGGCAATGGGCACAGCGTTCATGGCTACTATGCGACAGGCATGCTGACTCTCATCACCAAATGGGTGAGGCAGGCATAGCACAGTCTCAATATCGCCCTGAGCCTTCAGTCCCTCAGAGATTCCGTAGTTAGCGGTGGCAAGTCCACCGAATACGTGAGGAGGATACTCCCATCCAAACATTAATACCTTCATAGTCGCTCCTCCTTACTTTTGATATGAATACTTTTCCATCAACTTGAGCGTGCGTAGAATCTCAGCCACGTTCATAGCAAACGACATAGCACCACGACCGTGGAATGGCGGGTTACCGTCGAAGAGTTCAGAGATAGTACCGATGGCATGATAGTCCATCTCGTCCTCATAGCCCACCATCTGTCGCTCTACGAAACTCAGTCTACTGCGCTTGTAAAGCTTCAGGCAGGCCTCCATATAGAATCCACCCAACCAAGGCCATGCTGTACCCTGATGGTAGGCATAATCGCGCTGTGTCTGCGGACCAACGTAGATGGGGTTGTAACCACCACTCTTTGGCGACAGCGAGCGCAGTCCCTTAGGTGTAAGAAGCTCGCGTGTACATATATCTACTACACTCTTCATCTGCTGCTGGTTCAGCGGCGAGTAGTCGAGTGATACAGCAAATATCATGTTAGGGCGAACGCTCCAGTCGATCATCGTTCCGTCAACATAGTCCAACAGATAGCCGTACTCGTTTACGAATGTCTCTACAAACGATTCCTTAACCTTTGCAGCCAAGGCCTCGATATTAGCAGCCCACTCCATATCACCCTTCTCACTAGCCATCAGTGCACAGAACTTCAGGGCGTTGTACCACAGGGCGTTAAACTCTACGATGTAGCCCGAACGTGGTACTACCGGTTTGCCGTTGGCTGTAGAGTTCATCCAGGTCACAGCCTTGTCGCGACCGTTGCTGTACAGCAGTCCGTTGTCGTCGAGACGCAGGTTAGGATGCTTGCCGTCCATGATAAAGCGAACGATATCCTGCAGCAGTTTGCCGTACATCTCGTAGCACTTATCACGTCCTACTTCCTTGGCGTATTGCTGCATAGCCCAAACTGCCCACAGGGGCACATCGGGCTGTTCTATCTCATAAATCTTTCCGCTCAGAGGCTTCTCTTCCATAAAGGCACGCAGATCGCGTTCGGCAGTCTTCATCACCTTTTCGAAATAGTCTATCTCGTCGATGGCAAGGGTCAGTCCTGGCAGAGCGATGAATGTATCGCGTGCACGAACCTTGAACCAGGGATAACCGGCCAGCAGATAACGGTCGTGGTTCTTATCCTTACGGTGGAACTGGTGCGCAGCTGTTACCAGACAGTGGTAGAAGTTATCACGTGGCACGCGTTCCTCAACCTCCTCGTCGAAGAGTTTCTTCATGGCCGTAGCCTTGATGGGTGATGTAGAAGCCGAGAAGATAATGCTCTCCCCCTTCTTGATAGGCAGCTCGAAGTATCCTGGTACATAGAGGTCCTCGTTCGAAGCGTAACCACGCTCCTGCTCCTTAGGATACTCTATGCCGCGATACCAGTCGGGCTGGAATACAAACTGGTTTTTCTTCGAGAACTGCATGTACAGGTCGGGATAGCCGGCATACATACATGTCTTGATACCATTCTCAACTTCTGTGTACTCTCTACTAGCAGTAGAATTCTCGTGGGTAAACTGGCGAACCGAACGGAATGCCAGGAACGGACGGAAACGTAATGTAGTAGCCGAGTGCGCATCGTCGAGAGTGTAACGAATCAGGATGCGATCCTCATAGTGCTGGAAGATAACTTCCTTCTTTAAGATTACGCCACCCACACGATAGGTAGTAGTAGGCACTTTGGTGGCGTCAAACTCACGGATGTACTTGTGTCCGTTTGGACTGAAATTGTTGCCCTGATACTTGTGCAGTCCGAGGTTGAACTCGGCTCCATGCTGGATCACCGTACAGTCGAGCGACGACAAGAGTACATGGTTCTCATCATCTAGCTCAGGTACGGGAACTACCAGCAGTCCGTGGTACTTACGCGTATTACAGTCTACAAGTGTAGAGCTGCTATAGGCGCCCGAACGGTTTGTTCGGAGGAACTCACGGCGGAGACTCTCCTGCAGGTTAGTCATCACGGCTTTTTCTAATCGTAGATAGCTCATAGTTCCTGTCTAAAGGTATTTATTATTAGTGAATATCAATTTGATTTTCCAAAGGTAGCAATTTTCTCGCAATATGCAACTATTTACGCAGATTATTTAACAATTATTGATAATTAAATGAAAAAGGCGGGCAAATTTGCCCGCCTTAACTCCTATCATGGTATCAAAAAATTAATAACTTCTTGTTCCACATTTATGCGATAACTACCCACTGGAGTCTTCATCATGCGCCCGTCTATTCCCACGATAGCTTTCTTGGCATACTCCACTTCAACCTCTCTGGTGCGGTATGGATGCACACTGCGATGGTTCAGGAATCGTCCAGCCACCAGCAGCCATAGTCCCTCTATCAGTTGCACCACCTCTGGGTGATACACCACACTCACATCCAGCATACCGTTGTATGGTACTGCGTTCGGGGTCTGCCCATAGCCTGGACCGGAACCTATACATACTGTCATCACCTTGCGGTCGATCACGTCGCTGTTTATCTTCAGTTTCATCTTGTACTCCATACGGTGAAACAGCATCACAAACACCGATACAATAAATGATAATGTGTGCGAACCTAGCAGACTGCGTGTCTGTCGGCGCAGGTTCATTATGTCGGCAGTCAGTCCGATGTTGATGCAGTTCAGAAAGTAGCGATGGCACTTGGTGCCCTGCTTGTTGGTATAGCGTATGCAGCCCAGGTCAACCTTGCGTATTCTGCGCTTTACAAGCCAGTCGACGGTCTGTTCGACGTCATCTACTGAAATGTCCCAGAACTTGGCAAAGTCGTTCACCACACCGTTGGGTATTACTCCCAGTGCTATCTCGTCGCGTACAGATTTCTCTTCCATCATCAGACAGTTTACTGCGTCGTTCAGAGCCGAGTCGCCACCCACTATCACAATGGTCTTGTAGCCATTCTGTATCATCATCTTTACCAGTCGTTCCACACTTTCGGCCGTCTCGCTCTGTATAAAGTCGTATTGCACGTGGTGCTCGTCGAGTGCCTTCTGTATCTTCTCCCAACGCTTGCGTGGGTTGAACAAGAAACCTGTCTTCGGGCAATATAGTATGCCCCATCTTGTACTTTCTACTGCCATCGATATATATTAAACATTAAAGATTAAACATTGAACATTAATCATATAACTCTATGATTTTGGCTACTTTCTCATCCATCGGGAGGGTGGCGTCTATCCAGTGGATAGTGAATCCTCTTCGCTCCATTCCTCTGAACCATGTCATCTGGCGCTTGGCAAACTGATGGATTGCTATCTCCAAGCGCATAAACATCTCATCGTATGTGAGTTGGCCCGTTATGTATTCAGTCAAGAATTTATACTCCAATCCGTAATAAATCAGGTCTTCGGGTGCAATTCCTTCGTCGAGAAGTTTCCGTACTTCGTCTACCATACCTTCGTCAAGTCGCGATTTCAGTCTTCGGGTAATCTTTTCTCGACGCAAGTCTCGGTCGATGTCGATGCCGATGATGAGCGAATCTACTGGTGGCAGTTCGCGACGCGGTACTGGGTTTTCCAGATTATACGTCTCTATCTCTATGGCGCGGATGGCTCGTTGGCACGAGTCCACATCTGTGGTGTTGTGCATATTCGACCCTGTGCGCGATTTCAGTTCGGCCAGCATAGTGGTCAACTCCGCTAGCGACTTACCCTCAAGACTATCTCTTAGCTCCTGATTTTGGGGTACAGGCGATAGCTTGTAGCCCTTCAGCACAGCCTCGATATACAGTCCTGTACCACCACATAGTATGGGCACTGCTCCCCTACTCTGTATGTCCTGATATGCATCAAAGAAGTCCTGCTGATATTGGAACAGGTTGTACTTCGTGCCAGGTTCGCAGATGTCGATGAGATGATAAGGAATGTTTAATGTTTCTTGTTTAATGTTTAATGTATAGTCGGCGAGGTCCTTACCCGTACCTATATCCATGCGACGATATACTTGACGCGAGTCGGCCGAGATTATTTCTCCACCTATCTTTGCAGCCAAGTGGGCAGCTACGGGCGTTTTGCCCGAAGCTGTTGGCCCTAATATCGTTATCATCTTATTCATCTGCTACACCTATTTATATATATGCTATTTACTGATTTCATGCCACCAGATAGCAGTATCCTGCACCTTTGGCATAGCGTCGATCATATTCTGAGCCTCCTCGTTGCTGATGGTCTTGCCGTTGAGTGTGCACTCGTCTAGCTCGCCGTAAATACTCAGCGTAGTGAGTGTGCCAGATACCTTACTCTTCTGAATCTTGTAGAAGGTGGCGTAGATAGACGGACCACCTGCCGCCCCACCGATAACCACGTAGCCAGGCCTATCGCCACCACTGTAGTCCATACGGAACTCAGCACTCCACTCGGCATTCTCGCAACCTATCACCTGCCACTTGCCGCTACCCTTACAGAACAGCGCACCATGCTTATCGTCGGCAGCACGCATCCATAGCTCCTGAGTGTCGTCGTTGTCTATATCTATCCAGCGATACTTGCAGAGTTTATGGCCCTTGTTATCTTTGTTGGCAGCTACGAACAACTTCTGCAACTCGGCCACATCCTTCTTCCACAGGGGTTCTTCCTCGTCTATCATTGCGTGATATACCTCATAGCGCTCGCACGTCATCTTACCGTCGCGAATGTAGTACATTCCTGTGGTAAAACTCTCGGGAGCTCCCTTCACATAGGCTATCTCAATGGCATCATCGGGAGCCTCAAACAGGGTCACCTCGCTGCCGTAGTATTCGCCATCGTCGTCGGCATGCCAGGTGCACATACCGTCGTACATGTTACCCTCTACAGGGAACGAATACACCTTATCGCCTGACGTCACTACCTCAAGCGCCAGACACTTGTCCACCTTCTCGCTACCCTCTTTCACAGTCTTGTACTTACCCTTAAACTGCAGGATACCATAGCTGTACTTGTTGCCCTGCGATACCAGTTGCGACTTTTCAGTCTTCATCTTGTACTCGCCTTCCAGTTGCTTCACCACATTGGCTGGCAGCGGCTTTATATTGGGCAGACGTCGCATGTCTATCAGTTTGCGCGATGCCAGATACTCATCCGTTACGGCCACATAGAATCCAGTCATCTCGCGGGCATTAAACTTCTTGTCGGTAAACTCATACTTCAGTCCGGCAGCAGGAATACCTTCTCTGCCGTGAATCTCGCCATACGATGCATCATCGCCATCGGGATTCTTCAGCAGTTCGCCTGTACACATTATACCCAGACATTTATTGTCCTCGTTAATCAGTTTGGTATATATGGCGCGATTGCGACGGAAACCATCCTGAAGACTCCAGTCGGCCATCATGTCGTCGAAGTATTCGGCATTATCCTCGTTCTTCTTGGGCTGTTCGATGTTAGCCCAGTAGTGCATCAGCATGTTCTTGCCCCCCATCATCCAGATAAACATGGGTTTGGGCGTGGTGTCAGTTTCCTCTACCATCAGAGAGTCGGTAGCCACAGAGTCGCTGTCGTTCACATCGCCGGGAGCAGTCTTGCCCTTATTGGTGCAGGCCATCATCACTGCAGCCATACATATTGCTAATATTGATAATTTCTTCATAACTCTACTTCGTTTGATCAGGTCCTATATTACGTGCCTCGATACTATTGTCCAAAGGATTGTCCACAAACTTGGTCTTAGCACCTGTCTGCTTGCAGTTATCCAACTTGCCCAAATGCTCCTTGGGATGATATACCTTACATCCATTCAGCACAAACAGAGTGTCGAAGTTAAACAGATCGGCATCACCCCAGTTAGCAAAGAATCTGCAATCCTCAAACTTCACTCCGTTGCATCCCCAACCCTCTATCAGCGTATATTCGCGATTGCTGAAAAAGTCGCAATGCTCAAATGCCGTTAGTGTGCACTTGTTCATCTGCATTATGCCGTAGGTGCAGTCGTGTATGTTACTGTTAATCAGTTTAAAGTCGTAAGTCTCCCATAGATCCAGTCCGTAAGTACCGCAACCATACAGGTCGCAGTCCTTGATGGAAAGGTGGCTTGCTGTGTTTGCACCTATCACACCTCCCGAACAGAATCCACCCTCGGTGTGTCCCATCGTCAGGTTATGTATCTCGCAGTTGGTACAGTTCACAAATTTGAAGACGAATGCGTAGCGAGGGTCTACCTCCACACTCGAATGTCCAGCACCTTTTATTATCAGATTCTGGAAGTTCACCAGTGTCAACTGCTGTCCGTCGGTCTCGCTTTCGCTCACTATCAGCGGCTTGGTTCCCACTATATCCTCAGGACTCACACACCATCTGCGGTCTCTGTAGCCCTGAAACATTTTCTTATCCTCAAGCACTCTCGAAAGGTTCAGATGTACATTCTCGCCAATAATTACTGTGCGATTGTTGCCCAGCATGGCCAGAAATTCTTCCTCGTTGTGCACGGTATACACACCACCGTCCAGTTCGTCTGGTCCGCGTCCGTCGTCGGCCAGTCCACCTGGGAAGTCACTCTCCTTAGCATCAACCAACTCGCGAAGGCCCTTGGTGTACTGCTGACTGGTATAGTCCACATAGCCACGATCCTCATCCGACAATTGTTCCTCACTGCGTATCAGTTGCAGATTGGTCTCTTCGATGATGCTCAGACGTATCTTCGAGTTGCTCTCTACAGGGCGATACCACGCCTTCTTGCTGAAGTAGTCCTGCAGGTCCTTAGCCTGAAACTTCCATCCGTGTCGCGCCAATATCTCATTACGCATCAGTCGCAGTTCGTCCTTCGAGAAGTTCTTCAGATATGTAGTATTCATCAGCCAATTGGCCAGCATATCGCTCACAGGCTCTTGTTCGGCTTTGACCTCCTGTTCTACGCACTGCTGCACGTTGTCGGGTGTCAGCACCAGTATATGGCTGGCGTCGTTGTTCTTCTTGCGGATGGCCAGAAATGTCATGCCCTCCTTGTTCACCAGCTGCACCCTGTCGCCCATTATACCACGCACTGGCATATAGTCGTCGGGATCCTCCTTAGTAAGGTAATACATGCCAGCGGCATCACCCTTGGAGAGTGCGAACTTATAACGGTCATCCTGTGCATTCACGCCACGCATCACTACGTCGCCATCCTTATCCACCGAGGCAGTATACAGCACTGAGCCGTCCCACCACTTGGTTTCGTGCTTCACAACCTGTGCCCAAGCGCCACTCAAGGCGCACAGGCACATCATTGTAAATAATACTATAGTCTTCTTCATACTGCAGGTACTTCGTTCTTAGCTTTTGCCTTAGCGGCCAGTTCCTTCAGTTTATCCTTGCCCTTGAATGCGAATACCCATACCAGGAATCCAGCAATTACCAACAGAGATATGCCTAGCAGTGGACGATAGAACAGCCATGCCAGAGCGATGATGATAAGGCTCCATACCACACCGATAACGGTGCATACGATACCAACACCCCATCCGAAGATGCCAGCGATGAATGGAACCACCTTCAATATTGTCTCTACAAATCCGAAGATACCCTTCAGTCCACCGATTACCATCAGACAGCCGATAAGACGCAGTATCCATGTCATCATGCTGTTTGCATCCTTGTCGGTATCTACTATCTCGTCGCCACTCTTCTTACCCATTCTCAGGGTCTGATAGCGTTTACCATTCTTAGCTTTGTAAGGCTTAAATGTATCGCCGTCTACCACAGCCATCACCGTTACCTTGGCAGGCACCACCTTCTCGAATGTCACACGCACATCACCCACCTCAGGCGATCCGGGCACGCGACCGAAATACAGCACGTTGCCAGCCTGATGTACATACTCCAGATCTTTCTTGTTCTGGGCTGCCTCCATCGCCTTGGCTATACTGTCGTTTACTGCCTGAATTGAGTCAAGCTGAGCCTTTACAGAGTCTGGCAACAGGGCACGAACTGAGTCAGGGATGGCGTAGGACGCGGGCTGTTGGCTGTTGACTGCAGGCTGTTGTGTGGTGGATTTCTGTACACCGTAGAAACGCTCATAGGCGGTCTTAGTGGTGGCATCAAACTGCTTCAGCAGGTCCTCGGCAATGGTCAGATCTATAGCTTCGCGCGAAGAAATACTATGAATCAGACTCTCGTTCAACTTATATGCGCCAAACGATACATTCTCGGCATACTGCTCAGCGTTATCGATGGTGGTCAGCACCATATTCTTTTTCTGATAAGCAGGATCCTTAAACCTGGCCGATTCTACAGGATGGCTAACCCACGACTTAGTATATGAGTATTCTTTAGTTACGACTTCCTTGCCACCCAGTTTGTCTTCTCTATTTTCAGATACGTGCTCCACCCACTGATAGTACTCAGTGGTGCGCTTCAGACTGATGGCTTTTGCTCCTATTCCAAATTCCTTGTCTACCAGAGAGTCTTCGGTGGTGGCCATTGCCGAACCGCAAATCAGCTCACCCTCAAGCGATGCTTCCTTCTTGTTAGGATTCTCCATCTCAACGTAGTTCTTGCCTACCTCGTCGAGCATGTCTTCTGTTTTCACGGCGCGACCTTCGTTCCACCACAATAGTGCAGTACCGGCACAAAACAATATTAATCCTGTACCAATCGCTTTAAACGAGTTTCCAACTCGGGTTCCGTAACCCGTGGTTGATGTTTCTGTATAAGCCATAATGTCTTAAGATTTAAAAATTGATATTGATTGTTTTTATAAAAACTTACTTCTCTGTTAGTCTCTTCGAACCTTGATAGCTCACGTGGCCCTGATGCTGCAGATAGTTCATCGTCAGTTCGGGGGTTACACGTCCCAAACCTGTGCCCGGATCCTTACGGTTGGTAGGACTGATGGCTACAGTATAGCTGTTAGTTATCACACTGTATGTCTTCTTCAGGTTCAGTTTCTTGCCGTCCATATCCAGCAGCGTCACCTTCTTTATTTTATTGGTCTGTGGGTCGCGGGTGTATTCCACCTTCATTCCGCCCACGTATGGGAATACATTGTTGTCGTTGTCGGCACACTTTATCATCATTTCTGCCAGTTCTTTTCCTGTAAGCTGCAGCATATAAGCCTCGTTCTGGAATGGGTCCAGTCGCAGCACGTCCGATACGGTGATGTCGCCCGTAGGATGCTTTTCGTAGCGCACACCGCCAGCGTTCTGGAAACTCAGGTCGGCATTGCCTTCGGCTATGAATGCGTCGCACATCATATTGCCCAGTTCCTCGTATGTATCAAATGGTGTATCAGCCTGAGCCAGCACGCGCTGGAAGTAAGGGTTGCGCGAGATAAACTCTACCAGAGCGCCTACCACCTCGTTCACGTTCTGGGCACCGCGTATGGCAATATTCTCAGCCTTACGGTCCACCACCTTGCCGTTCTCCAGAGTCAGAGTGGTATGGGTCACGCGGGCCAGTCGGTTGGTGTTCTGCGTCACATACACACCGTGGTGCATCTCGCCACCATCCAGCTGGGTGTGACTATGTCCGCCCACTATAATGTCTACCCATGGCAGACTAGCGGTAAATGTTGTGTCAGTGGTATATCCCAGATGACTAAGCAGCAATACCACGTCGCACTTATCGCGCAGGAACTTATACTTATTAATCGTCTCCAACGGGTCGGTAAATGATATCTCCGTCATGCGTGCAGGGTGACTCTCGGGTATGCCCATCGTACCCAAAGCTGTGATACCAAGCACACCTACACTGATGCCACCGCAGTCGAATATCTGGTATGGCTTAACGTGCATGTTCCACTTCTTGTCGGGATGCACGTTGGCACAAAGATGCGGGAACGACGACAGAGAGATGAGCTTGGCCAGTCCCTCCTGTCCCGAGTCAAACTCATGATTGCCCAGTGTCGAGGCTGAGAATCCGATGATGTTCATCAGCGCCACCATGGGATAAGCAGGTATCTCGTACATATCGTTCAGCGGTTCGCCCGAACGGTTATCTCCAGCGCTCAGCACCAGCAAGTCAGGATAGAGCGCTCGCAGCGAGTCGGCCACAAATCCCAGTCGCGGCATACACTCTATAGCCGCATGCATATCGTTGGCACTCAGTATATGTAGTTCCTTATGTTCCTGCCCCGATGCCCCCAGCATCATCAGCCCCAAAACACCCGATAAAATTAGTCTCTTAGTCATATATCTAAATTCTCAATTATCTGACATCTCTAAATTCTCAATTATCAATTCTCAATTATCAATTACCTGACTCCTCCTCCGCCACCGCCGCCAGAGAAGCCGCCTCCGCCGCCACCCCACGACGAATGTCCGCCATGACCACTCGCACGACTCTCACGTGCAGCCTTGTCGGCAACTGCTCGCGATGTACTGTGGTGCATGGTCGAATAGATTATCGGCAGCGTCATGTCGTCGGCCATCTGTCCAGCCACACGGTCCATATCAAAGTATGCAGGGTTCACACTCTTCATCTCCTTTATCACCTTGTCGGCGATACCAAACAGCGTGGCATATATCATATAGTCCTTCCACAGCGTCACCTCCTTCAGTTCGCGCTCGTTCAGCAGCGTAAACTCCTCCAGGAATTTCTTCAGTCCGAACACCTCGCTCACCTCCTTGTCCATGTTTCTGTACTTCTTCAGCGCAGTCTTAGAGTGTAGAGTGCTGATAAACGAGTCGGTCACGCTCTGATGACTGTTACTCTTCATATAGTCCTTCAGTTCCTTAGGCTCCAGCACCGTATCGTCGCCAGCAGCACTCTTAAATATTTTGTACATCTTGCGCATCAGCACAGGCTGTTTTTCTATCCCGGGATAATCATGTATCACGAAGTTCTGCTCCATCTTACCCTTCTTGGTGGGGCGCTGTTCTATGGATATAGCCCCCAGACTGATAAGCTTTAGTATGCAGGCCGACATCAGATTGTTGTAGTCGCTGCCGAAGTACTTGTATGCGTTCAGCATCTTGTTGGCCTCCTGCAGATTGCCGTTCAGCGGTATGTCGCGATACCACATCAGTCCTCGCTTAAGCTTGCGCTTGGCACTCCACACGCTGTATATACGCCAAAAAAATGCACCTATCGATAAGAGTGGCGCACCACAGTATATCACGATAAAGCCCAGCCACTCCAACCAGTTCATATCGTCATCATCGCCGCCACCGTTGTCCACATAGTCGCTGCCCTCAAATGCCTCGTCTTTCTTGTTTTCAAAGGTGTCGCTCTCCATTATCGAAGACTCAAACTGGCTTTTCGGCAGCTTCAGCATCACGTATAGTCCAGCCTCATCACTCATTGCTCCATCGGTGGTTTCTACTATCGCCATACCGTTCTCAAACCACACATCGCCGTTGAATCTGAATCCCCAGATGCCGCAACTGTCTGGGTTGATAGTCAGCGTTGAGTCGGCTCCCATTATTGTCACTTTGGCGTGCTTGGGTTTGGGGCGCACCGATGTGTCCAGAAACACGTGTCGGATAGCATTGGCGTCGGGATAGCCGTGCACCAGACTTGTTATAGTATATGTAGTGATGTATGTTCGTTCGCCGCTATCGCCCAGTCCCCAGCATACCTCATAGCCACGAGCAGTTTCTACTATGCCGCACTTCCGTGTTTTCCATGTGCGGCTCTCGTTCACGTCCCAGTCCACGTTGTCAAATCGCGTACCGTTTTCGTCGTACACTTCCAGATCGCGTACTTCGCTACTGCCCATGTTAGCCAGTCCGATATAGCACTCGGTACCTTCGCTATCTATGGTCATCAGTCGTGTTTCAGTGATACGTGCATCGCCGTTTTTGCTAAGCACCACCTTAATATTCAGGTCGTGTAACTGTGGTCTGGCTAACATCCCGCTGGCCACCAGCAGTAGTATTATAGTGATATAGTTCTTAATTTTCATTTCAGTTTGCAAAATTAGATATTTTTTTCTAATCCACCAACTATTTATGCATTAAAATACACAATTACACGTCGATTCATTATAAAACGCCCCGAACAATCTTCTCATGAACGTCTATAGATTTTTTTTCAAATTGTCTTCCACTTCCACCAAACACCTCTCAAAGCCGCATTCCTACAGGGGTTTCCAGAGGTGGAAGTACCCTTTTTCACTTCCACCTCACTTCCACCAATTTTAAAATTCTCTAGAGAATTATGCAACGTGCTAGGCAATCGCTGGTCAAAACATAGCGTCTCACACGATAATTTTCTAGAAAATTTCGTTGCGATCTAGTATTTTAAGCATTCTGATAGGGTTATTTTATTGCTTTCCACTAGGCTGTCAATGCTTAAAAGTAAGGTCTTTAGTATGGAGAAATAACATCTTTGAGAACAAAACAACTTGTTTTGCTTTCGAAGAAGTTATCTTTTAGAAGGCAAGAAATATGCTCTTTGACAACAAAACAAGTTGTTTTGATTGAAAAGATGGAAGAGAGGTGGAAGTGAAATGAGGTACTTCCACCTCTGAAAACACCTGTATTTATGCGGGGTTGAACGGTGTTTGGTGGAAGTGGAAGATAATTTGCAAACTTTTTTCTTAACTACATTTCAATTGCAAAGTACCTAGCGAACATTTGCTCCCTAGGTACTTTTCAAATTGCGACTCGTCATTATAGAACAACTCTACTCCACTTACATTTTTCATCTTTTTCTTGCATTTACCAAATAAAAAGCGTATTTTTGCCGCATGATTAAAGAGTATCGACTTACCATATTTGCTGTTATAGTCTTTGCAGCCATTATCATATTTGGCATAAAAGGCGCAGCAAAGCAGATTGTAAATATTGAGGGACCAACCTCGTATCTACCTCTGCCCCTGAAAGATACGCCAGAACAGATACTGCATCGCAAGGGTTACGTTGCATCTTACAACAAGGATACCAAAATACCCAATTGGGTAGCATGGCATCTAACAGCAGCACACACTAGGGGGCCACATAAGCGCCCAGGAAGTGCATGGCACGAAGATACAGAAGTTCCCCAACCACGTGCCAATTATTTTGATTACCGCCAATCTGGGTGGTCAAGAGGACATATGTGCCCAGCAGGAGATAACAAGTGGGATGCTGATGCTATGTACGAATCGTTCCTGATGACAAATTGCTGCCCACAGAATTCCAATCTGAATAGCGGGGACTGGAACCAAATTGAGATGGCATGCAGACGATGGGCAGAAAAGTGGGGAGACATCTACATAGTCTGCGGCCCTATCCTATTTCACCAAAAACATGAAACAATAGGCCAGAACAAGGTTGTGGTACCAGAGGCGTTTTTCAAAGTAGTATTGTGCTTGAATGGCAAGCCTAAAGGTATAGGTTTTATTCGCAGGAATACAGAGACCTCTAGGCGTAAAGACCTGTATGTAAATAGCATAAGTCAAGTTGAACGCATCACGGGTATGACGTTCTTCCCAAATATACCAAAAGATATAGCAGAATCCGTAAAGTCGCAGGCAAACCTAAAAGATTGGGACTAGGATCTCTTTAACTTGTGGTTATAAAGTCATTGGAAGCCATAATAACTATATCGGACAACTTATCGGACATTTTGGGTTTATCGGACAATTTGTCGGACAGCTTGGTTTTATCGGACATTATTTCGGACATTTCGATCTCAATTCGGACTTTTTACGGATTTATTTGCAAGATTCCTAAATTATCCAACTTCTTTTGTATGCTTTCGTTCATAACGTATTTCTTTTGCATCTTACGCACTTTTTGTGCCTTATGCACCTCTGGCAGTTTCAATGATTCAAGCAGATCAACTGCCTCATAGAGTTTTTTCAGTTTATCCATAGCAATAAGAATTATATTAGGTGAGTTACTTTTATTTTCTGCCAATGTTTTCCGATGCCTAGAGCCATATTAGCGGCATCCTTAGTAATAAGCTCGCCCTTCTGTAGGCCTGCTATAGCTTGCTTTATTTCCTGAAGAGCAGAACCCGAAACGCCAAACAAATCTTTAATAACAGCATCGTTCTGTTGCTGTTGTTTCATAATTAACGGATACTGAGCATTTGCATAAAAATCAAAGTGTCTACTCTTAAAACTCTCCATATTCTGCGTAGCCAAAATAATACTCATTCCTTTATTTCTGCCTACAGCTATCAGATTCTGTAACGGCTTATTCTCGAAGCCAAGCATATAGTGAGCCTCATCTATGATAGTAAAATGACGTATTTCTACCCTACCATCATTCGTTGCCTGTTTGGGCAGTTTCTCGTAGATGGTATTAAGCTTAGAAATTACAAAATAAACTATGGCTTTAGCCATTATACCATCTTTCTCAAATCCTCCGAGATTGATGATATAGCAGTTCTTCATAAGGTCTATCTTATCTTCATCAGCAAAAATACGATTACGTACTAATTGACTAAGCACAGAAATTACACTATCTGTATCATCCTGCTTTTTCTGAGGGAGCAATGCAATATAGTTCTCCAGCACTTCACTGAATGTTACAGGTTTTAGGTTCTTATCCTTATATGCATTGATAATAGCTTCACTTAATCTGTTATCCATATTGGCACTAATCTTTGCAGGCGCAATAGAACTTAGCGCCGTTGCCAATGATGTTGCATATAGATTCACCTCATTAATGGGTCTTCCTGTAAAATCCTTAAATGGAGTAAATGGCAGTGGTTCTCTGATTGGATCAAGAATAGCCGACTTATCAGTATCAAAATGTTCCAACCAAGAAGCGTTAGCTGGATCTGAGAATTCACCCTTATAGTCAAACAATAAGAAGTTTACGGGATAATGAGTATCTGATGAAGCACCACGTATCTGATTAATCAACAATGCTATCAAATTAGACTTACCAGAACCAGTTGTACCAGCTATTAAAATCTGTGTATTTGCAATATCACGACTATTAATATCTAAGCGAGCATCCATTCCATTCTCATACTCACCAATTCTCAGATTCAATTCTGGTATATCTGTCAACAGGCGACCAGCACGTAACGGCACATAAGTCAACCATTCGTCAATGCCACCTTCCTTCAATAAGATATCACGACCTCTAAGAATTTCACGACCAATAACTTTACTAACCAAATTCGGAGAAGTCCAATCGGCCTCCACATCATGATACCTCATCTTTAGCAGTATCTCGAACATCGTACCAATATCCGATTTTGTAAAGAACGTGGTTGCATAAGGAGTATTCGATTTTGCTAGATTATAATCATTCAAATCATCTATAGTGCGTGGCGATTTATCACTCAATCCTGCTAAGAGGCAAATTCTCAACACAACACTATGATTTAGCGTTACAGGACGCATATTGTCAGTATATTCATCTAAGTTAATACGCTGTTCGATGGCAGCCTTAACATCAGCTATTCTCTCATGCATACCAGAGATAGCTGTTACCGCTTTTACTGTCAACAAATTAATGTTACTCATAGGTCACTTATCTTTTGTCCGAAGTAATCCTCGGATATAGTGGTACATTGATTTTCCTTATCTCTATGCAGCGTATAAGTTTTGGCCACATACGCTTGTATCTTCTCGAAATCATGCTCAGTTGTTATTTCAGTATCAGTGCTAAGCAGGATAGTTTGGTGTGCCAAATCGGGGAAATATTTCTCTATAATCACTTCGCGACTTTCCTTGTCAAGCACACCCATTACAGTATCAATCATCACAGGAGGCTCATAGTCACCCAGATTATATAGGACCTTCAGGAGTACTTGCATTACTGTTTGTTTTGCTCCCGCATTCAACTGGCTCAGATAAATCTCGTTACCATTCTTATGATAAATTTTAAACGAGATATCATCACTATCATTTGCCGAAAGTTCAACCCTACCAACTACGCCAGCATACACAATCAAATTAATATTTAGTTGATCGCGCATCATACGTTCAATACTAGCCTTCTTAGCTCTCAATAATTTAGCCGAGAGATTCTTGAAAAAGTCTGGCAATACACAAAGTATGTCGTATTGTGGATCATGAACCTGAGGAATATCATAGTCGTAGGTCGCTATCTTATCGCCCATCTCTTTCGACTCCTTCTTCTTTATTTCAATAATCTCCTTCAGTTCCTTTATCCTTGCCGTATTCTTTTCGTAAAGTTCCAGAAAGGTATAATCACTGCCATTCAATGTGCGCTGATACTCTTTAAGTTTTTCCTTCTGTTTGGGCATTTGTGCAATGTCCTGATTCAGCCTTTCGCGTTTCTCGTCTAATGCCACAAAAGGATTACTAATAGCAG
This sequence comes from uncultured Prevotella sp., assembly GCA_900322175.1. Taxonomy (GTDB): domain Bacteria; phylum Bacteroidota; class Bacteroidia; order Bacteroidales; family Bacteroidaceae; genus Prevotella. The sequence continues at coordinate 46,345 of ONYZ01000006.1, forward strand.
TTGAAACTAATTTGTCAAGCGCCTCAACTTCTGATGCAGTAAGATACGAAAACTTGTCTTCAACTGTATTGGCTTTTTCCTGCAGCGATTTCAGTTCGTTTATCAGCGATGGTATATCAATAGTACCTTCTCTAACATAACGTTCTTCTATCAAACTAACAAGCTGTTTGGTTATACCCTCTATCTGACTATCAGTAAGCAAATTTACCCGAGCGGCTTTTACATCTTGCTTAGCCTGCAAAATAACATCTATCTCCGTTTTAATAACACTTGCCAACTTAGGATAAATCACCTTTGTTTCAAGGTCTTTTGCCAACGAATCAATATCTTGACTATATCTACCCTCAAATTCAACCGTATTATTAATCGATTGTTCTAGCTTGGTCATCATCTCGCGAGTCACCTCGTCAGAATCCTTACCTGCCTTCACCTGATCATACTGCTCCTTGTTCTCATTTGCATAGTTCAAATCAGCAGCATATTCATCATTCAGTTTGGCGATTTCCCCATCAAGTTTCTGTTTTGCTGTAGTCAGATTGGTATATTCCTCTTTAATTTTGTCGTTTTGCATGCGTTCAGCCTTCTTTTCCGACAAAAGAGTATCTGAAACCTTCCTTAGTTGAGCATACTTATTGAATCCCATCACAGAATTGATGTTCTTCATTATTAGCTTGTTTATCTGTTCCTCCTTCACCAAATCCGATGTCTTCATCGCATCAAAAAGGAAATAATTACTCAGTTCAGCAGGCAGATTTGCTGCAATAATCTTATTTACTATTTCCTCATTCGAGGCGCGTTGAGCAGATGGAGTGCCGCTTCCATAAGTAAACTGGTTTCCACCCATATTCAGCGTTACCGATTCCAGGACTCGTCCTTCATCTAGCATATAAGCTCGTTTTAGTTTATACTGCTGTTCCTGGTTAAGCACCATTCCCGAGAAAGTAACTTCCAACACAATGTACTTATTGGTTAGTCCTTGCTCATTTTTTACACCAGCATTAAATAATTCTTCAAAGTGGTGTTCATTCTCAATCTTAAGACCATATAAGGCATGGTATATAGCGTCAAACAGAGTTGTTTTACCACAGCCATTACCTCCGCCTATCAACACTATAGGGCGGTCGTCCGTAACCTCCAAATCCAAGTCAAGCAGTTTGTAGGTTTTATAGTTTTCAGCGTGTATTTTCTTAAATTTCATACGCTATAGGTTTTTTAGTGCTTTCTTCAATATCTTAACAAGTTTCTTCTCCTCTACAACGTTTTGGTTATTACGTTCTTCGTTGTAGGGTTTCAGGATATTATCTTTCAGCCATTCAGCATCAATATCTACATCCTGACACGATTGCTCTATCAGAGCCATGTCCTCCTTTCGTACACCATAGTGTAGAAACGTACTGTCAATACCTTTTCTCATTTTATATTAGGTTTTCATTATACATATTGATCAGGGAAGAAAGCATCCCATCCAGTCACATCTTCAGTTGTTGTTATCGGGAATTGTGAATAATGCCAAACATCATTTTTCTCTACAATAATACCGCCAAGTAATCCTTTGTCTGACATATAGTCTATCAGAGCATTGTGCTTATTTGGAGCCTCAGAGTCACTATTCTCTGTCTTTGTATCAAATAAGAACACCTGCCCATTCTTCATTCTTATCACAAAGTCAACGTAGAACAAAGCCTTTTCGCCTTGTGAATTCTCATAAGGAATGCTGTAGTGCTGTTTACCCTCATCACCATTCTTGTACCACCAATCGATATAGTCTTTGTTTTTTTCCAGATATTCAGAGAACCGACGTTCTGGTGTTGACACAGTATTCAACTCAACAAATGGCAATAACGCATGTTCTTCAACTTTTGTCATCACATGGTGGGTACTCTCTTTATAAAGACGCTCAACAGGAACCTCCCAAGTATATTCCTCGAAGGCACGTTCCTTTGCTTGACGCTGACGGTCCTGAAGCTTACGAACATAGTTATTCAACGCCTTTTGGATAATCTCCGTAAACTTAGGTTTGTTGGCATAATAAAGGATCACTTTCATAGCATCTGTCTCAAACAACTCAAAGAGTTCTTCCATTGCTTGCAACAGATAACCTGCCAAGACATCAGTACTGTGTGACTTCTCGTAACTTCCTAATAGCGAGCGACAATAGTCAATATAGATGCGACGCACCTCGCCAGCACTCTTAGCAAATTCGTGCTTATGGCCTTCCACATCAATAATACCCAGCTCATTCTGGAACACAATATTCTCTGGCACCTCTACGCCTAATCGTAGAACATCGAATTTTATGTTCAGGTTTTGTTCAATCTGCTTCCTATTTTGTTCAGCTAAATTCTGTGGTGGCTCTGGCTCCTGTGTCTCTTCGTCATCAAAACTGAAACTGAACTGTTGCCACTTTACTAGCCAGTTTCTACTGAAACAATCTATCAGTTCTTTCTTAAAATCCGGACCTAAGCGGTTACGATCAGAACTTTTATAAACACTATAATACGACTGCAAAGCCACATTCTGCAAGTTCTCTCTGCGTATTGCCTGCAGAGCATCTTTGTTCAGATAGTCCATATCCTCAGCCACAATCTGTATCTGATCTTTGCTGATGTCGGTATAGACATAACCTACATTAAGCAAGTCGTTCTTATAAAATATCTGTTCAGGCATTCTGAGAATACGTCCTACAGTCTGAATGGTAAACTGATTACTCTGCAACTTTCTGAATATTAGCAAGACAGCAGCACGTGGGCAATCCCACCCCAATGCAATCGCTTGTTTGAATAGCAAAACTTCTGTTATATTATCAGGTTGCTCTAATCCATCAAGATTAGCTTTCTCGTTGCTCAACCATACTGCCAGTTTCTGGTTCTCTGTCGTTATATCCTTAATTTCCCTCAAATATGTCTTCACCTGATCTGCGATAGCCGCATCCTCAGATGTCATGCTTTCTGAAGTGTCGTTGGGCAACTGGATCAACAATAGCGGATTGATATTTGTACCCTCTTTCTTGTAAGCTTCAGCCAAGAGTCTGCGTTTCTCCAAAGCGCATTGAATCAGATGGATATTTAGTTCGTTCTCATCGTTATAGCCCTTTGTAATATCAGGATTCAGCACCACTTGTTTCTTAATCATCTCCTCATTCACCACCTCTTCACGACTTACTGTCACTTTGTGATCAGCATTCGTCTTTGGTGTAGCAGAAATCCTAATCTCAACTTTTGGATTAATCTTCTGCAGCACCTTTGCACTCTTATCTGCTGACTTCGACCAAAATAAGTGTTCCTCGTCTATTACAACAATGATAGGAAGGCCTTGTTCCTCTTGTGTTCTGCGAGTTATCTCATATAGAGAGGCATTCTGTTCTGAGTCGCGTACCATCACGTTTTTCTCTTTGTTAATGCTCTCCCAATTTACAAACAGTATTTCACCTGGCTTGATAGTTCCCTCACTCTGATCAATTTCATCATACATCACAGGCTTCAACAGGCGTGTTTCAGTGAAGTAATTCTTCATCTTGAAATAACTCTGCTGGTGTAGTTTATTGGGGGCAATCCAAATATATGCGACTTGTTGATAAGGGCTATCACCGCGACTTTGCAGTTCTTCTGTCAAGTCAGCCAACATTTGTGAAGCCATCACCGTTTTACCAGCACCTGTAGGGGCTTTGAGAATCAAAGTCTTCCTGTGGCCTGATAATCTAAGCAAATCTATGGTTTCATCCACCAATTTGCGAACAGCTTTCTGCTGAAATTTTAATTCTTTCATGCTTCACCTCCTTCCTCTTGTTCTGCAAACAAGTCAGATGGAATTACATTATCTTGCTTATTCTCCTCATCAAAAAGTTTCTCCCTTCGTTTGGGCAACACCTTTTGGTAAGCATCGTAGATGGCGGCTGGAAGAGCAATCAACTCCACCTTGTCCTCAACCTCGCGGAAGTTATCCGTAAAGGCATAGCGGCCAGGTGAGAATACATAGATTTTTAAGCGCATCTTACCAACGTCCAAAGTCTTGATTTCTTCAGCTATCACGTCAATCAACTCCTCACGATAGATAATCAGCATATGCTTTTTACCATCGTTGAAGTATCGGGCTAATTGTGGCTTTAGCTTAAACCTTCCAAACGTTTTTTGCTCCTCATATAGATTTTCCTTAATGCAAAGCAGGTCAGTAGCAGCAGCCACCAATGCACGCATATTCTTCTGAGTCCTTTCGCGAGGAATATAGTCCGTCTTGTAGTAGCGCAAGGAGTTAGCTTTCAGGCCAGGAACCTCCACACCATTGGGTGTAGTATAACCATCAATCACTCGTTTGTTTCGTTCGTAGGTAACATCCTCACATATATTGTTCTCATTGCTCGTAACAAGGATACATTTCCTATGACCTCCTTCCTCCGCATTCAATTGCATCGTGGCATGAAGAGAGGTACCAGAGCCGGCGAAGAAGTCAAGAACAACGGAAGAATCATCACCTGTTATTTGAATTATTCTTTGTATTAATTTGACAGGCTTAGGATTTGTAAATGTTTTCTCTGAACCAAAAATTTGTTTTATAGTTGCAATTGCTTGGCGATTACTTTCAACGTCTTTATTATACCATAAAGTTTCAACAGGTATATCAGACATATTATCTGCATATAGCCTTGTATTAACAGACCATCCCTTTTTTGTTTTTACAAACTCAAGCCTGTTTTTCTCCTCTTCGACTTTTTCTCGGCTCCATCGCCATCGACCGTCAGAGCCATCTGCTCTGATTGGTAATACAGATGTTCCATCAGGTGCGATTATCGGGAAATACATGTTTGGTCTATCTTCTCGTCTGTCAGCATTTCCCATATATCGTAGAGGCTTTAAATAATACTTTCTTCCTTTTTCATCTGTTTTATTATAATGTCCAGGTACATCTGCAACTTTCAACTTATTTAGTGGTAAAGTTGCTATATCTTTTGCATAGGTCACGATAAAATCATGACGTGATGAGATTATTTTTGCATCCATCCTTGGAGAATCCGCTTTTTCCCAAATAATATTAGCTATAAAGTTTGCGGCTCCAAAAATGCCATCACATAACAACCTCAAATTAGCCTGCTCATTATCGTCAATTGAAATAAAGATTACGCCCTTTTCAGACAGCAATTTTTTTGCAATCTTCAGACGCTTATTCATAAAGGAGAGCCATTTACTATGACGGTAAGAATCTTCCGTATCAACAAAAGAGTCATTATAAACAAAGTCCTTGTTACCTGTGTTGTATGGAGGATCGATGTAGATTACATCAATCTTTCCTTCATGAGTATAACTAAGGGCAGTGAGTGCTTCTAGGTTATCTCCTTCAATTAAAATATGATTGGGCGCATCTGGCTCTTCACTCAACAAGGCCTTTTCTTTCACTTCTCGAAGCACAGGAAGTTCTTCACGAAGCCGTTCTTCTATATTTTCTGTTTTGTCTTCCCAAACTAACCCATACTTTTTGTGCTGGCGCAACAGTCCAATAAGGCTGCTACGCTCCTCGTTGCTTAAACCTTCCAAGGTTTGCAACTTGCTGATAAGTTCAGCTTTATTTATGGCACTACTCATAGCTGTACCCTCCCTATGGTTTGGATACACCTATGACAGACCGTTTTGCTAATATTTAGATTCTTCATGCTTGGTAGGAGCTTTAAATCTGTTTTGCAATCTGGTTTTAATTACTCTCATGTTACGCAGGCATAAAAAGAAGGCGTAACACTTTCCAATGTATTCGAAGTATAGGCCGCTCCTACCACAGATAGCCTTCAATGCAAATACATACAGAAAGAGCACGCCTATACAGACGTGGCTCTCTCGAATCGTTTGCATTGATTTTGTACAAGTTGCTTTGGTAGGAGCCTTTATACTTCAAACGTCATTCGACAAGAGAACACGAGTTCTTCTTTATACCCACGATGTCTTGCACCACGACCCGCACTCCCATTGGAGATTGGTTTCTGCCATCAATAAGCACTAGCCTCAATCTGGCATATACCGCAATGCAATTGCAAAGATACAAATAAAATTGGAAATAAAGAAAAACTTAGCAAGAAAAATCGTCTTGCAACAAAAAAAGTCCCAAAATATTAGAACTTTAAATATTCATTCGTAACTATTTAGTCTAAGGCTACCAATAGCTCTACTGCACTGATGCGTTATCTCCGTGATTTAATATCGCGGTATCGTTCTACTCTGATATAGTAGTAGCCTAATAACAGCATGACAAACATGCCAATGGCGACGATGGCAAACACTCGCAGACAGCGCTCAATAACCATCATATCTATCGACCTGCATGGCACCACTGTCACCATTATCCAGTTGGTATACTTAAGCGGGATGTAAAAGAAATAACACTCTTCACCACGAAACAGGAAACTCTCGGCGCTCTCATTGCTACTCATCTGCCTGCTCTTCATCCGATTTATCAGCATGTTTCGCTTTGCGTCCTTATGACTGATGTAGTCATAAAACACGCCATTAAGCAATTTTTCGCGGTCGGGATGGGTAATGTATTTTCCGTCGTAGTCGATAATGTAACTCTCCGATTTCAGTCCCATCACTTGGAATGCCAGCTTGCTCTGGGCATTATACGTACTGTCGGTCTCGACAAGTTTATACGACAACCAGTCGAGCGAGATATCGGCACCCAGCACGGCCACAGCCTTACCCGTCTTGTCGTGTATAGGCACCATATAGGCTGCTAGCGCTGTGGTGTTGTCGTATCCGTCATAGAAGGGGTCGCTCCACTCGGCAGTATCTCCCTCGACCACAGCCCTGAACCATCGTGCCTGCAGATAGTCAAAGTCGTGATCGCCCTTCTCGTCGGTCAGTATCTCTTCGCGATTCTTGGGGTTGCGCCATGCAAAGGGGCAGTATCGCGTACCCTTCTGCGGATAATATCCCTGCACAAAGTTCATGCCGCAACTATGTATGCGATTGCCACGCTTTACTATACGCCTCATCTGCTCGAGCTGATCGTTGGGATTGTCGAGCGTACTCTCTATCTGATACACATTATTTGATACTTGCACATACACGTCGGACAGCACGCGACGGGTGTACTCGTAGTTGATAAGCATCTTAGAATGGCAGTTCTCTGTATACATCGACGTAAATGCCTGCGACGTATCAGTAAACAGATAGTAAGCCACGCCTGCCAGCACTACCAGTGCCCATGCAGACATGCGCAATGCAACCTTTATCTCAACTGTGTTCCAAAACCTACTCATGGACCTCTCGACGTTTCACATTTACAGTTTCTTGGATGCAAAGATAATGTGTTTTGAGCAAAGCACCAAACTTTTTTTTCAAAAAAATGAATTTTTATTTGGTAGATTCGCAAAAATTGCGTAACTTTGCCACCGCTTTTAAGATATTTAAAAGTTTAGTTAAGTCTAGTTTAGTTTTTGTGTTGGTTAGTCCAACGGCGTCGTGAGACACTGTTGGACTTTTTTTGATTATGTATGAGAAAGTATTACTTACGCTTAAGTTTGACAATCTTGCCGGTATTGGGGCCCAGCCATACCATCTCGTTGGGAGTAATATCCTTGACTACTGCCGACCAAGGCTGAGAGTCGATAGTCATGATGAGCTCATTGCCGTCCCAATGGTATATGCCGTTGCTCCTCCAGTCGCCCTGGGCGTTGGTAAAGTTGCCCTCGGCATCGTACCACCACTCTGAATTGAGAATGGTCTGGGTGTAGCCGTCTTCGACAGAGTACACTATCCACTTGCCAACGATCATCTTACGGAATTGCGATTGGGTCCTGACAGCGTTGTCCACACTGTCGGCGGTACATGCGGTGTGAACCGCTGTAGCGACTATGCAGCTAATTACTACTGCTAAGGCTATGAGATATTTCTTCATTATTTTATCATTAAAGTTTATGGCCTATAACCATTTCGGTTGCAAAGATAAAACAAAAATCCCATTCTACCAAACGAGAACGGGATTTTTTTTATTATTTTACTTCTGAGGGGTAATTTCTCGATAATGTCCACTAAGATGCATGAATGCGAACAGTCGCAACAGGCCGTCGTAGTAGGCATCGAAGTAGCCGTCTTCGAACGGTTCGTGCTTGGCATTCCACAGGGCATCGACAAACTCCTTGCTCTTATCGTGACTGCACAGGATAGACGCTGCGGCAACGGTGCTAACCAGTCCGATGCTGTGGCGCAGTTTGCGGAATCCGCCTGCGGGCAATATCTCATCCTCCTCGGGCAGCGTACCGTCGGGGCGATACTGGTCGACGAACTTATCCACGCCCTGAGCGTAGAAGAAGTTCTGGATGGTTTCGCCATACTTGCGCTGCCATTCGCCATCGGCACCGTGACTCCACACATAGTCGAGGGTGATATTCATAGGCACACGCCATGAGTCGTAGCGGAAGTTGTTGTTACCCATGCGGCGTGGACGCTGGGGCTGACCCTGTGGACCCTGTGGACGCTGGGGCATGCCTGGGAATCGGGGCATCGACATCTCTGTGCCATCGTAATTGCAGTTGTCGGCATTAAGACCTGTGGTGGGGTTGATGCACTTATGCAGGAACTCGCGGCTCGCGCGCGCGCACTCGTACCAATATTCTGAACGTCCATCGTCGGCATACTTTGCCCATACCTCGTAGAATGCAGGGATGTGGTATGAAGGATCGGTGAATCGCTGTCCGAAACCATCGGGGGTAAAGGTGATGAGTTTGGTTTCGGGGTCGATGAGATAGATGCGACTCTCCCCCTGCCCCTCCCTGCGAGGGAAGGGAGTAGAATTATTACGCCCCTCCATAAAAGGGAGTGGTTGGGGGTGGGTCGTCCTTGGTTGGATGCAGTCGAGAATGAACTGGGCCTCCTTCTTATAGTTGATGCCTGTATCATTGCCCCAACGGTTGCTGGCAAATAGCAGTGCTGTAATAAAGTATAGCTCGCCGTCGCTGGCAGCACCTTCGGCATTGCGGGTTCCGTCGGTCTTAAGGCTCCAAGCAAAGTAGCCTTTGCGGTCGCCATCCTGGTGCTGCATATACTTCTTGGTCCATCGCCACAGACGGTCGAATATATCCTTCTCGCCAAACTGCACGGCTATCATCATGCCATACGACATACCCTCGGTACGGGCATCGTGGTTCTTGATGTCACTAACGTATCCCATAGAGTCGCCCACATCGAAGTACACCTTGTTAGGGCCACGAAACACATCGTCGAACACCTGTTTGAGTCTAGTTTCTACCTGGGCCTTATCGTAGCCCTTCTCTACAAAGACATTACGGTACTGGGCACGCACGCCGGCGCACATTGCCATCATTACAGTGATAATAATTAGTTTCTTCATTACGTAAAAAATGTGGTTTATTTATAACTAAATGACGAAAAAACTCAAGAAAAGTTTAATTATAGTGGGGATTTTTAGTACCTTTGCACCCAAATTTAGAAACAAGTATGATAGTCTGTATAGCAGAGAAACCGAGCGTGGCCCGGGATATAGCAAGGATTTTGGGGGCCAACAGCTCGCACGACGGATACATGGAGGGCAATGGTTATCAGGTGACGTGGACATTCGGCCACTTGTGTGAACTTAAGATGCCCGAAGATTACACCATAGTTTGGAAAGACTGGCGACTAGAGTTTCTGCCAATGATTCCACAACGTTTCGGAATACGCGTAAAAGAAGATGCTGGAATCAAGAAACAGTTTGCCATTATCGAAGGGCTAATGCAGAATGCCGATAGCATCATAAATTGCGGTGACGCAGGACAAGAGGGAGAATTGATTCAGCGCTGGGTGATGCAAAAAGCCCAAGCAAAATGTCCAGTGCAACGTCTCTGGATTTCATCTATGACAGACGAAGCCATCAAAGAAGGTTTTGCCCAACTTAAAAATCAGAAAGAATATCAATCATTGTATATAGCAGGATTAAGTAGAGCAGTAGGCGACTGGTTGCTCGGAATCAATGCTACCCGACTTTATACACTGAGATACGGACAGAATCACCAAGTATTATCTATCGGACGTGTTCAGACCCCGACTTTGGCTCTCATCGTGAAGCGTCAATACGAAATCGACCATTTCGAGCCAGAACCATATTGGGTGCTGGCAACAGTATACCGCGATACTACATTTACTGCCATAATAAAAGAAGAGGAAGAAGAAAAGGATGACGATAGCAAAGACAAAAAGAGTCTCGCAAAGCGCGGTTTTACTAGCAAAGAAGAAGGAGAAAAAGCTTTTGAAACAATAGCCGGAAAGCCATTTGTCGTTACAAACGTACAAAAGAAGAACGGAAAGGAGCAACCACCATCTCTATACGACCTGACATCGTTGCAGGTAGACTGTAACAAGAAATTCGGCTATTCGGCAGAGATGACCCTGAACCTGATTCAGGCACTCTATGAGAAGAAATATACCACATACCCTCGTGTAGATACGACATTCCTATCTGATGACATTTACCCAAAATGTCCTCAGACTCTAAACGGATTATTCCAAACAAAGTTCAATGGGCAGGCTCCATATGCAGAGTTGATAAAGGCTATAGGAGGTAAACAGCTTCCTAAATCAAAAAAAGTCTTTGATTCATCGAAAGTGACAGATCACCACGCCATCATTCCCACAGGCGTTCCACCCCAGGGACTAACGGATGTAGAAAGAAACGTGTTTGACCTTGTGGCCAAGAGATTCATTGCAGTATTCTATCCTGACTGTAAATTCGCCACGACCACAGTATTGGGAAAGGTAGACGAAATAGAATTTAAGGTTACAGGTAAAACCATACTCGAACCAGGATGGCGAACAGTGTATGCAAAAGATCAACAGAACAACGACGAGGACGAAGCAAAAAAGAAAGAGGAAGAACGAACACTGCCTATCTTCGAAAAAGGCGAGAGTGGAGAGCATACACCCACGCTGACCGAGAAATGGACTACTGCTCCAAAGCCATATACTGAAGCAACACTGCTGCGCGCTATGGAGACAGCTGGAAGACTGGTGGACAATGAAGAATTGAGAGCTGCGATGAAAGAAAATGGCATCGGACGCCCATCAACACGTGCAGCCATCATTGAAACCCTATTCAAGAGGCACTATATCAAAAGAAATAGGACCAGTATCGCTCCTACCCCAACTGGAGTTGAACTAATAGGGTTGATACACGAAGAACTACTTAAGAGCGCAGAACTTACAGGTATCTGGGAAAAGAAACTTCGTGACATCGAGCACAACAAGGAGAATTTTAACCAAGAAGCGCAGGACTTTATCAATGGTTTAAAGCAACAAATCACAGAAATCGTAGCACAGGTGAAGTCTGACCCAACAAATCGCCGCGTGTCCGTCATTAACGAGGAAGAAACAAAGAAAGCGAAGAAATCGACAAAGCCTAAGAAAAAGGCTAATAGTGGTCCTAAGGAGGGCGATGTTTGTCCGCTGTGCGGAGAAGGACACATCATCAAAGGCAAAACGGCCTATGGATGTTCGAGATGGAAAGAGGGATGCACATATCGTGCACCTTTTGAGAACAAATGATATAAGGCAGGCAATAAAAAGCCTGCCTTTCCGTTTATATATAGGTATGCGAAAAGTATTAAGCGCTATATACGTGATGGCTTTCGCCCTGCTGATAGTGGGGTGCGGGGCTGATCAGGCTATGAAGAAGGGCGATAAGTACCTGGCTATAGGCGAATATTATGATGCGGCCGACCAGTATAAGAAAGCCTACGCACAGACTCCTTCCCAGGAGCGCGAAACTCGCGGACAACGTGCCCGACGACTGGCCGAATGCTATCGCCGACTGAACCTGACCAACAAGGCGATAACTGCATACAAGAATGTGATACGATATAAGCAAGCAGACTCGCTGACACAACTCTATCTGGGGCAGATGTATATGCGTAATGGTAATTATAAGGAGGCGGCAAAAAGCTTTCAATCTGCGATTGATAGTTTAGAGAAAAGAGACGCTCGGCCTGAGGCCGCTTGCTACCAAAGGGACGCAAGAAAGGGGAAAGAGACAGGAGGATACCTCAAGCTGGCGAAAAATGGTTTGGAGTCGGCGAATAAGGCTCCGCAGTGGAAGAAGGATGGATCGGCATATACCGTGAAGAGGGCTGACCTGTTCAACTCTCGCCGCGATGATTACTCGCCTATGCTGGCTGGCGACGATAACGACCAACTGTTTTTCAGTTCTACCCGCAATCAGGCTCAGGGCGACGAACTTAGCGGCATCACTGGAACCAAGTGTGCCGATATATTCTATGCACAGAAGGACGAGAAGGGCAAATGGGGCAAACCGCAAGCTATATCGTCAGGCCTCAACTCGGCCTACGACGAAGGTGCATGCTGTTTCTCGCCCGACGGCAAGACGATGTATCTGACACAGTGTGCATCCGACCCCAACTACCCTCGATACGCTCGCATCATGGTGTCGCAGCGAAGCGATGCAGCATGGAGCAAACCTACAGAACTCATAATTAGTCACGACACACTGAGCAGTTTTGCTCACCCAGCCATCAGTCCTGATGGCGAATGGCTATACTTTGTAAGCGATATCAGTGGTGGCATGGGTGGACTCGACATCTGGAAGTGCCGACTGCTCAGTCCTACAGAGGCTGGCTACATAGAGAATGCAGGCCCTACCATCAACACCTCAGGCGATGAGATGTTCCCCACATTCCGCCCCAATGGCGACCTGTATTTCTCAAGCAACGGCCACCCCGGCCTAGGAGGACTTGATATTTATTACATAACAAATCCTAATTCTCAATTAAATCACCCCGGTTTCCCCTTAAACTCTCAGGCCGACGACTTCGGCATGACGTTCGAGGGCAAGCTGAATCAGGGGTACTTCTGTAGCAGTCGTGGCGATCTGCGAGGCATGGACCATATCTACAGTTTCTACAATCCCGAGATAGTTCAGACCGTCAAAGGGTGGGTTTACGAGCAGGATGGTTACGAACTGCCTGCCGCACAGGTATATATGGTGGGCAACGATGGCACCAACATGAAACTGAGCGTGCGTAGCGACGGATCGTTTACTCAGGAGATAAAACCAGGTGTAGACTATGTGATACTGGGCACTTGCAAGGGATTCCTGAACCATCAGGAACAGATACGAGTAGACTCCGTGACTAAGTCGGAGGAGTATGTGCTGCAGTTCCCGTTGGCCAACATCTCTGCCCCAGTGCTTATCGAGAATATCTTCTACGATTTCAACAAAGCCACACTGCGTCCAGAATCCAAGACAGCACTCGACCAACTGGTGCAGTTGCTAAACGAGAATCCTAACATCACCATCGAACTGTCGGCACACACCGACTGTAGAGGCTCGGATGCGTATAATGAAAGGCTGTCGCAACAGCGAGCCGAGAGTGTGGTTAACTATCTGATAGCTAGCGGCATAGCTGCCGACCGACTTACACCAAAGGGCTACGGCGAGGCTAGTCCGAAAAAGATTAAGCGCAAGGTGGCCGAGAAATACGAATTCCTCAAGGAGGGCGACGTGCTATCAGAGGAATTTATAGCCGCCTTCGCTGAGGAACTGCAGGAACAGTGTCATCAGATGAACCGACGCACTGAGTTTAAAGTGTTGCGGACAACTTACGGAATGTTTGATAAGGTAGGAAAATTAATACAAAGCCCAGCATCAACAGAACAACCCAAGGATTAAGTTGAATCTCGGTAGTTGGGGCTGTAATCAGAAATACCTCGATGGTGGTTATCAGCATCTGCTTGCCGCCAGCCAGCAATCCCTGCAGTATAGGCCATCCGCTGGCCAACCAGAATATCAGCACACCGATAATCAAGCAGAACATAGTCCACAGTCGCGACAGCGTGCGCACGCTATAGCCACTCCGTTCGGGCAGGTTTGCCATCACTCGCTCGGTAAACCCGTTGTCCTCTATCTGCTGCTGTGCAGCCTGTTCAAACAGCTGCTTCAGCATGATGTCATTCTTATCCTCCATATCCGTTATCTCTTAAATAGTTAGCCATTTTATCTTTCCCTCGCTTAAGGTGCGATTTCACCGTATTTTCTGGTATTCCAGTTATCTTGCTTATCTGGTCGATGGGGTATCCATCTATCAGTTGCAGTGTGATACATGTACGTTCATCAGGCTTGAGTAGTGCCATCGCAGCATGTATATCCATCTTAATATTTTGATCGCTTGTATTTGCCGATTTACGCATTGCACCTGAGTCTTCGATATCGTAAGTCTGCTTACGCGCGCGTAGGTCATCATAATACACATTGTAAGCTATACGCATCAGCCACGTTGAGAAGCTAGACATACCGCGAAACTTGCCGATGTTGACGTAAGCCTTGATAAAGGTCTCCTGTGCAAGATCGTCGCTAAGCTGCTCATCGCCTAGTGTCTGGTTCAAGAAGAACCTGCGAACAGGCGACTGGTACTTCCTAACAAGCTGATCGAACGCCCGCTTGTTGTGGAACACCGCCACCTGCGTCACTAGTGCTATGTCGCTGATACTAGCCATCGAAGTCTCTATATTCTAAATTCTCACCTATCCAGCAGATTCCTTTCCGGCATTACGATCGCAAGTACTATGTAGAATATTATTCCACTGAAACATGTAAAGAGTGTAAGGAATGCGTAGGCTATACGTACCAGCGTGATGTCAAAGTCCAGATATTCGGCGATACCTGCGCATACTCCTGCAAGCACTCTATCGTTTGATTTCGTCAATTTCTTTGTCATAGCTCATTCTTATTATTAAAGTTCTGAATGTCATCATTGTTTATAGGACGGTTCTGGCGGGCGATAAACCACTTGCCCAGTCCGATAAAGAATACTAGAGCACCGATACCTATTCCCAGTTCGTCGAGTATAATGCCCAGGAAGATAGCCAGTCCTACACCTGTGAACATCTGACGTACACCGGCATTGTATTCGCTGTTGTCCCATTTATCCTTATTCACATCCTTCAGCAGTTCGTCGGGGATGGGCTGTCCGTTCTTGATAGCCATCTCGGCCAGGCGATACTTATCTCTGCGATTGCGATTTACGAAGTATAGCACTGTGAAAAGTACGATGAGAGGCAACAGAAGTCCGAAAATCACGATAGCCAGGATAGGGATGATCATTGCGATACCAAGTCCGCCAAACACCTTATCGATAAACTCTCCAGCTTCTTCACCTTCAAGTGTCACGTGGTGACGTGTGTAGTTGTCATCTTCGTCAAAGTCAGCGTCAGCATTGTTTTTAGCAGTAGTAGTGTCCGAGAATGCCTCGATGGCATCGGGGTCGTGTTTTACAGTATCACTCACCTGCTCCGTGCGTGGAGTGTGGCGATGTTTCTGTGCGGTAGCATTAGCATTCATGCTAAGCGTAAGCACCATGGCGATTGCGATTAAATACTTTTTCATATCTCTATTTTTTTTGATTTCTACACCTGTTTGACGTAAGATGTTCAAAATTAGTTGCAAAGATAGCGTTTTTTCTCAGATTTTTTTTAATTTTGCCACAAATTTCTGAAATAATGGTTAGTTTACCTGCAGATTTCGTGGCAGAGACACGTAGGATAATGGGCGATGAAAGGTTCAGTCGCTTCCTTGGGGCTTTCGATGAGGAAGCACCGGTCTCTATTCGCGTCAATCCGCGAAAGCGATCAAAGGGACAGGTTCTTGATTGCGGGCAAAGCCCGGATCAAGCAACCTGTCCCTCTGATCGCCAAGTACCTTGGTGTGCTGAAGGATTCTATCTCGAAGATCGCCCTCAATTCACCTTCGACCCCCTACTCCATGCTGGCTGCTACTACGTACAAGAGGCTTCATCGATGTTCGTAACCCACATCCTGCGAAATTGTCAATTATCCGCTCGGCTTTGCCGCTTGGCTCGTCCAAGAATTGTCAATTGTCAATTAGCATTAGACCTGTGTGCAGCCCCTGGCGGCAAGTCAACTGCATTGCGAAGTGTATTGCCCGACGACTGTGTGCTCATCAGCAACGAACCTATGGGCAATCGAGCGCAGATACTGCTAGAGAACATCACCAAGTGGGGAGCACCCAATTGTATCGTAACCAACAACTACCCGCGCGATTTCCGAAAATCAAAACTCAAGTTCGACCTCATCCTGTGCGACGTACCTTGCTCGGGCGAGGGAATGATGAGAAAGGATCCTGGCGCCATCGCCGAGTGGAGCCCACAGAATGTGGAGAAGTGCTGGCAACTGCAGCGTGAGATAGTGTCCGACGCATGGGAGTGTCTCAACCCTGGCGGACTGTTTATATATAGTACGTGTACATATAATACTAAGGAGAACGAGGAGAACATCCAGTGGATTCTTGACAACTACGACGCCGAAGTGCTCGACATCCCCGTAGACCCATCGTGGAATATCACCGGTTCGCTACTCCCAGGCTTCGATCATCCCGTCTATCGCTTCATCCCAGGCATCACCCGCGGTGAAGGCTTATTTGTTTGTGCCCTGCGCAAACAAAAGGAAGAAAATTTAGATTTTAGAATTAAGAGTGACGACATCACTAAAAAACTCTCTAAATTCTCAATTCTAAATTCTCAATTAGAGTACAGCGACATTTATGTCGATGTGCCATATAGCAAAGCGATAAAGTATCTCCGTGGCGAGGCCCTAGTGCTTCCTCCCGACACCCCTCGTGGCATTGTCACCATCACGTACAAAGGTCAACCTCTGGGTCCCGTAAAAAACATCGGCAATCGCGCCAACAATCTCTACCCCAAGCCTTGGCGCATCAAGAGCACTCACCTGCCCTCCGAAGCCCCAGAGATAATTAAGATTTAAGAATTAAGAATTAGGAGATATAAGATGAAACAGTATTTAGACATCCTGAACCGCATCCTGACCGAAGGCAGCCAGAAGGGCGACCGCACGGGTACAGGCACCATAAGCATCTTTGGTACACAGAGCAGATATAATCTCGACGACGGATTTCCACTGCTCACTACCAAGAAACTGCACCTCAAGTCGATCATATACGAACTATTGTGGTTTCTCAAGGGCGACACCAACGTAAAGTACCTACAGGACCACGGTGTTCGCATCTGGAACGAGTGGGCCGATGAGAACGGTGAACTGGGTCCGGTATATGGTCACCAGTGGCGCTCGTGGCCCGACTATAATGGCGGCACCATCGACCAGATACAGTATGTGCTCGACCAACTGAAGAACAATCCCGACTCGCGTCGTATGATTGTTTCAGCGTGGAATGTGGCCGAGGTCAACCAGATGGCCCTCCCACCCTGCCACACCATCTTCCAGTTTTACACCTCCCCCTGCCACTCCGAAGGAGGGGAGACACGACGACTGTCACTGCAACTCTATCAGCGTTCGGCCGACACCTTCCTTGGTGTACCGTTCAATATCGCCAGCTATGCACTATTGCTGCAAATGATGGCTCAGGTCACAGGTTTCAAGGCTGGCGACTTTATCCACACTACTGGCGACACCCACCTGTATCTCAATCACATCGAGCAGGCCAAACTGCAACTCACTCGCGAGCCACGTCCCCTGCCCCGTATGATTATCAACCCCGATGTCAAGAGTCTCTTCGACTTCCAGTTCGAAGACTTCCAGTTAGAGGGCTACGACCCACATCCACACATCAAAGCAGAAGTCTCGGTATAATTAATAATTGACAATTGATAATTATGATTTCAATCATTGCAGCGGTGGCGAAAAATCGTGCCATCGGATTTCAGAATAAACTCATCTACTGGTTGCCCAACGATCTAAAGCGATTCAAGTCGCTCACCACTGGGCATACTATCATTATGGGGCGCAACACATTCCTGTCGCTGCCCAAGGGTGCCCTACCCAATCGTCGTAACGTCGTGCTCAGCCGTAGCGCTTTCTCCTCCCATACAGGGGAGGACGGGAGGGGTCTCTTCCCTGGTTGCGATGTGTACCCGTCACTCGAAGAAGCTCTCGCACACTGCGCTCCTGACGAGGACGTCTATATCATCGGTGGAGCCAGTGTCTACACCCAGACTCTCAGCATAGCCGACCGCCTGTGCCTGACCGAAGTCGACGACACTCCCGCTCAGGCCGACACCTTCTTCCCCGAATACAAGTCCGACTGGCAGGAGGTAGCCCGCGAAGACCACGACATCGACGATCGCCACGCCCAGCGCTATGCGTTTGTCGACTACATACGTAAATAATCTCCCACTACCACAGATATGGAACGATTTAAAGACCTGCTTTGTAGCGATCGCGTGATGCTGTACGCCATCATGATCAATACAGTACTGATGTTTTTCGGCGGATTCTGGCCCGACTCACTCTGGTTCGAGGCTGCCGATGCGGTATTCACCCTACTGTTTCTCTTAGAGGCATGGGCTAAGATATCGCGCATGGGTTGGCAAGCCTATTGGGCCGAGAATTGGAATAGGTTCGACTTCATCGTACTCATCATCGCCCTACCGTCATTAGCATCACCCGTACTCGAACAGACCTATGCCACCAACGCCATTCTGGCTCTCCGATCTATGCGCCTGTTCAAGAGTTTCAAGATGTTGCGATTCATCCCCAACATCCACAAGCTGCTAGCCGGCATCCGTCTGGCCACCCGTGCATCGCTGTTGGTGTTCATCGCATTCATCGTGCTCCTTATCATCTTCTCCATCCTGTCGTCCACCATCTTTGGCGACATAGCCCCCGAGTATTTCGGCAATCCCGCCATTAGCGTCTACAGCATCTTCCGCCTGTTCACCGTTGAGGGCTGGTACGAGTTTGCCGACACCATCGCCCAAAACGGCAGCACAGGTTGGGGCTTCTTCGCACGCGTGTACTTCTCTATCCTAATGTTCCTAGGCGGAATCATCGGTCTCTCACTCATCAACTCCATCTTCGTCGACGCGATGGCCGAAGACAACAACGACGAAGTCTTAGAAAAACTCCGTCGTCTGGAAGAGAAAATAGACCAACTCACTAAAGATCAGAAATAATCGGAACAAAATTATCTGCTCATCACCATGTACGATCAGATTCGAGAAGATACGATATTTATGATGGTCTATGCCGTCGTGACGGCGATGGCTGCGATGGCAAGCATTTATCTGCTGTTTCGACGGGGCAATGCCTTTGCAGCCGATGTCACGCCGCCGCTCAGACTGCGCCGCTGGACTGCTGCATTCATGGCGTTCTGCGCCGTGGGGCATTTGTGGTACATACCAGCAGCCATGTCCGATTCGGGCGAGGCTGTCATGTTGTGCATGCTCATAGGCGGACTACTCGACTGTATGTTGACGATTCCCCTAGCCCTCATCGTCATGCTCTGTATGCTGCAAGACCGTCGGCGACCGCTGTGGACTGTCGGCGTGATGGTGGCGCCGCTCGGGGTGGGAATGGTGGTGTGCATTGTCACCCGCAGCGACGCCCTGCTGCCGATGCTGCGCGGCTATTTCCTTCTGGCGAGCTTCGGCTTCACGATATATATGGTTCGAGCTGTGCGGCAGTACGGGCGCTGGCTGCGCGACAACTATGCCGACCTGGAAGACAAGGAGGTGTGGCAGAGTTTCCTGGTGCTGGCCATCATCATGCTCATGTTTGGCTATTACGTAGTGGGCTACGGGAACAAAGCCTACGAATACATCGTTCAGGTGTGCTGTCTGGTGTTCATCGGCTATCTCCTGTGGCGCGTCGAGACGCTGAGCAACCTGCAGCCTCACCCCATTACCCCTCCACTATCTACTCCCCTCCCTCACAGGGAGGGGACGGGGGAGAGTATGTCGTCCGAAAACCTTTCCGATGCTACCTACGAGCATATAGGATCCATGCTTCAGCAGTGCTGCGTGGACACGCAGCTCTACCTGCAGCACAACCTGAACATCTCCCAGTTGGCCCAGGCCCTAGGCACCAACCGTACCTACCTCAGCAAATTCTTTGCCATGCAGGGCATAACTTATAATGCCTACATCAACGACCTGCGCATCCGTCATTTCGTCCACCTCTACAGCGAGGCCGTTGCTGCCAAGAGTTTCTTCACCGTACAGGAACTGGCTACCCAGAGCGGCTATCGCAACTACAACACCTTCGCCCTCGCCTTCAAGCAGCGCATGGGCAAGAGCGTGACGGAGTGGAAGCATGATCATTGATGAAACGGGTGATTTTTGAGAGATTGACTCACAAAAATCGCAAAAATGTACCAAAATTCACAAAACTTTCTCATGTAGGCGGCTTGCGCTTGCAGAAGCGGAAGCTTTTGCCTATATTTGTTGTCAGAAAAACCTAAAGCACGCTCGACTAAATCAATTTAAAATAAAACAAATATGAAAAAAATGTATGCATGGATGCTCGCCGCCATCCTCATCAGCGGCGCAAGTGTTTTCACAAGTGAAACAAACAATAATGAATTAAGATAATTATGAGCAGAAAAATCATGTATGCCATCATGGCCATTGCGGCCATGACTGCACTGAACAGTTGCGATGAAGAGGACTTTAAGAAAGCTTACGATGAAAAGACATCTCTCGACTCACCGTTCCTCTTCTCTGAGGATTACAAGGACTCTATCTGGGTTCCATACGACCTGCCCACCCCCCTCACCGACTGGTTGGGCATGGTGAAGGACGAGACAAAGGTGTGCAAGTTAAGCATCCCGGGCACCCACGACACCATGACTGGCATGGGATTCTACCAGCCTGTATTAAAGTATGTGTTCAACATGACGGCCATCAGTCAGGTGTCAAACCTTGAAGAGCAGATGAACTGTGGCATCAGGTTCTTCGACATACGTCCTGTGGTAAGCACTGACACAATTGCCAAGAAGAAAATCTTACGCCTGACACACGGCATCAGCGAGCTCGACGTGACTTTCGAGTGGACCATCGACCAGCTGCAAAGCTACCTGAAGGCCCATCCGTCAGAGTTCTTCATCGCCAAGTTGCAGTTCGACAACGGTTTTGAAGATCAGAAAGACTTGTTCTCCCTGCTCAGTAAGGTATTGAACCTGCAGAAGTACCAAGGGCTGTTCATTGAGGACTGGCGGCCAGACATCACAGTAGGTGAGATGCGCGGTAAGATCCTGTGGCTGAGCCGCTACGACCTACGCCAGATGAATGCCGTCTACCACTACCCCATCGTGTACTGCGACTGGCCCGACGAGGACCCCGACATAGAAGAGGATCTTAATCCTGAAGCCCAGCGCAACTGTGCCATGTATAACATGAACGACACCACGGTGATGGCTCGGCTCTACAAACAGGACTACTACAAGACCACCACCGAGAAACGGATGAAGAACAAGCAGAAGACTGTGATCGACATGATGCACAGTGCACGTGAGGTGAACGCTACCGACGATAACATCTGGATTGTGAACCACTGTTCGGCCTATACTGAGGTGTCGCCACGCGGATACCTTACCAATGCCGCTAACCTGCATCCGCTGGTCATCGAAGACCTGAAGCAATACGAAGGCACTGTGGGCATTACGCCGATGGATATGGCCTGCCACGACTACGTACACTGTGTCATCAACGGCGGTACGCCCTACACCAGTGACTACCTATACGGTTTTCACCCCTTGAGCCAGTCGCTCATCAACCTGCTTATTAAGTCGAACAAATCATACTTTAAATAAAAACCTGACAAAGATATGAAACACAATATTCATAGACTCATCATTCTCTTCATGATAATGTTTGTGGCAACAGGGGCTAAGGCTCAGGATGCCGACAAGTTACATGCCGAGGACGGCCTGTTTAACCACCTCTCTATAGGTCTGTCGTATGGAACGACAGGTACTAACATCGATGTGGCCATGCCTGTACACAAGCTAGTTACGGTGAGAGCAGGTATAGGTGGATGGAATATAGGCGAAATCAAGTTCAAAGCCATCAACACCGCCTCGGAAATAACTGAGATACAGATGGTGGAAGAGGATGCCATTAAGCGTGCACAAATGACAGATAAGGTAGAACTGGCCGTCAAACCCAACTTCTGGAACTTCTACCTTCTGGGCGAGGTACATCCTTTTAATAATCAGACTTTCTACTTTTCTGCTGGTCTGTTCTTTGGGAGCCAGA
Organism: uncultured Prevotella sp.; assembly: GCA_900322175.1. Lineage (GTDB taxonomy): Bacteria > Bacteroidota > Bacteroidia > Bacteroidales > Bacteroidaceae > Prevotella. Next base: position 68,351 of record ONYZ01000006.1, read on the forward strand.
ACTTCGTTCACTTCCGTAACACCAACGATGGCGCCCTGGGCTTCCTCTACGATGCCAACCAGAAAATGCAAGACTACAACAACCTCTTCCGAACTAACTATCCGCCTGTAGGCGTACAGTTCGGCGACTACGTATTCACAGCAGATGAGAATGGCAACATTGACGTACGCATGAAGACCAATGCCGTGAAACCTTATCTCGGCGTCGGCTTTGGACAGCACCTTGCTAAGTCCCATCGTGTCAGTTTGGCCGTAGATTTAGGTCTTATGTTCTGGGGTTCGCCAAAATTCGTGCTGAACAATGGTACGGAGATTGATTCGGCGGGCAAGAATTCGGGTATCGGCAGTGTGCTGTCATGGTTGAAAGCCTGGCCCAACCTGGAGATGCGAGTAGCCTACAAAATCTTTTAGGCCACCTCACGCGATGAAGAAAAAACCGGTGCGTAAACAAACTAATAGAATTTGAGGCTTGCAGAAAAATTGCAAGCCTCTATTTTTATTTATCAAACATCCAAATCACCTTATATATATAAATTGGAGATGTTTCTTGCCGATATGGCACTATCTTTGCAATCGGAATCATTATCAAGAAGCCCTTGATGAGCGAACTGTTGAAAGACACACGTAAGTATCTGGAACAGGCCCAGCAGACCGATGTAGCATTTATTTACAAATAAAACAAGGTCCAAAAAACGTTTGGTGGGTAATATTTTATTTTGTAACTTTGCACCGTCAATCAATGAGAAAGGCGCCAAATCATGAGAGACACTAATGC
>ONYZ01000035.1 GCA_900322175.1 uncultured Prevotella sp.
ATTTTTCTCGTCGGACAGACCCCGTGAAACGGGGAATGGACGACCAGTTATATCACGCCTTTACTTTCGACCCTTCGAAAAGTTTGCTGCAAAGGTAGTGCAAATCTAGCAAAAAACCAAATATTTTTCAAATTTATTTTAGACCTTTGAACCCAGAATTAATAACGTATAAGTATAATGAAGAGAAATATCTTAATAATCATAGTGACATAGTGGGGTATTCACATAAACAGGATGATTCTGGTGGAAGAGTCATAAAATACGCTATAAGTACGTTTTCTAGGGCAGAAAACGATGTTTTCTGTAGCAGAATATTTTGTTTTCTGGCTGAGAAAACACTGTTTTCTACGGCAGAAAACATTGTTTTCCCAATGTAATGATGTAACATAATCTGCTCTTCGCAAGGCTTGCGATGGATATAAAATTCGTTGGTTTAAGAATTAATTTGTATCTTTGCACCAAAATAAGACAGATAGATAAATATGGGTGAACAAGAACTTATACCGTTTTTCGGGGATGTTAAAGACACTATGCAGGGCATCATCAAGGTGATTGGTGTTGGCGGAGGTGGTTGTAATGCCGTTAGAAATATGTATAACGAAGGCGTTGAGGGCGTGACATATGCTGTATGTAATACTGATAGTCAGTCGCTGTCGCGATCGCCAGTACCTGTAAAGATTATGCTAGGCGAAAGCGGTCTTGGTGCAGGAGCCAACCCAGAACTGGGCAAGAAGGAGGCAGAGGCTAACATCAACGACATAGTGAAACTGCTGAGCGATGGCACCAAGATGGTGTTTGTGACTGCTGGTATGGGTGGTGGTACTGGTACTGGTGCTGCACCCGTGGTGGCTGGTGTGGCCAAGGATATGGGACTACTCACGGTTGGCGTGGTAACCATCCCATTCTACTTCGAGAAAAAACGCAAGATAATAAAGGCACTGAAGGGCGTGGACGAACTGCGCAAGAATGTAGACGCCCTGCTGATAGTTAACAACGAGCGCCTGTGCGACGTGTATGCTGACTCGGAACTATCGGTAAAAGAGGCTTTTCAGCGTGCCGACAATATCCTAATGGATGCGGTGAAAGGAATATCGGAACTGATAACAATGCCTAGCGACGGGGGTATCAAGAGTGACTTCCGCGATGTGGAGTCGACCATGCGTGATGGCGGTGGAGCTATCATGGCAATGGGACGCGCAAGCGGAAACATGCGCGTACAGAAGGCTATCGTAGATGCACTCGATTCACCCCTACTCTATGGCAACGACATCGGCAAGGCCAAACGTATCCTATTCAACATCTACGCTAGTGACGAACAACCTATCTTTGTTCGCGAACTACAAGAGATTGACGATTTCTTCGATCAATTGGACCCGAACATAGATGTTATCTGGGGGACGGCTACAGATGAGTCGCTGGGCGAGGATGCCAAGGTGACGATACTGGCTACAGGACTGGAGGACGACTTGAGTAACGAGGTGAAGAAAGATGTGCATCACGATGAGGATGACTACTACGAGGATTTGATAAAATTACTGTATAAGTCGAAGAAAGTGGTAAAGATAAAAGAGGCTATTGTACAACAAGAATTGCCATTTGAAGTAGAACCTGCCCCAGAGCCTGAGCCTGCAGTAACAATGCCTGAGCCTGAGCCAGAACCAGTCCCTGAGCCTGAACCCGAGCCAGAAAGGAAGCCCAATATGGTTGATAAACTAAAGGATTGGTTGAATAGTTTTATGAATAGCGTGACTGAATGAGCAATATCCATACGACACCCGAGGAGATGGCCAACGAGGTGAAACGCCTGGTTGAACAACTGCAAGCAGCAGGCAGAAAAGATCTGCTGCTGCACGCTATCGGTGTGCCACTGCTAGAGGAGTTACGCATAGAGGCAGCACGAAGCAGATTGAGCCGACTACTGATCACTAGCGACTATCGATTCATACTGGTGGACTACAACAAGGAGATAGAGCTACAGCCTGTGCACAAGGCTGTATATCTACTATTTCTGGCGCATCCTGAAGGCATAGAGTTTAAGCACCTTACGGATTATCGCGATGAACTTACGAAATACTATACTGCCACAGCCAAGGGACTGGATAGGGATAAAATAATAGAGGGTGTGGACCACCTGGTTAATCCACTAGACAACGCCATCAACGAAAAGTGCTCGCGCATAAAGAAGGTGCTGCTCGGCATGATGGACGAATATACAGCCAGCTACTATATCATCAGCAGTCACACCCAGAAACATTTTGAAGGCTCTACCCGTATCTGGTACGAGCGACTAAAAATCATCACCCTACCCCGTGAACTTGTTGTCAGCGAAACTGATTTTCATCCCCTCTCTCGTACTTAACATTTTTAACAGTTAATTGATGAATTCGTGATATGTATCAAAAATACAGCTATAATTCGACACTTTTTCAAAAACTCTGCTGATGATTCAAGTTTTTGTTGTACCTTTGCAGCGTTCATGATTCATATCACGAACAAACATCGTTATTAATATAGCCTTTTGAAATTTGAATGGCTGCATCTGTGAAGATGCAGCCATTACTGATTTTATATGCCACAATGATTATGGACGCTTGTTCTTATCGCGCAGGCGGCAGGGGAAGTAAACCGACACCTGAGTACCCTTGCCTGGTGTGGAATCTATCGACATCTCGCCGCTCATACCGTCGACAATGGCCTTGCAGATACTCATTCCCAACCCCGAAGTAGAGTTGAACAGATTGAGCGACTCGTTGCCATTAAGCACACTGGCTGCGATGCTCTGTGACTCAGGCGACATGCCCTTGCCAGTATCGCTAACTATGACACGCAGTCCCTGGCGCTCGTGCTCGTAGTTGATAGTGATGGTGCCCTCGGTAGTGTGGCGCACGGCCCCACTAAGCAGATGCTTCATGAGCTGATACATAAGCGTGGTGTCGAGTGTGCCCTTACAATGGGGCGACAGACTGCTGCGTACCACTACCGACACCCCATCTGCAGCATCGCGCTGAGCCTCGCGACGGTATGACTGCATCAGTTCGGCCATATTGACTTCGATGAGTGTAAAAGTCATCACATTGCTCTCGATATTTGACAGTTCGATGAGCTCGGAGATGAAATACATTAGCTGATTGCCATCCTTGTTGATACGGGTGAAGGCATCGGTTATCTGATTAGGATTCATCTCCTCGATACCCGTTTTGAGCACCTCTTCGCTAGTGGTAATGATAGAGTGGAGCGGATTTCGAAGGGCATGACTAACGTTGGCCAGAAACACGGTCTTGATATGTTCTGAACGGCGTGCACGCGTCACTTCGCATTGCAACAATCTGATGTAGTAACGACGCATCAGGTAGAAACAGACTGCCACAGTAACAAAAATAACAGTCCAAATAGCCAAATACCAATAGACTAACATTACAATTATTATTTTAAGTTTCAGAGGGCAAAGATAGCAAATATTTGCGAAATAAAAAGGCAGTTAACAAACGTTAACTGCCCTTACTGTGATATTATGAGAAATCACAGCGACAATATCTTGGTGCAAACGGCCAACGCAGAGGCCACAGTGGGCACATCGCTGATAACTACGGAATGCTTACCCTTGCCCTCGCGGAACGAGCACTGGCGAGGATACATCGACACATATTGCAGTATACGCCCGAAAGCTTCGCTCTGGAAGTATGGGCTGTCAGCACGCGACACAAAGTAGAAGTACATTTTTTGCTGCTTGAGCATAATTTTCTCGATACCCAGTTGCTTGCCGGCCACACGCAGGGGCACCACCAGTATCAATTCCTCACTGACAGCGGGTATCGGTCCGAAGCGGTCTATCAGTCGCTTGCGGTAGGCATCAAGCTGTAGCTGTAGCTGGGTGCAGCCAGCCAGATTGTCGAGCTCGCGATAGAGCAGCATACGCTCGGAGTCGCTGGGCACGTACTGGTCGGGGAAATACATCTCGATATCGCTGTCGAGTGCGCAATCGTCGACCCAAGAGACATCCTCCATTCCCTCCAAAGGAGGGGTGACTGGCTTCCCTTCTTTGGGTAGATCGAGATGAGTTTCATTCCTGAGTTCAGCCATTGCCTGATTTAATATCTTCTGATATGTCTCGTAACCCAAGTCGGCGATAAAGCCGCTCTGTTCCGAACCTAGCAGATTGCCTGCACCGCGGATATCAAGGTCCTGCATGGCAATGTTGATACCCGAGCCCAAATCGGAGAAATTTTCGAGGGCTTCCAGTCGGCGACGGCTCTCGGGGTTGAGTGCCGAAAGCGGTGGTGCCAACAGGTAGCAGAATGCTTTGCGATTGCCACGCCCCACGCGACCGCGCATCTGGTGCAGGTCGCTCAGTCCGAAGTTATGTGCACCATTGATGATGATGGTGTTGGCATTGGGTATGTCGATACCATTCTCTACGATGGTAGTAGATAGCAGCACGTCGTAGTCGTAATTAGAGAAGTCGAGGATGACCTTCTCCAGTTGTTCGGGTTTCATCTGTCCGTGGCCGATGGCTATGCGGGCATCGGGCACGTACTTCTGGATAATCTCAGCAATATGTTCCAAATCGGCTATGCGATTGTTGACAAAGTACACCTGACCATTGCGACTCATCTCGAAGTTGACTGCCTCGGATATAATCTCAGGCGAGAAGGTGTGTATCTCGGTCTGTATAGGATAGCGGTTGGGCGGCGGTGTTTGGATGACGCTCAGGTCGCGCGCACCTACCAACGAGAACTGGAGCGTGCGAGGGATTGGCGTGGCACTCATGGTGAGAGTGTCGACAGAGGTCTTCATTTGGCGCAGCTTTTCTTTCGTCGACACACCGAACTTCTGTTCCTCGTCGATGATGAGCAGGCCCAGATCCTTGAATTTGACCGACTTACCGATAAGTCGGTGGGTGCCGATGATGATATCTATCTTGCCATCGGCCAGATCCTTGAGCATAGCGGTAGTATCTTTAGTGGTACGCGCACGCGTGAGATAGTCTACACGCACGGGCATATCTTTCATACGATTGCTGAACGTGCGGAAATGCTGGTAAGCCAGCACAGTGGTAGGCACCAACACTGCCACCTGCTTGCCATCCACAGCAGCCTTGAATGCTGCACGCACGGCCACCTCAGTCTTACCGAATCCTACATCGCCACACACCAGACGGTCCATGGGACGCGCACGCTCCATATCGGCCTTGACATCCTGCGTGGCCTTAAGTTGGTCTGGGGTGTCCTCGTAGAGGAACGAGGCCTCAAGTTCGTGCTGCATATATGAGTCGCGACTGAAGGCAAACCCCTTCTCCTTGCGGCGCTTGGCGTAGAGCTTTATCAGGTCGCGAGCTATTTCCTTGATGTGTGCCTTGGTGCGCTCCTTAAGTCTCTCCCACTGGCCCGTTCCTAGAGTTGACAGGCGTGGTGCCTCGCCATTGTCCTGCGACTTGTACTTAGACACCTTGTAGAGCGAGTGGATAGACACGTAGATGGCATCGCCATTCTGATAGATCAGTTTTATCATCTCCTGATAGCCATCGCCCTGCGGCATGCGTACCAGTCCGCCAAACTTGCCCACCCCATGGTCGACGTGTACCACATAGTCGCCAATCTCAAACTGCTGTATCTCCTTGAGTGTCAGCGCCATCTTACCACTGCGGGCCTTATCACTCTTAAGGTTGTACTTGTGGAATCGGTCGAATATCTGGTGGTCGGTAAAGAAACAAACCTTAAGGTCGTCGTCGATAAATCCCTCGTGCAGGGTTTTGTCGACTGGTGTGAAGCGTATGGCCGCATGTTCGCCCTCGCTCTCAGAGCGTTGGGCAAAGATATCCTTGAGTCGCTCGTTCTGCTTTGGACTGTCGGCTAGGATATAGAGCTGATACCCCCTCTGAATGTAGTCGTCAAACGCCTGGAACAGCATCTCGAAGTTCTTGTGGAACAGGGGTTGGATGGTGACGTGGAAATTGATAATTGATAATTGACAATTGATAGTTGAGGGGCGATGACCGAACTCTATGCGACGGAAATCCTCGGCCTGATGCATAAACTGCGGGCCTGTTACGAGTGGCATACCCTCTTGGAATGCGGCGTCGATAGCATCGCGAACAAAGAGATAATCCTTGGTAGCGATGATGGTATCAGTAGGCAGTAGCGACAGGAATGGTTCCTGGGCTGCATCGCTAGCCTCGAGTTCGGGTACTATCTCTACCCTATCCCGGGCATCTAGCGATAGCTGATCCTCTACCTGGAAGGTGCGCACAGAATCGACCTCGTCGCCAAAGAAATCGACACGATACGGATATTCGCAACTGTAAGAATAGACATCGAGAATGGAACCACGAAGGGCAAACTGACCTGGTTCGTAGACGTAATCGACCTCGTGGAATCCTAATTCGCGCAGCTGGCGCACAATGTCGCCCACGGCCACCTGTTGCCCGCGCTCAATTAATAAGGTACGCGCGGAGAGTGTCTGCTTGGGCACTACCATCTCGGCCAGTGCCTCGGGGTAGGTGACGATGAATAATTGAGAATTGACAATTGATAATTGAGAGAGTTGAGTCATCACCTCGGTGCGGAGTATCTGCGAGGCGGAATCAAGCTGACCGTACTTGATGGCACGGCGATAGCTGCTGGGGAAGAACAGCACACGACGCTGGCCCAACAGTTGGGTAAGGTCATGATAGAAATAGCCTGCCTCCTCGGCATCCTGCAGGATAAAAAGCAACGGTGATGAACACTTGGCAGCCACACTGCCGAACAGCATCGGGGCGCTGGAACCCAACAACCCTTCAAGGAAAATCCTGCGAACCTGAGGATTCCCCAACTCATGAGCCAAAGCCGACACCTGCGGCAACTTGGCATAGACCTTCTCTAATTCTTCTATCTTCATCGCGAATTCGATTGCAAAATTACGAAGTTTTTGGCACGAATTACACGAATTAAGGCGAAATAATAAAAAAATTCGTAAAATTCGCGTAATTCGTGCCTAAAAAATTGTATTTTTGCAGCGTTTAAACGTAAATGAGATGCACCAGAGCGATAGTATAGTAATTATACCTACCTATAACGAGAAGGAGAATATCGAGAAAATAATACGTGCGATATTCGCCCTCGAAAAGAGTTTCCACATACTTGTAATCGACGATGGATCGCCCGACGGCACTGCTGCTATCGTGCGCGGACTGATATCTACAGAGTTCGGAAGCCGACTGCACATAGTAGAACGTAGCGGCAAACTGGGACTTGGCACTGCATACATAGCCGGATTTAAATGGGCACTGGAGCGCGACTACGAGTATATATTCGAGATGGATGCCGACTTTAGTCACGACCCCAACGACCTGCCACGACTGTACGCAGCCTGCCACGACGAGGGTTACGACGTGGCCATCGGTAGCCGATATGTATCGGGAGTAAACGTGGTGAACTGGCCTATCGGACGTGTGCTGATGAGCTACTTCGCATCTAAATATGTTCGTTTCATTACTGGTTTCAAGGTGCACGACACCACTGCCGGATTTAAGTGCTACAAGCGCCGCGTGCTTAAGACCATCGAACTGGATAAAATCCGATTTAAGGGTTACGCATTCCAGATAGAAATGAAGTACACCGCATACAAGATAGGATTTAAGATAAAGGAGGTGAGCGTGATATTCGTAAACCGTCGCGAGGGCGTAAGCAAGATGAGTGGCGGAATATTCGGCGAGGCTTTCTTCGGTGTGATGAAGCTACGCTGGGACGGACTGACACGCAAGTATCCGAAGATAATTGATAATTAAGAATTGAAGATTAACCAATATGCTGAAACTATTATATAGAATCTACCAATTTATTATATGTCTGCCTGGAATAGTGCTGATGACGATTATCACTGCACTCGAGGTGGGCATTGGCACTACACTGGGTAACGGACACTTCTGGGGATACTGGCCCGGACACATGTGGGGAAAGATTATCCTGAAGATGTTCTTGATACCAGTAAAGGTTGAGGGACGCGAAAATCTGGAGAAAGACCAGAGCTACGTGTTTGTGGCCAACCACCAAGGTTCGTTCGACATATTCCTGATCTACGGACACCTGGGCCGCAACTTCAAGTGGATGATGAAACAGCAACTGAGAAAAGTGCCATTCCTGGGATATGCCTGCGAAAAGAGTCATCAGATATTTGTAGACAAGCGCGGACCTAGCAAGATACGTAAGACCTACGAGGATGCACGCGAGATACTTAAGGAGGGATACAGCGTAACAGTATTCCCCGAGGGTGCACGATCGTTTACCGGCCACATGGCACATTTCCGTAAGGGTGCGTTTGCACTGGCCGACGAGCTACAGTTGCCCGTGGTTCCGCTTACCATCAACGGTTCGTTCGACATTCTGCCACGCATGAAGGGATTCAACTTCGTAAACTGGCACCCGATGACACTCACCATCCATCAGCCCATCTACCCCGTAGGACAGGGCCCAGAGAATGTAGACGCCACACTGCGACAAGCTTACGACTCGGTGATGTTGTCGCTTGCCCCAGAATATCAAGGACTAGTAGAAAACCCTGACCAATGATAGCACGCGCTCCATACCTGTTTCTACTGCTGATCATCGTACCTGATGTGTACTTTGACCTGCACTATTGGCGTCACAAATTTTATGCTATACGACGCATCATCTATTGGATTCCCACTGCGATACTCGTTGGCCTCACGCTGAAACTTACATACGAACCAGAGTTCATCCCCCAAAACACTACCCTACTCTACACCTACCTACTGATGATAGGGCTGATAACCGCACCAAAATGGGCTTATATGCTATGCTCCGTCATCGGATTGGGCATAAGTAGGTTGGTGCGAATTATCAGGGGCAAACATAGCGGCAAGAAAGCCCGAAACTATGGCAACTTGGTAGGCATAATAGCTATGGTACTGATATGGTATGTGGTACTGTATGGTGCGTTTATCGGCTTCCAGAAACTGGAGATAAACCACCAGACTTACTCATCGCCCGAACTGCCCAAGGATTTCGATGGTTACAAGATAGTGCTGTTCTCAGACGCTCATGTGGGCACAATGAATGGTGACAGACAGTGGATGCTGAAACGTGCCGTTGACGCAATGAACCAGCAGCATGCCGACCTGATAGTGTTTGCCGGCGACCTACAGAACGTTAAGCCAAAGGACATATACGAGCACACAGAACTGCTGGGCTCGCTCAGAGCCAAGGACGGTGTGTACAGCATACTTGGCAATCACGACTACGACAAATATATGTATCCAACAGCCGAACGCAGAGTGCAGCAGTGCAAAGAGACTATAGCACTCGAAAAGCGTATGGGGTGGAATCTGCTGATGAACGAGCATCGCACTATACGCCGAGGCAATAGCGAGATAATCATTGCTGGTGTGGAGGACAACTGCAGCAACGAGGGCTATCCAGAGCGCGTCGACATAAAGAAGGCACTGAAGGACACAAAGGGTTTTGTGCTGATGCTGGCCCATGACCCAGGCGTGTGGCGCAACACGATAATACCCGACGGACGATCGCAACTGACTCTGAGCGGACATACGCACAATATGCAGTTCTCACTGTTTGGCTGGAGCCCAATGTCAGTACTTGGCCGAGAGATTAACGGATGGTACAATGAGGGAAATCGGTCGCTCTTTGTTACAGCCGGATTAGGAGCACTCATCCCCTGGCGATTTGGCTCCACAGGCGAGATAGTAGTACTGACACTAAAGCAACAATCATATAACAATAACTGAATATGCCTCGCAAGACAGACGGAATAGAAATCGAAATACATCCTCGCCCAACGAAAGGCGAAGATGGAAAGCCTTTGCTCTACGTACGCCCGGCGAAGGGCAGGAAAAGGAGTTTTAAGTATCTTGACGACTACTGTACCAAATATCGTGGCGTGCGGCCTGGAGAGATACAGCAAGTGTTTGATGTCGTGATGGAGACTGTTGGCCGTTGGGTATCAGACGGCTATCGCGTAGAGACGCCTTTCGGTTCGTTTGCCCCTAAGCTGAAACTGCTAGGCGAGCATACCGATCCGAAGACCATTACGGGCAGGGATATTGTCTATGCCGGCTTGGAGTTCATTCCTTCGAAGGACTTTGTGAAGGAATGCGGCAGAAACCCTGAGGGCTATCGTAAGAGCGACGCTCCCGTGGGCAACAGCCAGATGCACGACCCCAAAGCTATGGATGCAGCCCTCCAGCAATGCATGAAACTGGGTTATGCTACAGTTCCTGAGTTTATGATATTCAGCGGACTGAAGCGTGATTCAGCCAAGACCTACCTCGACAGCCTTTGTCAAGGCGAACATCCCCGCCTTTGGAAGGTGCGCGAAAGCCGACGCTGGCTTTACTTCCCCAAGAAACAAGCTCCAAAGAAGTAAAAATCAGAATCGAGCGGACGCTCCCATATAAAAGGCCATTCGCTCGCATATATAAGGGCGTCCGCCCGCATTGATGCGACCGGACGTCCTTTTCTCGATACCCTGGGGTTCTCTCCCTGTTACTCCGTACCTCTTTCCCTGTTACATAGGTATCTTTCCCCAATAGCCCTTAGGTCTGATTTCTCTGAGGCAGAGTAGTTCGCATTCAGAGTCTACTCTTCTCGTCATTACCAGCTCCAGTCCCTTTGTACTTCGAACGTTTCTGGTTGAAGTTATAGGTCAGGGTGACAGAGACACGTCGGCTGTTGTTGTAGCCCTCCTTCGTGGAGAATGCACAATCGCCATATCCCTCCCAACTCTCTATATTCTGATAGAAGAGGTCGTTGATGTCGATGTTCAATGCCCAACGGTTCTTGTTAAAGCCTTTATAGAACTTCAGGTCGGTGATGAAACGTCCCTTATTATTTAGCGTGGTATAAGAATTATTGGTGAATCCCCTCAGGTTCAGGCTGATGAAAGCTGTCTTGCCCAGCATGAAACGGTTGTAGAGGCGCAACTCGAAGCGAGGCTTCTGCAGATTCTGAGTGATACCATAAGGTTTACCATCGAACAACTGTTGCATGTAAAGGAACGTAAACTGCGGCTGATACCATCCGAACTTGGGCGATGCCACCAACGATGCGTCCAGTAGTTGGAAATGATCCAGATTCTCCCATTTCGTCAGTGCGATGGCTTGACCCTCATACAGGTTTGTCAGTTGCATCATACATCCCTTGTTATAGGAATAGTCTGCACTGAAGTTGAAACAGGAATAAATCAGGTTGAGACTGATATCATGAAAGAACTCAGGGTGGAGTAACGGGTTACCTCCCTCGTACATATAGCGGCTGTCGTATTGCAGATGACGAGTCAGCGCACCATAGGAAGGACGGCTGACGGTCTTGCCGTAAGCGAGTTCTGCACCCCATTTCTGCTTCTGCCATGAGAGGCTCAGTTTTGGAAAAAAATCATCATACACACGACTGGGGTCATCAAGACGCTTGCCGAATGACAGATATTCGTTGGACGCATGCTCATAGCGCACACCAGCCCTTAGGCTCCACTGCTTACTAAGGGGGAGACTGTAGTCGGCAAATAGGGCCACATGATTCTCGTTGATCTCGTTGTCTGTTGAGGGAATGGGGTCGTAGTTGCTGTTATAGATACTATGAATCTTGGTGTGTGAGGCCTCTGTGCCGAACGTCAGTTGTCCTTTTGCGATGGGATGCCCCATGATGAGTTTCACAGCCTGCAACTGGTTGCGGTTAGTGCTTTGGGTTAGAACCCTACGACTGTCTAATTCTCTGCTGGTCTCATTCATATCATCCTCGCGGCTGCTGTTGGCCCAATAGAGGGTACCGTCGATGTTGAAACTAAGTCTTCCCAGTTTACCAGAATAATAGGCATCTAAATTATAGATGGGGTTAGAAGTAGCCTTCGTTCTGTTCTTCTTATCCAATATACCAGATTCCTGTCCATTAATCCAGACAGTCTCCGTACCGTCCCAGTCGAATGTGCTTTGAATCGGCTTTTGTATCGAATAAGAGGCACCAATGGAATTGTCGGTATCCAAGTCCAGATTAAAGCCCGCCTTGCCTCCCACCGTCTGATTTCTGCCCTTGATATGGGCTATAATGTTGGATCTGACCTCTTCCTTCGGAGCCGTGATAACTAAGGAAACATCATCTTTCTCTTTCTGACAGCTGTTATAATAGTTCAGTTGCGTGAACACTTCCAAATTCTTCTGGCGATAAGAGACCTTGATCTGTTCGTATCCATTCCATTCGGAGTTATAACTGATGTTGCTCGTAGAGCTGAAGCTCAATCCTTCATTCACACGACGAATAGTCTTGATGCGGATGACTGACTTGATGCTGGCATTATATTGGGCGCCAGGATTAGTGATGACCTCCACGCTCTTGATGTCAGTGGATTTCAGTTCGTGGAGTTCGTTGATGTCGCGAACTTTCTTCGAGTTGATGTATATTTCCGGCTCGCCTTTGGCAAACACGCTTACCTTGTCGCCGTCGACGCTGACACGAGGCAATTCGCTGAGTATGCTCAGCGCCGATCCCATGTTTGCCAGCAGCGTACCTGCCACGTTAACATCGATGCCGCCATTGGTCATCTTGTATTGTGGAATCTCGCCTTTTACCACGACACCCTTGATGATATAGCTGTCGCGTTGTAACTGTATGGTGCCGAGATCTTCTTGCGTACTGAGGCACCAGACAGTCTTATAGCCGATGAAAGTAATACGGGCAAGAATCTTATGTTGCTCGTATGGCACCACAAACTGGCCCGCCTCATTGCTGACCCCACCAGAGAGAAGAGTGGAGTCAGCAGGATTGAGAACGGCGATATTGGCAAAGGCCACCGGCTGGTTGTTCTCGTCGACGATGGTGCCCGTCAGATGGTGCTCCGTCTTGTGGGTACACTCCACGAAATACTTCTCACCGTCTCTGACGATACGGACTGGATAAAAACCGACGACTTTCATCAGGGCATCGTCAAGGCTGAGGTGCTCTAATTGACAGGTTACGGTGAAGTTCTCTAAGTCGTTATATACGAAAGATATCTCGTGACGACTTGTGGCTGCATTCAGGTCTTCGAGCACACGACTCAACGACAGATTATTGTAGTCACGTGTTATTTTCTGCGCTTGGGCCATGCTTACTACAGCGCACAGTAGTAGCAGGATATATAGTTTTCTCATGATGGTATTCTGATGCTATCAGGGTTTCACAATCAGTTTATCGTCCTCAAGTACAAGGTTCACGTGGTCGAAATGGTTCAAGTCGCTTACCACATCTTCTATCTTGTCTTTCTGCTCCCACTTATAATAGAGCCTCAAATCATGGGCCTGCACGTTCTGGACGTCTGCCACTTTATTATAATATGTGGCCAGTTCGCTTACCATCTCGTCGAGCGGCACATTCTCGAAGATGCGGGTTTGTGGGATGCTGTCCGTGATTTCCTCTTTGGCATGGCTCACACTCTGTGGTTGCTGACTTAAAACCTGCTTCTCCTGAGTCTGGGATTTCATATCCCCTCCGACATTGCTTATGATATGAATAGCTGCGTATGCAATGCAAGAAAGCATAAGCACACCAATGAATATAGCCGCTACTTGTAGCCAACGTCGCTGTGGAGCGATAAAAGTTATGTCTTTCGCAGTTACTTTCTCGCTGAAAATGGCATCGGTGGCCCGTACCATCTGCTCATACAGCTGTCGGCACTCCTCGTCAGCCATCAACTGACGTATCTCCTCTTCGGTGTAGCGCTCTGGATGCTCCTGCATCTCCAAGAGGTGCTGTAGTTTCTCTTCCTGTGTCATGGATTGAATCTGTTTTTGAGTTTTGTGATAGCCTGAGAGAGATGTTTATAGACGGCGGCCTCACTTATGCCTACCTGTTCCGCTATCTCACGGTACTTCAGCTGTTCACCATAGTGCATCCGGAATACACGTTGGGTCTGCGGCGTCAGTTCTGTCTGGATGAATTGCTGATACTGCTGGTATTGCTCTTCCTCATTGCGGATGGACGACTGGTACTCACCATTGTCGTCATTTTCGATGTTCAGGGGCAAAGCCCTTCTCATGCGTTCCTGCAGTTTCATTCTTTTCAAGCGGTTCAGGCACTCGAATCGCACACTGCTTCTGGCATAGGCAATCAGTTTTTCGCCTTCGGGTAAGATGTCTGTTGCCATCATGCGAGCCATCACATCACTAACAGCATCACGGGCATCTTCCTCATCGTGAAGCAGGATGCTGGCTTTTCTCAGCAGTTCCTCGTAGTGCATACGGTACAACTCCGCTACCGTTTTATCTCTCTTCGGCATTTCTTCTTTGTCTTTTTACTTATAAGACAATCAAACCTCATTTTTCCCAACCCCTACAAGGTAGAAATCTTCAACAAAAGTACAAATAGGAAATAGGATAAACCCTCTGCTATAGATTTGCCGACAGGAACTTGCGGGCTACTTCTGTGGGGAGGCCGCGACGACGAGCATAATCAAGAAGCTGGTCTTCGCCGATTTTGCCAATTGAGAAATAATGGGCTTTGGGGTTCGAAATCATCATACCTGATACGCTGGCATGGGGCTTCATCGCACCACTCTCTGTTAAGCGAATGCCTATCTGCTTCATATCAATGATTTCGTCGATGACAAAGTTCAAACTAGTATCAGGCAACGAGGGATAGCCCACAGCAGGACGTATGCCCTGAAACTTCTCTATCAGAATATCGGCAATAGAAAGATTCTCGTCCTTGGCATATCCCCAATAATGCTTACGTACCTGCTCGTGCATCCGCTCGGCAGCAGCCTCAGCCAGACGGTCGGCAAGCAGCTGCATCATCATCTTCTGATAAGGATCAGAATCAAAATCAGTCTCGATTCCGCGTGAAACAGATGTAGCAAAAAGTCCAATCTTTGATGATACAGGTGATATAAAATCAGCCAGACAGAGATAAGGAGGACATCCTTGTTGCTGGCGCAGACATGGGATGCTTGCCACACGCACAGGATGCTTTACGCCACACTCCTGACACAACTGGTTACGGAAAATAAGGATATCGTCGTCTTCGCTACGCGCATCGAAGAGTTCGAAGAGGGCAAACACCTGAAATTTACCTTCTACCAACTGCAATGCCTCCTCAGCCTCTTGTCGAAGTTTTTCTTTTTCCGCATCAGGTCGGCCATTAATTCCCCAGGCATAATAGAAATATACCCAGTTGATATAAGGTGAGACTTCAGATATCTGATAGGTAAGTATCATCTAAATTCTACAGGCTGTCCGATATAGTTGTTATCTACTTTGCCGTTATGATATACGGTATGACCATTGCAGATGGTACGCTCAACACGCCATAGGTACGTATGGTTCTCCATCGGACTCCATCCGCACTTGCTCTTAATCACATCCTTGGTAACAGTCCATCCACAGTTAGGGCGAACCAGCACGATATCAGCCTGATAGCCCTCACGAAGATATCCACGATTGCGCACACCAAACAAATCGGCAGGGTTATGGCACATCAGTTCAACCAGCCGTTCGAGCGTGAGCACACCCTGATCTACCAGTTCGAGCATCGTTACCAGCGAGAACTGGATCATCGGCATACCACTGGCAGCCTTAGCGCATCCGCCTTCCTTCTGTGCCAACAGATGTGGTGCATGGTCGGTACCAATCACAGCTATACGTCCATCGGCCACTGCCTGACGCAGTGCATCACGATCAGTCTGCGACTTAATGGCTGGGTTGCACTTGATACGAGTGCCCAGCGATGTGTAGTCGCGATCGCAAAAGTAGAGGTGTGAAGGTGTAACCTCTGCAGTGACGCCATCAGTAAGCAGTTCTAACTCCTTGGCGGTCGTTAGGTGGGCGATGTGCAAGTTAGCATGATACTTAGTGGCTAATTCTACAGCCAGCTTGGTGCTCTGGTAGCAAGCCTCTGCACTGCGTATTTCTGGGTGATGACTTACCTTTGGGTCATCGCCATACTTAATCTTAGCCTCAGTCATATTGCGATTGATAATATCGGTATCCTCACAATGAACCATAATAGGCATCAGAGCAGTAGAGAAAATCTTCTCGAGTGCCTCGCGACGATCAACCAGCATATTACCAGTAGAACTACCCATAAATAGCTTGATGCCAGGTATGCGATGAGGGTCGAGCTTAGAGAATAGCTCCACATTATCATTGGTTGCGCCGAAGAAGAAACTGTAGTTTACGTGGCTCTTCTGTGCTGCAATCTTAAACTTATCTTCGAGTGCCTCTATTGTAGTAGTCTGCGGCACAGTGTTTGGCATATCAAAATAGGTAGTAATGCCGCCAGCTGCTGCTGCACTACTCTCGCTATCAATATCTGCCTTTTCCGTAAGTCCTGGCTCACGGAAGTGCACATGATCATCTATCAAACCAGGTAAGACAAAACATCCCGAAGCATCGATGACGTCGTCAAAAGATGCATTCGGGACGGTGTTTCCTTCTACAATCTTAGTTATCTTAGAATCTTCGACGATGACAGTACCGTCGAATATGTTGTTCTCGTTAACGATTGTTCCGTGTTGAATCAGGAGTTTCATTGGCTGGAGCTACTGTGGCTGGTGTTTGGGGTACATCTTCTACAAGTCCGTTCTGGCGGGCCTGAATCTCATTGGCAATCTGATAGTACTGCTTAACGTATGGATCGGCCTTAAACTTCTTGGTCACCTTGGTCATGATATCCTCAATCTGAGGTGTAAGGATAGGATACTGATAACCACTGGTAACCATCATAAACACGCCAGGACCAAGCACATTGTCGCAGTTTTCTACGATAAAGTTGGTTACCAACGAGTCTTCCTGCATAGCTATACGCTGTGCCTCGACTGAGAGTTTGTTATTGATGACATCCTCGTCGATACCCTCAAGCAGCATCTGACTATGCTTGTGCGATAGTTCATTGTATTCGTTACCCAACTGATCATGACGCTTCATAAACTCATAGAGTTTCTCATTAAGAGGCGAACCAGTAACTGTTCGGCTAGAGTTATCTATATGTATCTCAATATCGCCTTTCTCTATTACCACAGGCATCATCAATGGTTCGTCGTCCATATAAAGATTAGCCAACTTGATAGTATCAAGCAAACCTGCAAATTTAAATTTCCCATGTACTACGTCGCATGAGTCAATGTTTTTAAGCTCATCATTCACCATGGTTTTAAGGTACAGTTTGCTACCATCGAGGGCCGACACCGAAGTGGTACCCTGTATGTTATAAGACTCAGCGCACGATACGAATGTAACTGCTGTTAGTAATGCGTAGAATATTCTGTTCATATAATATTGTTTTCGGCCGCGAAATTACAACTATATATTGAGGTATAAAAATTATTTTGCGCATTTTAAAACAAATGCGCAATCTTTTAATTATTTTTTTGCCTCTTTTTCAAGTTCACTACCAATTCTGTGCATAGAATACAATTGCAGGAGGGCAGCAATGAGCAGCACTACCACCCACTTGTTATACACATATTCTATATATGTAATGTAGCTCAGCCCCAAAATATTGCTCTTGTTAGCAAACAACAGCACTGCTGCAACCAGAAACAGCACATCGCTGAGAAGCATCATGCGACGCAGACGACGGATAGTAAAATTGTCACCCTCATAGCGCTGCAACATCTGCATAGAGGCAAACCCTAGGGCACCTAAGGCATAAATATATGGAGCACTACCCCATCCTAGAAGTGTTGTGCCTGCGCCCACCGCCATCAGTAAGCCACCAAACAAGAATATGGCGGTCTGTATCTTATTCAACTCTCTCATTTGTCTCAAGTGGTTTTGCTTCGCGCTCGTCATCGCTAAGCACAAATATATCTTCATCGTCGGCTTTCATGTAATAGCGCTCACGGGCAATCTTCTCCATTGCCTTAGGATTCTTGTTCAGTTCCTTTATCTGAGCCTGATCACGCTCAAAGTCAGCGGTGTATTTATCCCTCTCACGACTTAACTCCTCAATGCGCTGGGTATTCTTGAAATGACTCCAGATGCTGTTGTCATCGAGAAAACCCACAAGTATCACGCCAATAATGCAAACGACGGCATATTTAAAATATACCGAACGCAACACACGCAGAGTGTAAGCCTTAATACTTATCAAAACTTTCATTAGCTCATCAATTTGGCTGCAAAGTTATAGTTTTTTTAGCACGGATTACACGGATTAACACAGATTAATAATAAATTTTTTAAAAAATCTGCGTTATCCGCGTAATCAGTGCCTAAAAATAACTATCTTTGCACCACGAAATAAAAAATAGCAATATGGAATATATCGTTTCGGCCAGAAAGTACCGTCCGTTGAGCTTCGACACGGTGGTGGGACAGGCTGCCCTTACCACCACGCTGAAGAATGCCGTGAAGAGTGGTAAGCTGGCCCATGCCTACCTGTTTTGCGGACCGCGAGGTGTGGGTAAAACCACTTGTGCGCGCATCTTTGCAAAAGCAATAAACTGCCAGAACCCGACTGCCGAGGGTGAGGCTTGTAACGAGTGTGAGTCGTGCCAGTCGTTCAACGAGCAGCGATCGCTCAATATCTTTGAGCTCGACGCAGCATCAAACAACTCGGTTGAGCACATTAAGACACTGATGGAGCAGACACGCATCCCACCGCAACTTGGCAGGTACAAGGTGTTTATCATCGACGAGGTGCACATGCTGTCAACAGCAGCCTTCAACGCATTCCTGAAGACACTTGAGGAGCCACCCGCACACGTGATATTCATTCTGGCCACTACCGAGAAGCATAAGATTCTGCCCACCATCCTAAGCCGTTGCCAGATATACGACTTTGAACGTATGACCATACGCAACACCATCGACCACCTGAAGCATGTGGCCGAGAAGGAGGGCATTAAATACGAGGAACAGGCACTGGCCGTAATCGCTGAAAAGGCTGATGGCGGTATGCGCGACGCCCTGTCGATATTCGATCAGGCAGCATCATTCTGTCAGGGAGACATCACCTACGACAAGGTGATAGAAGACCTGAACGTGCTGGATGCCGAGAACTACTTCAAGATAGTAGACCTCTCTATTAATAATAAGGTGAGCGAAATTATGGTGCTGCTCAACTCGGTTATCAACAAGGGATTCGATGGAGGTTTGCTCATCCAGGGTCTGGCCAAGCACGTGCGTAATGTGCTGATGGCGCGCGACCCACAGACTCTGCCCCTGCTTGAGGTGAGTGATCAGATGCGTCAGAGATACGAGGAACAGGCCAAGCGCTGCCAGATACCATTCCTGTATGAGGCACTGAAGCTGATGAACCAGTGCGATATCAATTATCGCCAGTCGAGCAACAAGCGACTGCTGGTAGAACTCACACTGATACAGGTAGCACAGATTACACAGCCTGCGGAGGATGGCGCCAGTGCGGGGCGCAAGCCCCGAAGACTGAAATCCCTGTTTAAGAATCTGATCCAGCAGTCTCAGCCCAAGAAGACCACGGCCCCACAGGTAGCCGCGGCTGAACATGCTGTATCAAGCCCTGCGACTAATTCGACCGCAAAAACCGGTAATACCGCCAGCAAGCCGACTGAACCAGTTGGCCAGACCAGAACTACTAGTAGTCCTAACCCCACCACCCGTTCCATTAGCGGTATCGGATTCTCATGGAACAAGCTTGGACAAAAGGGCACCCCCAAGAAGGGTGGCATGCAGATTATACCAGGTTCAATCAATCTGCCCACAGGACAGGACCATACTAACAATGTACAGTTCTCGCAAACCGACTTGGAATTCCAATGGATGTCGATGTGCAACCGCATGCCACAGAAGTTAAGTGGTATAGCCACACGAATGAAGAATATGAACCCGATGATAACCGATTTCCCTGCCATAGAGATAATGGTAGACAACGATTTGATAAAACAAGAGATTGAGGACATCAAGGGCAGTATCATTAAGACGCTACAGATATATCTTCACAACGATAAGCTGCATATTGAAATACGCGTGAACGAACAGAAAGAGGTGGCGAAGATACTTAGTCGCAGAGAACAATACGAAGAGATGGCAGAAAAAAATCCTGCCGTAGTCAAACTACAGCAGGCATTTGATTTGGAATTGGCTTGAGTCGCAAAGACCCAAGCCAATTTCTTTTTAGGATTATTACTCCCCAAGAATCTTCTTGAGTAGCGAGATACACTCTTCGCGGTTAACTGGCTTTGACAGGAATCCGTCGCAACCAGCTTTTTCAGCAGCTGTACGGTCGCTGTCAAAAGCATTTGCAGTCAGCGCCACAACCGGCAGATTAGGATGCTTTCCCTTAATTTGTCTGGTTGCTTCCAGTCCATCCATGATAGGCATCTTGATGTCCATCAGCACCAGATCGTAATCGTTGGCCTCAACCATGTCAACTGCAAGCTGACCGTTCTTAGCACGTTCAAACTCAAAGTCCTTTTTCAGCAGGTACGTCATCAGTACGTAATTGCTGTCATTGTCTTCTGCTACTAGAATCTTTTTCATAATTGTTCCATTTTATATTATTAAACTTTATTTTGCAAGTCTGTCTTTCCACATCTTACTCATGTCCTCAAGGGTCTTACCCTTTGTCTCAGGTACAAGTCGCCATACAAATGCGGCTGCGATGACACATATAATGCCATAGAGACCATAAGTGAACCAGTGACCAAAGTCATCGCCCTCGCTCAGGTGCATGTTGAACATTGGCACAAACGACGAGCTCACGATGAAGTTGGATATCCACTGGAATGCTACTGCGATGGCAACAGCACCACCACGGATAGTGTTTGGGAATATCTCGGCGATGAGTACCCATGTGATTGGTCCCCATGAGAACATGAACGATGCAGAGTAGATAAGCAACGAAGCAGCTGTTACCAACTCCAGACCAGCGTGTCCGAATGTTACAGCTACACCGAATGCACCCAGAGCCATACCCAGCGAACCAGAGATGAGCAGAGGCTTACGTCCCCACTTCTCGACTGTGAACACTGCCACGAGTGTGAACGAGATATTGATGATACCCATGAATACTGTCAAGATCATAGGATTGTCCATGCCCATATCGCCAAAGATACGTGGAGCATAGTAAAGTACAGCGTTGATACCTACAGCCTGCTGGAATACCGACAGCATGATACCTACAAAGATACACAGAGCACCATAGGTCATCAGCTTCTCGGTCTTTACCACCATTGTATCCTTGATATCCTGCAGAATCTGCTTAGCCTTCAGGCTACCATTAATCTTAGCCAGGATACCCTCGGCTTTCTGATCTTGTCCGATAGATACGAGATAACGTGGAGTCTCAGGCACAAAGCAGATGAGCAGTGCAAAGAGACCTGCTGGAACAGCCTCGCTACCGAACATATAACGCCAACCGATAGTAACAGTCCACTGAGCTGCAGGATTGATAGCAGCCAGACCCTTACCCATCTCCTCAACCAGAGGCTGGATATGATCGCCCAGGATGAAGAAGTTGACGAAGTAAACCACCAACTGACCGAAGATGATAGCGAACTGGTTCCACGATACCAGCATACCACGGATATTAGAAGGAGCCACCTCACCGATGTACATCGGGCAGATAGCCGAAGCCAGACCTACACCGATACCACCTATCACGCGATAGATATTAAACATGATAAGCAACGAATAGGTTGGAGTGCCGTGTTCGAAGAACAAGAACTCAGGTTCCATTGATCCGAGTGCTGAGATAAAGAACAGCAAACCGGCAATGATAAGCGACTTTTTACGACCCAGGTTAGTAGCCAGAAATCCAGACAGTGCCGATCCGATGATACAGCCTATCAGCGCACTAGCCGATGTAAAACCATGCCAGCCATCGGTGTAGGCAAAATCCTTCGACTCCATAAAAAATGCCTGTAGTCCCTTTTCTGCTCCGGAAATGACAGCAGTGTCGTATCCGAACAGCAGGCCGCCAAGTACTGCGACCATAACGATTGAAATGAGGTAGGCCTTGCTACCTTGTTCTGCTTGTTGATTCATCATAATTATTTGTTTGTTTTAAGTTTGATTGGCAAGCTGAGTGTAAAGGTGGTACCTTCGTCTGATGTCTTGTCAAGCTTTAGGGTTCCACCAAGTTTTGCCACCGTCTCATGACAGTAGGCCAGACCTAAACCTAGTCCTTCCTTGAACTCGTCCACCTTGGTAAATCGGTTGAAGATGGTACCAATCTTATCCGAAGGTATGCCACATCCCGTATCCTCGATGGTAAAGTGGAAGTGCGTTTTATCTTTCTTCAGCGTCAGTCGTATATATCCCTGATCGGTAAACTTAGCTGAGTTCTCAAGTATGTTACCAAGCATCTGCAGCAGACTATCGCTGTTGGTAGTAAGAATCTTGTCGTCGCTACCCGTCAAGTCTATCAACTCCACACTGATACGCGATGTATCAACATCGGGCATAGCAGCAATCGCACGCGAAGATATCTCCAGGGCATTTGTCTCTTCCACTTCTTTCATCAGGTCCTTAGAGTGTTCGTTGGCCAGTGCCAGCATCTTGTTTACCAGCGATGTTATCTGTCGTGTGTTATTGCTGATGGTATCGGCGATAGTCTTACGCTCTGCAGGCTCAAAAACCATGCCATCACCAGTAAGCACCTGCGTAAATCCATTAATGATATTCAGCGGTGTACGTATCTCATGACTCACGCTACGGATAAATTTCGTCTTCATCTCGTCGGCAGCTGCCACTTGTTTATAGGCCGACTTTAGTTCCTGATTCTTCTTGAGTAGCATCTCCTGAAACCTACGCTTGCCATAGATGGTCATAGCCAGACCGACAATCAGCATCAGTGCCATCACAATTGCTATCACCAGTACTATGTTCATCACGCGTGCAGTCTTCTGTCCTCGGCGCAGCAGCACCATTTCCTCTTCCTGCTTCTGTATGTTCTCGGCTATCATCACACCTGTGATAGAATCACGCATGTGCATCAGATCACGCTGAGTCATGAATGCCTTATCATCGAATCCCTGATAACGATAGATGTCGCAACGCAACAGGTAGCGCTCCTTTATGTTCGGCAGAGTCTCTACTTCCTTCAGCGCCTTCTCCGCATTACCATCAAGCAACGTCTTATATATACGCGCGTACGGTATAAATATGTCTGTCGATGTATTGTCGTTAATACTCTCGGCACTCTCTGCCAGTGCATAGTTCTCGTAGAAACCCTTGTAGTCCTTCTGCTTAAATTTTACGATAGCCTTCATGGCATACGCATTAGCCTTTCCGCGCCAGTAATCGCCTTTTCCTTTATGCTTCTCCAGTTCCTCCATGTCTGCTTCCAGCCACTTCAGGGTTTCCTTGCTGTCGTTGTTAAGCTGTATATGGGCCATCGCCAGATACAGGAAACTCAGCCCCTCAGCTTCGTACTTTGTGCCTTTTATTAGTGCTATTGCATTCTTCAGTTCGCGCAATGCACCAGGTATGTTTCCACAGGCGTTGTACACATGTCCCAGCATCTTTGGGGCCATAAACTGCTCGTCCTTAGCTTCCCACTTCCTGCGTATCAGGTCGTCCTTCATCGTGTTGGCTATGTGGTAGGCATCACGGATATTCATTCGGTCCAGATTATACATTATCCCACATACCCATGATTCGTAGTAGGCTTCATTATCATTATCCTCGATAGCGTGCGATTGATAAGCCCAGCAAGCGGCATAAACCACCTTAGGATTTTCCTGCGAGCAAGTAGCCCACATTTCGTCATGCAGTTTTTTGTGTTGGATTGTATCTTTGCAATGCTCAGTCTGCGCCTCTACCTGGGTTGTAACCAGCAGAGCCGCTAGACCGATCATACATTTATTCCAATGGTTAATCATCAATTATTGTTGGCTATTTCAAAATTCCTCTGCAAAAATAACGTATTTCTTTGAATTCGCCAAACTTTTTTGGTGTTAAAACGTTATTTTTTGTATAATCTACACCAGTTTCGGATTTTTTATGTATTTTTGTACCCGTTAAAGACTAATTACAAACAAAATATGAAACGTTTAACATCTATGCTAGTTTTAGCTGCCAGTCTTACTGCTGGAGCTCAGACTCACGTTCTCGACGTGAACACTAAAAAACTTGGGGCTCCCGTACAGCCCACGATGTACGGTATCTTCTTTGAGGATATCAACTATGCTGCCGATGGCGGTCTTTATGCCGAATTGGTCAAGAACCGTTCGTTCGAATTCCCCAATGCTTTCACTGGTTGGGACATTTCAGGTAATGTTACCCTAAAGAATGATGGTCCTTTCGAGCGCAATCCTCACTATGTTCGTCTGGCACCTTCAGGTCATAGCGACAAGCACACCATGATTGAGAATCATGGATTCTTCGGAATGGGTGTAAAGGGTGGACAGGAGTACCGCTTATCTGTATGGGCCCGCGTACCAGATGGTGGCAAAGCCAAACTGTGGATAGACTTGGTAGAGAATGCCACTATGGACGACGACCAGAAGTTAGGCAATGCCGGTATAGAAGTGACTGGCAAGGAGTGGAAGAAGTATACAGCTATCGTTAAGCCCAAACGCGCATGCACTAAGGCACACCTGCGCGTATGGGGAGATAGTAAGGTGACAACCGACTTGGAGCACGTATCACTCTTCCCCGTCGACACTTGGAAGGGACGCGAAAACGGCATGCGTAAAGATCTGGCTCAGGCTCTGTTTGATATGCACCCAGGCGTATTCCGATTCCCTGGTGGTTGTATCGTTGAGGGCACCGATCTCGAGACCCGTTATCAGTGGAAGAACACTGTTGGTCCGGTAGAGAACCGTCCGCTCAACGAGAACCGTTGGCACTACACATTCACCAACCGATACTTCCCCGACTACTTCCAGAGCTACGGTCTTGGTTTCTTCGAGTTCTTCCAGCTTTGCGAAGACTTCGGCTCTGAAGCCCTGCCTGTTATATCGTGCGGACTCTCATGCCAGTTCCAGAACCCTGATCCCACCAAGCCTGGCGTTCATGTAGCTATCGACGAACTTGAGCCATACATCCAGGACGCTCTCGACCTCATCGAGTTTGCTAATGGCGATGTTAACACCAAGTGGGGTAAGGTACGTGCCGACATGGGCCACCCAGCTCCATTCAATCTTAAGTTCCTGGGCGTAGGCAATGAGCAGTGGGACTACGATGAGAAGCATGGCGGTTTCGGTCCAGTATTTACTGCACGTCTCAAGAAGTTCAGCGATGCCATCCGCAAGCAGTATCCTAACATCAAGCTTATTGGTACCACAGGTCCTAACTCTGAGGGATGGGACTTCGACCTGTTACAGCCACGCATGAAGGAGCTCAAGGTCGACCTGTACGACGAGCACTACTATCGCAACGAGCAGTGGTTCCTTACCCACGGTCTGCGTTACGACTCATACGACCGTAAGGGTCCAAAGGTGTTTGCCGGCGAATATGCGTGTCACGGCAGCAACAAGCATAAGTGGAACCACTACTATACCTCTTTATTAGAGGCTGCCCACATGACAGGTATTGAGCGCAATGCTGATATCGTTCACATGGCAACCTATGCTCCACTCTTCGCCCACGTTGAGGGTTGGCAGTGGCGTCCCGATGCCATCTGGTACGACAACCTGCGCATGTTCAAGTCAGTCAGCTACTATGTACAGCAGCTCTATGCCATGAACAAGGGAACCAACGTGCTGCAGCTCACTATGGACAAGAAGCCTGTTGCTGGTCAGGAAGGTCAGGACGGTCTCTTTGCATCATCTGTATGGGATGCCAACACTGGCGAAGTAATCATCAAGGTAGTCAACACTTCTGAAAAGTCACAGCCTATAAGCATACAACTTCAGGGTATGAAGGGCACTCGCACCGCTCAGATCATCACCCTGAGCCATAACGGTAAGGACGATGAGAATACTCTCGACAATCCCGAGAAGATCATTCCTCGTCCAGGCACATGTCAGGTTGATGCAGGCAAGAGTGCATCACTACTTCTCGACGACATCCCAGCACTGTCATTCAGACTCTATAAAGTTAAAAAGTAATAAAAACCAAGTAAATCTCCCCAATTTTCGGGGAGATTTCTTTTTTAGTTGTATCTTTGCATCGCATAACAGC
The DNA here is from genome assembly GCA_900322175.1 of uncultured Prevotella sp. Taxonomy (GTDB): domain Bacteria; phylum Bacteroidota; class Bacteroidia; order Bacteroidales; family Bacteroidaceae; genus Prevotella. Next base: position 26,030 of record ONYZ01000035.1, read on the forward strand.
AATGTGATGCCCATAAAGGTGCACTTAACAGTGCTTAATTGGGAATGTGAGTGTGAATCTCCGACTGTCCCGCAGCAGTGAACTCCATTATGGCTCTTAAGCAATCACGCCATTATCCTCCTAGGGATGAGAAGGCGCTTGAGAGTGGAGGAAAGTCTGAAGACCAGCCTTTTATTGGAAGAATGCCGAATGCTCTCGATGTAAGTGCACTAGGCGATACGTTTTTTTATTGAGATAGATTCTGACTCAGCACTAGTTGTGCCTATACGTGTATTATTATATAAGTTCCCCTGAGGGTAGGTCTGTCGGGAGACACCACCTTCCCTCTTTTTTATTTTTGATACAAAAAGTTTTTTTCTTTCAGAAAAATGTTGTATTTTTGCAACCAACAATCGGATTATTGTCAACTACAATGAAGAAACTGTTCGTTACACTGGCTGTGATGTCATCTGTATCTTTGTGCGCCAATGCACAAAATACCAGTGAATCTTCTTTGATAGAGAAGGAGATCAAGGCCGACATCAATCGTGCCGCAGGCATGTTCTATGCCCGCTACACAGCCAAGACCCCAAAAGATACTCCTGTCCCCAAAGGTAAAAAGCCGTTCTATATCAACCACTATGGCTGTCCAGGCCCGTTTTATCTCGACAAGGTGGAGTATTACACCGAAACTTACGCCATACTAGCAAAGGCAGATACACTGGGAAAACTAACCCCACTGGGCAAAGACGTGCTACGCAGAGTAAACATGCTCAGACTGGATGCCTACAATCGCGATGGCGAGCTTACAGTCCGTGGAGCCCAGCAGAGCCGTACACTGGTAAAACAGATGGTAAAGCGTTTCCCCGATATGTTTACACCACAGGGGTACTACAGTGTGCGTAGCACTGTTGATAATCGCTCCATCATGACTATGGAGGAAGGCCTGCTGCAACTATCGGCCATGCTGCAACCGATTGTAGCACGCAGCAAGGCATCGCTCCAGGAGAGACAATTCATGGATCCTATCGACAAGCAGCTTACCAACCAGCGCCTCGACTCGCTTACAAGCATCAGCTACGACCGTTTCACTGTACTCAACTCTAACGACGCACGCCTTATGCAGTCGCTGTTCAACGACCAGAACTACGTGCTGCATAATATAGATGCAGGCAAACTTGCCAAACGCCTGTTTCTACTTGCAGGCAACGTTCAGCACTCTGAGATTGCCGACAAGATAACGCTCTTCGACATTTTTACTCCCGATGAGCTGCACCTACACTGGCGCAAGCAGAATGCATGGCACTATATCAACTACGGCGGATGCACTCTCAACGGCGGCTACCAGGCTTATCTGCAGCGATCTACGCTGCGCAACATGATACACATGGGCGACAGCGTGCTCAAGCGCTACAACCCACTGATGCACCTGCGCTACACCACCAGTCAGGTCATTATGAGTCTGGCCTGCCTGATGGATATCAACGGCTATGGTCTCCACACTGCCAACCTCGACTCGCTCGAAAACTACGGATGGGCCAACTACCGCATAGCTCCACTTGGCGGCAGCATTATGATGATACACTATCGCACCGACCGCAACGATAACGATGTATTGGTAAAGGTACTGCTTAACGGTGAGGAGGCACGACTGCCCATACAGACCGACTGCGCCCCCTACTACCACTGGAGGGACGTAAAACGATACTATCTGCGCAAGCTGTACAGATATGAGAACCGCAGAGCAAACATTAAAAAGAGCAAGTGATATGAAACTCAAGATACTACTCGTCACAGCATTACTGGTCGCCATCCACTCTGCCTATGCTCAAAGTGTCATCGACCTTATCAGGCAGACACCATCGTATGCCTCGTGCAACTATCACACCTACCCCGACTCTATCACGGCCAAGCTTACACCTGCGCCCAAGGGCAAGAAACCATTCTATATCTCGCACTATGGCCGCCACGGCTCTCGCTACATCAGCAACCGCAATGGATACGACACGCCATACATCATGATGGTGCACGCCGACAGCCTTGATGAACTCACAGCTGCTGGTCAAAAGGTGATGCATGAGATGAAATCTATCATGCACGACACCGAGGACCGCTGGGGCGAACTTACCGGATACGGCAAGCGACAGTTGCAGAACATCGGCCGACGTATGGTAGAACGATTCCCCGAAGTACTATGCCCAGGCGCCAACGTTACGTGCATCAGTACCGTTGTGCCACGCTGTATCGAGTCGATGGGATCATACGCACTGGAGATGCTACAGGCGTGTCCTAAGCTTAATATCACCATGCAGGCCTCTAAGCGCACACAGTGGTATATGAACTACCAGGACAACAAGCTGCGCAAGAAGTATATGACGCCCGAAGCTAAGAAAGCCTACGATGCCTACGTAAAGCCACGTCTTGGCAACAGCCGACTGATGGAGGAGATATTCAAGAATCCTGATATCGTAGAGGAGTTTGTAGATGAGGAATACTTCACCTATTATCTGATGAAGATGGCCCTGTTCCAGCAGAACATCAGCTACAACCGCAATCCTCACCTGATAGAGCTGTTCAATACCGACGAGTTCTACCGCATGTGGCAGGTCGACAACGCCTTGTGGTACATACAGCACGGCGCGTGCAAGCTTAATGGCGGCAATCAGCCTTATAGCCAGCGCTACCTGCTGCGCCAACTCATTGCAGATGCCGATAGCTGTATCCAACTGGCAAAACCAGGTGCGCAACTGCGCTTCGGACACGAGACAGTACTGCTGCCTCTGGTATGCCTGATAGGCGTCAACGGCTACGACCTTGCCACCGACAACCTCGACGAGCTCGAAGCTAAAGGATGGTGGTGCAGCAGCGTATTCCCGATGGCATCCAACCTTCAGTTTATCTTCTATCGCAGCAACATCAAGGACAAGGACATACTGTTCAAGGTGCTGTTAAACGAAGAAGAGGCCACACTGCCCATACAGACAGACTGTGCCCCCTACTATCATTGGTCGGACTTCCGCCAGTACTGCCTCGATAAGTTGGCAGCCTACAAGCGCTGAAATCCCTATTTCTTATTCGTAGTATAATCCAGTGCAGCGCCGATAGCGGTGCAGTACTGTGAGTATTTAGGTATATGGAAACGGATGTTATACAGCGTCTCCAGCGATGGAAATACCTCCTTGCACTGTGGCAGCAGCGACAGATTGCCGATAAGCACAAAGTCGCGTATATCGCTGCCCAGCGATGCCAGCCACGCTGCCGAACCTATGCTCTGCAGCACCATGTGTATCAGTCCTGCGGCAATATCCTCTTTCGAGGCATCACTCTGAGCATTGGCAAAGTTACTGGCCGTAGTGTCCATCGTAAGTCCTGGCACTGGTATAGCGCTGATATCGCCGATTGTCAGGTCGATATTGCGTATATTGCCATGCTTGGCCATAGTAGCCACCTGCTTTATATCGCTGGTGTTCAGCAATAGTCTGGCCAGTCCCGCCAGCGTACCGCCGCCCACGCCTATACCGCCAATGTGGCGCATTTCGTTGCCGTTGCACTTCACAAACGATGTACCTGTTCCCATCGACACCACAATAGTGTGGTCTAGCTTCGACTCAAAGCGTGCTCCCAGTCCGTCAGCCATAAACTCCTGACTCTTGGCTGTAGGCAGTCCGTAGATGGGCTGATCGATATAGGCCGAACCTACGCCCGTCAGCATCACCTGCTCTACATCCTTCAGGTCGATGTCGTTATCGTGCAGATACTTGCCAAATGCACCAAATAGAGAAGTGATTGGATCGGCTGCAGTAATACTGATAGGTGCCGACACCTTACCATTCTTTATACCAACGATTTTTGTGGTCGAAATACCAACATCGATACCAATAACTATTCCCATATTACATTAAACATTAAAGATTAAACATTAAACATTAAAGATTAAACATTAAACATTAAAGATTAAATGTATAAATACAAAAAAACCCGGCTGCATAACTGCAAGACCGGGCTAATGAAAGGAGGAGTGGTACCTCCAGGAATCGAACCGGGGACACACGGATTTTCAGTCCGATGCTCTACCAACTGAGCTAAGGCACAAATTCGTTTTGCAAACATCCTTTCGTTGTTTTGCGGGTGCAAAGGTACGACTATTTTCTGAACCAACCAAATTTTTAAATACTTTTTAACAAATTATTTTCCCACAAAAGCTTAATGACTCTCGCTGCTCAGTGGATTCCAGCCCTGTGCTTTTAACGTAAACTCCTGATTATCACGGGTTACGAGCACTTGACCGAATTTTGCGTCGGTAATATGACCAATGAGCTTCACACCGTCAATCTGCTCAATTTTCTCATGATCGCCTATTGGCACAGTGAACAACAGTTCGTAATCTTCACCGCCATTCAGCGCACAAGTTGTCACGTTCATATTCATTTCTTCGGCCATTACGGCTGTCTGATAGTCGATAGGTATGTTCTTTTCGTAGACACGACAGCCCACACCACTCTGCTTGCAGATGTGCATCAGCTCGCTCGACAGTCCGTCGCTTATGTCCATCATCGCTGTAGGATGTATTCCGGCCTCGCGCAACTTCTCTATGATATCACCACGTGCCTCGGTCTGCAACTGGCGCTGCAGCAAATACTCCTTGCCACTGAAGTCGGGCTGGAAATCTTTTAGAGAAGATAATTGAGAATTGAGAGTTGAGAGTTTTGCATCATCACCGGCTGCTTTTGCTTCGGCTATCTTCTTCTGCAGATCGTTTATCTGACCGTAGTACACGCTCTTCTCGCGCTCCAGCAGCTGCAGTCCCATATATGCAGCCCCCAGGTCGCCGCTCACGCATATCAGGTCTGTATCCTTGGCACCGCTACGATATACGATATCCTCCTTGCGTGCCTCGCCGATACATGTTATGCTAATGGCCATACCCGTGTAGGATGATGTAGTGTCGCCACCTATCACGTCTACGCCCCACTTATCGCAGGCCAGGCGCAGTCCGCTATAGAACTCTTCCATATCCTCTACAGTGAATCGCTTGCTGATAGCCAGCGATACTGTCATCTGGCGCGGAGTGCCGTTCATGGCAAACACATCGCTGATGTTCACCATGGCACTCTTATATCCCAGATGCTTCAGGTCTATATAAGTAAGATCGAAGTGCACTCCCTCCATCAGCATGTCGGTGGTGATGAGCACCTCCTTGTCAGGATAGCTCAGCACAGCGCAGTCATCGCCCACGCCCTTCTTGGTACTGTCGTTCTTTATTTCTATATCCTTTGTCAGTCGGTCTATCAGACCAAATTCTCCTAATTTTGCTATTTCCATCCTTCAGTTGGGTGATCGGTATTAAACTTTTCTTTGTTATGAGCCTCAATACTCTCGGCACGGATAATCATCTCGCGCATGATGGCTGTCATCTTGGGCTGTGCCATGTTGGCAGCCTCCTGCACCTCCTCATGACTGACCTCTACTGGCACGTCGAATCCACCCAGATCGGTAATGACTGAGATACCAAAGGTTTTAATGCCACAGTGATGTGCCACGATAACCTCGGGTACGGTACTCATACCTACGGCGTCGCCACCAAATATGCGATACATCTTATATTCGGCAGGGGTCTCGAAAGTGGGACCCTGAACACCTACATACACTCCATGCTGCACAGGGATATTAAAATCCTTGGCAATTGAATCAGCCTCGGCAACGAGGTTGTGGTCGTAGGTCTCGTGCATATCCGGGAATCGGGGACCTGTGGGGAAGTTCTTACCACGCAGCGGATGCTCTGGGAAGAGATTGATGTGATCGGTAATAATCATCAGGTCGCCAATCTTGAAGTCAGGGTTCATACCGCCTGCTGCATTTGATACATACAGGGTGGTGATGCCCAGCTCGTACATCACACGTACAGGGAATGTCACCTCCTTCATCGTGTATCCCTCGTAGTAGTGGAATCGGCCCTGCATGGCCATGATGTCCACACCGCCCAGTTTACCGAATATCAACTTGCCCGAGTGTCCCTCAACGGTCGACACCGGGAAGTTAGGGATTGTCTGGTATGGAAACTCGTATTTATCAGTAATTTCTGAAGCTAATTGTCCTAACCCCGTCCCCAGTACTATTGCTGTTGTGGGAGCTGTTGTCATTCTTTCTTTTAGCCAGGATGCTGTTTCTTGAATTTTTGTATACATAGCCTAAAATTTTATTATTAAACTCTTCTTCCTGACCCTGCATAATAACTATGCGAATCGGAAGCGTATATAGATTCTTTTTTACCTCGTCACTCAGTCCCTCTACCGCCGTCAGTCGTGTGGCATCCTTCTCGGTAGTCAGTACCACCTTTGGCTCTGCCATCTTGGCAAAGGTCTCGTTTATTGCCGCTATGTCCTTGCGCTTAAAGTTGTGATGATCGCCGAATACCATTGGGGTTATCTGCGATTTCAACGCCTGAAGGTCGTGCTTCAACTGCTCGGGCGAAGCTATGCCTGTAATAAGCAGGATGTTCTTGCTGCCTAGGGTTTCCAGTCCTTCCAACTTATCTTGCCCGGCCATTTCCGGATAGACCGCCATTGGCACATTGTAATCATGCGTCGAGAAGAACAGATGCTGATACGGATACAGATTCATAGCCTTGGTGATTACTCTGAACTCCATCGGCTTCAGGTCCTTCGGACACTTTGTCACTATCACTATGTCGGCTCTATCCTTAGCCTTTACAGGTTCGCGCAACCTGCCTGCCGGCAACAGGCGATCGTAGATTACCAGACGATGATAGTCCACCAACAGGATATTTATGCCAGGCTTAACGTAGCGGTGCTGGAATGCATCATCCAGTAGTACCACGTCGATATTCTGTCCGTCGCCTTCCTCAGTCAACTTGGTGATACCGCGTGTACGCTTTCTGTCCACAGCCACGGTTACATCCGGGAACTTCCGTTTTATCTGATATGGCTCGTCGCCTATCATACGCATCGGAGTGTCCTTGTCCGACAGCACGAACCCCCTACTCTTGCGCTTGTATCCACGACTCAGCACAGCCACATTTACATTGCTCTTAAGCAGTCGGATAAGATACTCCACGTGTGGAGTCTTGCCCGTGCCGCCCACTGTGATGTTGCCCACCGATATCACTGGCACGTCGAACGAGCGGCTTCTCAGGATACCTATTTCAAACAGCAGGTTCCTGATGCCAACCCCCAGACCGTAAAACCAGCTCAGCGGCAGCAGTTTCTTATTGATCGTTATAAAATCGCCTTCTACTCTCATCGTTTATTTTACGCGCACATCATCCAGCATACGTGCCTGTATGCGACTGTTGTTCTTAATATCTTTGCGAATCTGCATCAGTGGCAGATAAGCATCGCCTAGCAGCTCGCGTATCTCTGCATCCAGATACGAGCCCTTGTTGTCCTTCTCCATCAGAGTCTCAAGCCATGATGCCTCTGCAGGATATGATGCGGTGTGGTACTCCTTCATCTTGGCCAGTTCGGCTGCCTTCTTCACTGCGTCGTCCAGACTTCCCAGCTTGTCCACCAGCTTTATCTTCACTGCGTCGCTGGCCAGCCATACGCGGCCCTGAGCTATCTCGTCAACCTGCTCAGGCTTCATTCCGCGACCCTCCGACACGATGTTCAGGAAACCCTGGTAACCACGGTCTACGTAGTTCTGCATCTTCTCCACTATCTCGTCGGTATCCTTGCCAAATACCATTTCAATATCGTAGCCGGCAAACTTATTGGTCTTCACTCCGTCGAATGTCACACCAAGCTTGTCGGTCACCAGTCCGCTGAAGTTAGGTATCAGTCCGAAGATACCGATACTACCAGTGATGGTAGTTGGCTCAGCAAAGATGTAGTTGGCAGGCGAACTTATCCAGTAGCCGCCCGATGCAGCCATACCGCCCATCGAAACTACTACAGGCTTCTTGGCCTTGACCAACTTGAGTGCGTGACGAATCTGCTCTGATGCCACGGCACTGCCACCGCCTGAGTTTACACGGAACACCACTGCCTTCACATTGTCGTCATCGGCCAACTTGCGCAGATCTTCTGCAGTACTGCTACCCACGATGCAGTGTCCGCCGCCATCCAGCAGGCCCATTTCCTCGATGTCTACTATACTGCCGTAAGCATAATATACGGCTATCTCGTCGCCCTTGTCCTTCTGCTTCGACTTCACGTTAAGCATGTCGGCCAGCGTCAACTGATTCACCTCGTCGTCCTTGTCCAGCTTCAGGCGGCCCTTTATCTCAGCCTTTATCTCCTCGGGGAAAATTACCTTATCTACCAGCTTCGCCTTAACATAGTCATCGCAGGCTGCAAAGGCCAGCAGACTGTCGTTTACCAACTGGTTCAGGCTCTCGGCCTTAATCTTTCTGCCCTCAGCCATCTCCTTCAGCCAGTAGTTCCATATACCGTTCAGGTAGGCCTCACGCTGCTCGCGGTCGTAGTTACTCATGCCTGTAAGCGTGTTGCTCTCTACGTAACTCTTATACTTACCCACCTTGGCACACAGATATTTAACACCCAACTTGTCGTACAGGCCCTTATAGTACTCCGCCTTGCCGCCAAGACCACGCAGGTCTATAGAGCCCTCGTAGTTCAGATATACCTTGTCGGCCACTGTAGCCACGTAGTACGATGCCTGACCGTAGTTGCTGGCATAAGCCACTATCCACTTGCCGCTGCTCTTGAAGTCCTTCAGTGCGTCGCGCACCTGCTGTGCAGTGGCAGGACTGTCAAATGTCATCATTCCGCCCTCGATATATATACCCTTGATGTTCTCCTCGGCCTTAGCCTTACGGATGCTGGCCAACAGTTCGTCAAGCCCCACAACGCCGCCTTCGCTCAGGCCCAACAGATCGTCGAATGGTGTGCTCGCCTCAGCTCGCTCGCTGATTGAACCGTCAAACTTGATCACAAACACAGAGTTCTCCTTAACTTTAGTCTTAGCTGTGTCGCTGGCTACCATACCAACCAGTGAGATGACGAAGAACAGCGTCATCACCAGGCCTAGAATCACAATACCACATATAGTGGCAAGGGTCATTTTCAGGAATTGCTTCATAAAAAAGTTTTTTTAATTTTGTTACGTAACAGACTGCAAAGATAGTGTTTTTTCCTGATACTACCAACATTTTAGCCGAAAAACTATAAAAAAACTGGTTGTCATCACGACAACCAGTTCCGAAAAACAAACTACTTAAAAACTAATCTACTAAAACAAATCAAAAAAATTATCATTTGCGGGTGCAAAATTAGTAGGTTTTTACGAACCCCGCAAATCTTTCGAGCATAAAAACACGGCAATTATTCTAAAATAACTAAAAATGGGGATGGATTCCTAGACCCATCCCCAAATTTGTTATGCTCGCTTTGCAAAATTACATCATTCCGCCCATTCCTGGAGCACCGCCCATTGGCATTGCAGGCTCCTTCTCGGGCTTGTCGCAGATGATGCACTCTGTGGTCAGGAACATACCTGCGATTGAGGCAGCGTTTTCCAGAGCCACACGAGCCACCTTGGCTGGATCGATTACTCCGGCCTCGCGCAGATCCTCGAACTTGTCCAGACGGGCATTGTAACCGAAGTCGCCCTTGCCCTCACGTACCTTCTGTACTACTACTGCGCCCTCGCCACCAGCGTTTGTCACAATCTGGCGCAGAGGCTCCTCGATAGCACGGCAGATAATGTTGATACCGGTCTGCTCGTCGGCATTGTCGCCCTTAACGTCGGCCAGAGCCTCCTGAGCACGGATGTATGTGGTACCACCACCTGCTACTACACCCTCTTCGATGGCAGCACGTGTAGCGCACAGAGCGTCGTCTACGCGGTCCTTCTTCTCCTTCATCTCTACCTCGCTGTTGGCACCTACGTAGAGCACTGCTACGCCACCAGCCAACTTAGCCAGGCGCTCCTGCAACTTCTCCTTGTCGTATGATGAAGTGGTATTCTCGATTTCCTTCTTGATCTGGGCGATACGATCCTGGATGGCCTGCTTGTCGCCAGCACCGTTCACGATGGTGGTGTTGTCCTTGCTTACAGTTACCTTGTCGCAAGTACCCAGCATCTCCAGTGTAGCCTGCTCCAGCTTCAGACCCTTCTCCTCGCTGATAACTACGCCACCAGTCAGTGTAGCGATATCCTCGAGCATAGCCTTACGACGGTCGCCGAATCCAGGAGCCTTGACAGCACAGATCTTCAGTCCGCCGCGCAGACGGTTTACTACGAGTGTGGTCAGAGCCTCGCTGTCTACGTCCTCAGCGATAACCATCAGTGGGCGTCCGCTCTCAGCAGCAGGCTGCAGGATAGGCAGGAAGTCCTTGATGTTCGAGATCTTCTTGTCGTAGATCAGGATGTATGGGTTCTCCATCACGCACTCCATCTTCTCGCTGTCGGTAATGAAGTAAGCTGAGAGATAACCACGGTCGAACTGCATACCCTCTACCACACCGATGTGTGTATCGCGGCTCTTGCTCTCCTCGATGGTGATTACGCCGTCCTTGCTAACCTTGCGCATAGCCTCGGCCAGCAGTTCACCTATCTCCTTATCGTTGTTGGCCGATACAGTAGCTACCTGCTCAATCTTGTCGTAGTTGTCACCCACCAGCTCAGCGCTCTTGGCGATGTGCTCGGTTACAGCCTTAACGGCCTTGTCGATACCACGCTTCAGGTCCATTGGGTTGGCACCTGCTGTTACGTTCTTCAGTCCCTCTGATACGATAGCCTGAGCCAGGATGGTAGCAGTGGTTGTACCGTCACCAGCGTCGTCGCCAGTCTTCGATGCAACGCTCTTAACCAGCTGTGCACCTGTGTTCTCAAACTTATCCTCCAGCTCTATCTCCTTGGCTACGGTTACACCGTCCTTAGTGATCTGTGGTGCACCAAACTTCTTCTCGATAACCACGTTGCGGCCCTTAGGACCAAGTGTTACCTTTACTGCGTTAGCCAACTGGTCAACGCCCTGCTTCATAGCATCGCGGGCGTCAATATTGAATTTAATATCCTTTGCCATAATTCTCTAAAATCTAAAATCTTAATTCTAAATTATTTCTCAATTACTGCGAGCACATCGCTCTGGCGCATCATCAGATACTTGGTGCCCTCAAACTCCAGTTCAGTGCCTGAGTACTTACCGTAGAGCACTTCGTCGCCCTCTTTCAGTATCATAGCCTCGTCCTTAGTTCCCTGACCTACGGCCTTGATTGTTCCGTGGAGTGGTTTCTCTTTTGCGGTGTCTGGAATGATAATACCGCCAATCTTCTCTTCTGCAGGTGCTGGCAATACCAACACACGGTCTGCTAGTGGTTTGATGTTCATAATACTTAATTTTTATTTTAATATTCAACTTAATTTCTGCCACTCATTCTGCCAAAACCGTGCCAATCCGTCCCGATGTGTCACATTGTCAGTATCGGCAGACACAAAAAAACAAGGCCGATTCCAAGAAAACCAGCCTTATGCATTTAGCCAAAATAAACTATTTACCGAATCCGTTGCCGTTCCACTTCAGCGTTGTCTGCCACTTCTCTCGCCCGTTCTCGCTCCAGTGCGTCACGGTGATATCCTTACCCGTGCGCGGCAGGCCGTAGCTTATGTTGAAGTAATCCACCTCCACACCGGCATCGTAGGTCGTCATCTTCCGTGTCGCATTGTCGTAGCGGTAGAAGTTGAGACAGTCGAACTGCCCAGGGTTCATGCGCTTGCCGTTCTCCGACATCTCGATGCAAACGGCAAAAAGCTTGTGCTTCTTGTCGGCCATGTTCCAGTAGCACATCTCCCACTTCGAGATGAATCCATCATGCTTGGACTCCAGGAGGATGTAGCCCGCCTTCTTGTCGACGGTGATTGTAAAGTTCTCCTGCTGCTCCCTACCCGTGCGATAGCGTTCGAGCGCCTGCTGCAAGGCAGCGGTCGATTCGTCGAGTTCCGTGTCCTCGTTTCCCTCGGTGTGGGTGGCATACGCCCATGCGAAGTCGATGATGTCGGGATAGCTCCCGAGGAATTTCACTTCGATCTTTCCGTTCTGCGCCCACACTCCCAGCGCCCAGAACGCCAACATGATTGCCATTGATAGTCTCTTCATAATCTCAATTTTGAATGGTTAATCCTATTTTTCTTCGGGCAAAGGTAAGCAATTTCTGTGAAATAATTAAGTAAAAAAGACAAAAAACACCACTTTAGCACAAAAATAGTCGCAAAGAAATGCAAAAAGTAGCTTTTCACCTTGCAAAAAGTAAGTTTTTGGAAAGTGTGGAGTAAGTTCTTGGGATGCGAAAAGTAGCTTTTCGCAGGGTGAAAAGCTACTTTTTATTAGTGGTTTTTGCGGGCGGCCAGTTCGCGGAGTATGCGGCGGTCGCTACTGGGCACAGGCTCGCCATGCTTGCCAGATCGCACGCCCGCGCGGCTTACTGTCTCGTAGGCCGAAGGTCCGATCATATCGGGAACCTTCGCGCCTTTTTCTTTATTCTTTTTCTATTTCTAATTCTAATTCTTCCGCGCGGGGATAATAAGTACGCGCGGGAGTGACGCAACTTTGACGCAGCCTTATTGAATTGTTGTTGCATCCAGTGACTGGTAAAACGCTTCTCTTTATCATCGACTACAAACAAGCCATAATCATCAATCAAACGCTTAACATCCGAGCGGTGACGATGGCCCTCAACAGACAGAACTGTCATTTGTGTACCGGCATAGACACCCCATCCGCCCTTGCCTTCACTCTGTCATAAAAACTTGCATGAAAGCAGTCCTGTAAATACTCTTTATCATTGCTCATACCTTTCTTTTTTGCGACAAAGTTACCAACTATAATCGTAACAACCTAGAGTTTTCTTGATCTGTAGTATTAATGTCGCCAATACACGTGCGCGATAACAATAAAAACCCGAGGTTAACATGTCTTAAAAACAAAAAGAAAAACAACACAAACCTATTGTTTTATCAGAATTTTATGTATCTTTGTAGGCAAAAATGTGATACAAAAAAACAAACTAACAACATTATTATTTGTCCATAACATTTTCAATTTTATAAAAATAGAATTATGAATAAAACCGTATTTATCTTTATATGTGTAATAATCGGTGGTTGTATAGGACTATATCAGTACTATACGGAAAAAAAACAAAAAAGCACATATGACTACAATTGGATTTTCAACAACTCGCAAATCAAACAAAATCAGTCCAATGCAACATTCCATAGCCAACCCCAAAATGTCAATTATCAACAACAGCAGGTATCCGCGCAACAGCAGAATATGGTTAAGACGATATGTCCAATGTGTCATGGAGCAGGTACTTATGCTTTTAAACCAGGGGACGCTTTTGCTCCAGTAGTAAAATGTCCGAACTGCAATGGTAAAGGAGTCGTTTTAGTTTCCGCCAACGAATTATTACAAGAGTCTTCACAAACATACCCCACAACATCTTCACAAGGCAGTCAATCGAATGGAGAGCCTCTTGAATGTCCGAGCTGCTACGGAAGTGGGAAATGCTCAGGATGTGGAGGACGAGGTGAGCACAATTACTCAGACTTGAATGGATCACATAGGTACGATTGTTCCATTTGTAAAGGAACTGGTCGTTGTCAGGGTTGTCATGGGAGTGGGCATATTTAATTCTTGTACATCTCTCCAGTATAATTAAATGAATTAAATCAAATTTTTGCATCATGAAAAAAAATATTGCTCTATTAATAATGCTCATCATGACATTCGTTAATAACACCTTTGGACAAACGTCTAGTTATTCGAACAACAATTCTGCGAAAGCAACAGTTAATAAGGTTTGGGTAAACAAAGATGTAAGACAAAACGGACAATTAGGCATAATGATTCACGCAGATGTATCCATAAAAAACATGAAAGGAAGGAACACTGATGTCGTTGCCTATTTTTTTGACATCAAAAAACAACAAATGAGGGCGGTTCTAAATAACTATAAAACAAACGATTTTCATGCGTGTAACAGCAAAAATGTGGTTCCGAACTATGTAGAAACTCAATACACTGATCTGAAGATTTTTATGCCATATGATGCTTTGCCTTCGATTTCTGGATACGTTAGGGTAGAAGTATCAGATAGGGCAGCAAAAAAATTCCTATCTAACGATAAGAAATACACTCCATTCAATATTTCACAAAATAATTCTGGTAATAACGGAAATCGTAATAGCGGCAGCAATAAGAGCAACAACAATAATCAAAACAACAATAATCAAAACAATGATCCTCAGATAAAAGTACCAGTTACTGTATATTGTGCTTTTTGTGCTGGATCAAAAATTTGTCCCGACTGTGCTGGACAAAGAACACGATATTTTGGTAGAGACAAAATAATATGCACTTCTTGTTCCGGAACTGGAATATGCGACATGTGTCACGGCACTGGTATCTCAATGGTCGTTTACCAGTAAGGTCATAATTACGGAGTCGGAGCTCCTGATCAAAAGATCACGGGGACAGGTCTTTGATCTTTATTAAAGTGCGATCAAGACGATCACAGAGTCAAGCGCTCCTGATTATATCACACATAACAACTATAACGCAAATGCCTCGCATCGAAATATGATGCGAGGCATTTTTCTTGCAAAACACTTGCAAGTTTCAGATAATCATCGTATCTTTGCAGCAAACTTTTCGAAGGGTCGAAAGTAAAGGCGTGATATAACTGGTCGTCCATTCCCCGTTTCACGGGGTCTGTCCGACGAGAAAAA
>ONYZ01000019.1 GCA_900322175.1 uncultured Prevotella sp.
ATCAAGAAGTACTGCCCAGACGTTAAGCACGTGGTAGTTATCTTCAACCCAGCTGACGTAACAGCTCTTACAGCTCTGATTCACTCAGGTTTGAAGCCCAACCAGCTGACATCACTGGCAGCTCTCGACTCTACCCGTCTGCAGCAGCAGCTGGCTCAGGAGTTCGGCGTACAGCAGGACAAGGTAACTAACGCTTACACATACGGTGGTCACGGTGAGCAGATGGCAGTATTTGCCAGCAAGGCTCTCATCGACGGCAAGCCTCTGTCTGAGCTTCCTCTCTCTGACGAGCGTTGGGCTGAGATCAAGCACATGACTACACAGGGTGGTAGCAACATCATCAAGCTGCGTGGTCGCTCTTCATTCCAGAGCCCTGCATATCAGGCTGTTAAGATGATTGAGGGTGCTATGGGCGGCGAGCTATTCAAGTGGCCTGCAGGATGCTATGTTAACGCATTCGGTTTCAAGAACGTAATGATGGCTATGCCTACAGTTATCGACAAGGACGGTGTACACTTCACACAGCCCGAGGGTACTGCTGAGGAGATGGCTTCACTCCAGGCTTCGTACGAGCACCTGCAGAAGATGCGCGACGAGATCATCAGCCTTGGCATCATTCCAGCTGTTGAGGACTGGGGTAAGGACAACGCTAACCTGTAATTAATTCAGAATTTAGAATTAAGAATTTAGAGGTTATGGCCTTAATAAAAAATTATCGCGGTCTCGCTCCCAAATGGGGGCGAGATTGCTATTTTAGCGAGAACGCCACTATTGTGGGCGATGTGACAATGGGCGATGAGTGCTCTGTATGGTTTAATGCTGTGGTTCGTGGCGATGTGGCTCCTATCACCATTGGCAACTGCACCAACATACAGGATGGCAGTTGTGTACATGTCACCCACGAGACTGGTCCTACTCACATCGGCAACTATGTGACAATCGGACACAACGTCACCGTACATGCCTGCACCATCCACGACAACGCCCTGATAGGCATGGGCAGCACTCTGCTGGATGGTTGTGAGATAGGCGAAGGTGCAATAGTGGCTGCAGGAGCACTGGTGCTGCAGAACACCAAGATTCCTGCTGGTGAGATTTGGGGAGGCATGCCTGCCAAATATATTAAGCCCGTCAGCCCAGGGCAGACGGACAACGCCAAGCACTATGTGGCCTACTCCAAATTCTATCTGGAGGAAGGTGAAACAGAACCAACAAAGTTCTAAGTATTACTTAAGACTAGCTACCACATACTCGCTCTGGGTACCAATGCGGAACTTTCCGCCCCAAATGCCTATGCCGGAAGAGACATAGAACTGGGTAGAACCGCGCTGATGACTGCCCCATGAGCATTCGTAGATACGGTCCGTTATCCAAGAGATTGGCCATACCTGTCCTCGATGGGTGTGGCCACTTAGTTGGAAATCGACTCCTGCGGCCTCAGCACGATCGAGATTATATGGCTGATGGTCTAATACTATAGTGTAATTAAGATTTGATATTTTAGAATTAAGAGAGTCTCTCAAATCCTTGATGGGTTTGCGGCGCATGTTGGTGCGGTCATCGCGACCTATGATGACTATACTGCTATCGATGACTGCAGCATCATCTATCAGCAGATTAATTCCTGCATCCTTATAGAACTGACGAGCCTCGGGCACTCCTGTGTAGAATTCGTGATTGCCCAAACAGGCATATACAGGAGCCTTTAGGCGATGAAACTCCTCGGCCATCCGCTCTGCAACAACAGGTCGCATGCTGCCATCAATAATATCGCCTGCTATAAGGATAAAATCAGGATTCTCAGCATTAATCATATCCACCCAACGGGCCAACTCCTTGCGAGTGTTGTGATAGCCTATATGCAAATCGCTAGCCATCACTATCTTATACTCCTTTGCAAGAGGCCGGGGCGACTTCATATCAAGTTCTACACGAACCTTATTATTATAATGGATATTACCATATAGGAACAGGCCAAACATCAGTACAAAGATTCCGATGGCTGTATATCCGTTGTGATATAAGAATGACTTTGGCACCAGATGAACTAAACGTCCAAGGTCGAGTACCAGGAAGATCATCACCAGATACATCAGTATAAATAGTGACGATGTACCAATCTCGTAAGCAGTCTGCCCCACCCAAAGCGGCATGCCGTCGAACATACGACGGAAATTAAGCATAAGTATCACAAAACTAAGCACGCCCACAGCTATTACGAGCGACTTGATCCAAGCCGACAATGGCAACAGAACCCAAACGTGCCAAGCAATATATGTGATTGCCACAAAGGGCAATAATAAGAACAGTATCATCCACATAGTTTTCATGCGTAGTTAATAGTGGAAAAATCCTAAAGTGCCACAGATGAGAGCACCTTATGAGTTGCACCCGACTGTCCCTTGACGAAGTGGCCAGCCTTGCGGCCCTGTTCCTGCAGGTAGTCATCATCGGCAGCAAAGCGATCCATCTGAGCAGCAAACTCCTCATAGTTGTTGATTTCGAAACCGCCACTAAGTTTAAGTCCCTGAGCCTCCTGGAACTTCTGGTTGTTGGGGCCGAAGAATACAGGAACATCCCATACAGCAGCCTCAAGCAGGTTGTGAATACCCACGCCAAAGCCTCCACCAACATAGGCCACCTGACCATAATGATAGATGCTCGACAACAAGCCAAAGCAGTTGATGATCAACACATCTGCAGTTGACAATTGACAATTGAGAGTTGACAGTTGAGACTCGGCCTCTGTGTAGCGGATGACTTTGCGGCCTTCGAGTAGTTTCTCTATCTGTTTG
Source organism: uncultured Prevotella sp. (assembly GCA_900322175.1). Taxonomy (GTDB): domain Bacteria; phylum Bacteroidota; class Bacteroidia; order Bacteroidales; family Bacteroidaceae; genus Prevotella. The sequence continues at coordinate 2,796 of ONYZ01000019.1, forward strand.
AGATGATCCTCGCCAATCACGTGGGGAGCGATAATCAGTTTCCAGTTCTTGTGCTCATTGAAATACTTAATAAATATCTCTTCATCTGGGGGCCATGACGAACCTGCCACGAAGCACCTCACCCCATCCCTCTCCGAAGGAGAAGAGGCTAAGAAGGCCTCAACCACTGGCAGTTGCTTGGCAGCTTCCTTAATCTGGAGCACACGGTCAAAGCGGGTATCGCCCACTACCGTTGTGTTGGTAATACCTATCTTAGCCAGCAATTCCTTACTGATTTCGTTCTGCACAAAGAAGTGTGTGAAGCAGTTGAGTACACGGCCATACTGACGGCCATACCACTTGAAGAACACCTGATCTTCGCGGAAGATGCTCGACACACTATATACAGGTACATTACGATGTTTAAGAATGTGCATGTAATTGTACCAGAACTCGTACTTGATAAAGAAAGCCATCACCGGACGAACCGTACGGAGGAAACGTCGAGCGTTAGTGATTGTGTCGAGTGGCAGATAGGTGATAATGTCGGCACCCTCGTAGTTCTTGCGTACCTCGTAACCCGAAGGCGAGAAGAATGTAAGCAGAATCTTGTACTCAGGATGATCCTTGCGCAACTGTTCCATAAGCGGACGCCCCTGTTCGAACTCGCCAAGCGAAGCTGCGTGAAACCATACATATTTAGCATTGGGATCGACCTTTTCGCGCAGAATCTTGAATGCCTCGCGCTCACCACGCCACATTTTACGCACCTTCTCATTGAAGCGGCTATAAATAGCCACTCCAAGAAGATACATATATATTACAAGGTTGTAAATCATTAGCCAAGTACTTCAATCGCACGTTTCATTCTGGCAATAGTCTCCTCCTTACCAAGGAATGCAGAGATGTCGAACATACCAGGACCTTTACCCTCACCGACGAGAGTGAGTCGCCAAGCGTTCATCACATTACCAAGCTTATACTCCTTCTGTTCAACCCAAGCGTGAACAATCTGTTCCTGATTTTCGAGCGAGAAGTCGTCGATACCCTCGAGCACTCCGATAAGTTCGGTCATAACCTGAGCCGAATCCGCTCCTTCGGAGGGATCGACATTTCTTTTCCAACGCTTCTTAGCGGTTTTCTCATCATAGGTAGTAGGAGCCTCGAAGAAGAATGAGCAGAGTGGCCACAACTCGTGAACGAACGATACACGATCCTTCATCATCTCAGTAACCTTTAGGATGCGCTCTGAAGTCTCGTTAGGACAATGCTCCTTTACAATTGGTTCGAAGAGTGTAGCAATCTCCTCGTTGCTCTTCTTGAGGATGTACTCGTGGTTGAACCAAACAGCCTTCTCGAAGGCAAACTTGGCACCAGCCTTTGAGCACTTAGAGATATCAAACAGGGGAACGAGCTCGTCGAGCGAGAAGATTTCCTGCTCAGTGCCTGGATTCCAACCCAACAGAGCGAGAAAGTTGATGACAGCCTCAGGGAAGTAGCCATCCTCGCGATAGCCACGAGATGTCTCGCCGCTCTTTGGGTCCTTCCAAAGCAATGGGAATACAGGGAATCCCAGACGGTCGCCATCACGCTTTGAAAGTTTACCCTTACCATCGGGCTTAAGCAGCAATGGCAGGTGAGCAAACTGGGGCATAGTATCGGCCCAACCAAAAGCCTGGTAGAGCAATACATGCAGAGGGGCTGATGGCAACCACTCCTCACCACGGATAACATGAGAAATCTCCATCAAGTGGTCGTCCACGATATTTGCCAGGTGATAAGTTGGCAACTGGTCGGCACTCTTATACAGCACCTTATCATCCAGGATATCGCTCTTTACACGAACCTCGCCACGAATCAGGTCGTTGACCAGAACCTCCTGACCAGCCTCTATCTTGAAGCGAACCACATATTGTTTACCATCAGCAATCAACTGGTCTACCTCCTCCTTGGGGAGTGTCAGCGAGTTGCGCATCTGGCCACGAGTGTGGCAGTCGTACTGGAAATTCTGAATCTCAGCACGCTTAGCCTCCAATTCCTCTGGAGTATCAAAGGCGATATAAGCTTTATCTGCGTCAAGCAGCTGCTGGACATATTTCTTATAGATATCACGACGCTCGCTCTGGCGATATGGCCCCTTGTCGCCACCAAAGCTTACACCCTCGTCAAACTTAATGCCAAGCCACTTGAACGACTCGATGATATACTCCTCGGTACCTGGTACGAAACGGTTACTGTCAGTATCCTCGATACGGAAAACCAAATCGCCACCATGCTGCTTGGCAAACAGATAATTATACAAGGCGGTACGAACACCACCGATATGCAATGCACCCGTTGGACTGGGCGCAAAACGTACTCTAACTCTTCTTTCTGACATATCTAATTAAAATTTGTGTGCAAAGTTACAAAAAATTTGAGAGTTTTTTGTATTTTTGCACCATAATTGCATAAAATACATAGAAATGAGTAGTTTTAACATCAAAAATGACATAACTTGGCGCGATTTTTTGACAAGATTGGGTCTAATCATCATAACCGTTGCCATCATCGTATGGATGATGCCACGTAGCAGTCAGCATAACTACAAGATAGAAAAAGGTCGCCCTTGGATATATACCGACCTGAAAGCTCCGTTTGACTTTCCTATCTACAAGAGCGATGAAGCTGTGAAAGCCGAACGCGACAGTCTGATGAAAATATACGAACCTTACTACATACTGAACAGCGAAACCGTAGGAAGACAGTTGCGCCAGTTCTCAAAGGACTACTCAAACGGCATACCTGGTCTGAACAACGACTACCTGAGTATCATTGCCAATCGCCTGCGCCGACTGTACGAGCATGGTATAATGAGCAACACAGATTATGCCAAGATAAGCCGAGACACATCTAAGTATATCAGAATAGTAATCGGAAAGCAGGCTACAAGCGTCCAGATAAGCAAAGTATACTCGGTAGTATCGGCCTACGAACAGATATTCCAAGATCCTGCGCTGGCCAATCATCGCGACATCTTGCAGAAGTGCAATCTTAACGACTACATCTCGCCCAACCTATTATACGACAAGGAGCGAAGCGAGTCTAGTCTGAACGACTTGCAGAACAGTATACCACTAGCCAGCGGACTGGTTCAGAGAGGGGAGAAGATTATTGACCGTGGTGATATCGTAGACGAGAAGACATACAACAAGCTATTATCGTTCCAGAAGGAGATGGAGCGCCAGAATGAAGACCAGGAAAAGATACGCCTGAACATTATGGGACAAATAATGTTTACAGCCATACTCATTACCTGTTTTACTATCTTCCTGACACTTTTCAGGAAAGACTATTTCGAGAAGGTAAGATCTACCGCTATGCTATATGCGCTGATAGTACTGTTCACCATAATAGCATCGATGATGGTAATACACAGCGTGCTCCATGTATATATCGTTCCGTTTGCTATGGTACCTATATTCATACGTGTGTTTATGGACTCACGAACGGCATTCATGGCACTAGCCACTATGATTCTAACCTGTGCATGCTTCCTGCAATACCCGCTGGAGTTTGTGGCAGTAGAGTTGGTGTCAGGACTGGTAGCAATATTCTCGCTGCGCGAATTGTCAAGCCGTTCACAGCTGTTCTGGACTGCTGTATCAGTTACCATTGCAGGCGTTTTAACTAACTTGGCGCTCGACTGGATTCGTATCAACGATATTTCCAAAATCAGTTACAGCGAATATAACTATCTGGTTATCAATGGAGTTCTGCTATTCTGTTCTTACCCCTTACTCTATGTTATCGAGAAGGCATTCGGATTCACATCAAATATCACACTCATCGAACTGTCTGATATGAACAAGGCACTGCTACGCAAGATGAGCGAGGTGGCTCCAGGCACATTCCAGCACTCAATACAGGTGGGCAATCTGGCTGCTGAGATAGCTAATAAGATAGGTGCAAAGAGTCAATTGGTACGTACTGGCGCACTATATCACGACATCGGCAAGATAACAAATCCGATATACTTCACTGAGAACCAGTCGGGCGTTAATCCGCATGAGAAGATGGACTTCATCGAGAGTGCACAAATGATTATCAGTCATGTTACAGAAGGTACTAAGTTGGCCGACAAGTACAACTTGCCCGATGTGATAAAGGAATTTATCACCACCCACCACGGACAGGGCAAGACCAAGTACTTCTATGTGAAATACAAGAACACTCACCCCGACGAGGAAGTTGACGACCTGCTGTTTACATATCCTGGTCCTAATCCGTTTACCAAGGAACAGGCCATATTGATGATGGCAGATACCGTTGAGGCAGCTTCTCGCTCACTGCCCGACTATACAGAAAAGTCGATCCGCGAACTGGTAGAGCGACTGATTGACACACAGGTAGCCGAGGGATATTTCAAGGATTGTCCTATAACATTCCGCGATATAGCCTATGCAAAAACAGTGCTTATCGAGAAGCTTAAGACTATCTACCACACCCGTCTTAGCTACCCAGAACTGAAAAAGTAGAATCAAATTTGCACAAACACCCATAAAAGTGTGCAAAACCTGCACACTTTTGCACATTTGTGCAGGTTTATGTGCAATTTTCGTTAAACTTCGTTAACTTTGTGTGCGTAAACATAAGATTTTAAAACAATACATATACCTTTGCAGCCGATTTTGAAAAAAAGTGTTTAAATTATGAAAAAGATTAATGTCTTGCTCGCCGGCGTGATGCTGACAGCAGCTACAACAACAGCCACAGCAGGTGGCATCTTAACCAATACTAATCAGAGTATCGACTTTCTGCGCAACCCCGCGCGAGATGCAGCCATCGGCCTCGATGGAGTATACAGCAATCCTGCTGGTGTAGCATTCATGCCCGAAGGTTTCTATCTGGGCATCAACTGGCAGTACGCTCATCAGACGCGTACCATCGAGAGTACAAACCCCGTGTTTGCACTTGGTAAGAAGAATGATGGCCTGGACACAAAGACCTTCGAGGGTATAGCCGACGCACCATTCATCCCATCTATCCAGGCTGCCTATAATAAGGGGAACTGGAGCGTTCAGTTCAACTTCTCAGTACCTGGTGGCGGTGGTGCATGTGAATTTGCTGACGGACTGGGTTCGTTCGAGAGTGTAGTAGGAAGCATTGCCAACCAGCTTAAGCCTCTGGGTGCTACTGGTTACGATATGGACGGCTACATGCAGGGACGTCAGTACTACTTCGGATTCCAGTTGGGTACTGCTTATAAGATTACAAAGGATTTCTCTGTATATGGTGGTTTGCGTGTGCTCTATGGTACTGCTACCTATAAGGCAAAGATCAGCAACATCATGGTAAACACCGCTGGTGGTTATGTTGATTTCGGCAGTTTCCTGCAGGGAGCAGCAACAACAGTTGATGCAGGTATCAGTCAGGTAAATGCCGGTATTGCCCAGTGTCAGGCAACAGGCGTTCCTGTACCAGCAGAGCTCACCACGAAGCTGGCTCAGCTCGAAGGCACAAAAGAGAGCCTCAACTCACTGCAGAAGTATTCAGAAGGTGTTAACCTGCTGTGTAATCAGTCGAGTGTAGGTGTTGCTCCTGTTATCGGTATCGACTGGCGTGTAGGCAACTTCAACTTCGCTGCCAAGTATGAGGCTAAGACTGAGATTCACATGAAGAACGAGTCGACCGTAAACAAGGCCAGCGAGATTCCTGCAGTAAACAAGTTCCGCGATGCTGAGAAGATCGACGAGGACATGCCTGCACAGTTGTCACTTGGTGCAATGTGGACCATGAGCGACAACTTCCGTCTGAATCTGGGTTACCACCACTACTACGACAAGAGTGTGAAGTGGTACAACAATACTCAGGATCTGCTTGGTGGTGGCACCAACGAGTATCTGGCTGGTGCAGAGTGGGATCTTACAGACAAGCTCACCATCAGTGGTGGTGGTCAGCTCACACGCTATCAGCTCACCGATCAGTACATGAACGATATGTCGTTCGTTGTAAACAGCTACAGCCTTGGTTGCGGTTTCAACTACAAGGCAAGCGACAAGGTTACACTGAAGGCTGCTTACTTCCAGACAAACTACGATCACTACAAGCGCAACGACTACCCACAGGCTGGTGTAAGCGACGACTTCACTCGTACCAACCGCGTACTTGGTGTAGGTTGCGAACTTAAGTTCTAATAATGGTTATTGCGGATCTACGTCGAAGTAGATCTGGAGCGACGAATAGCGCTTGTCTTGTAGCATCTGCTGCTGGGCAAGCGCTAAATATTTGCGCACATCGGCCATGTTGATGCCAAGTTCTAGTTTCAACACAATTTTGCGAATAGACAGTGACTTGACCTTTGCCACAGCAGGTTTGTCAGGACCTAGCACTCTAGAAGAGAACCACTGGCGCAAGCGACTACCCATCTCGATGCTAGCAGTTTCTACTACCGCATCAGAACGATGCTTAAGATATACGTAAACTAAACGATAATACGGTGGGTAATGGAACTGCTGTCGCTCTGCTATCAACGATTGATACAAGCCAGCATAGTCATTATGTACCACTTGCTGGATTACCGGATTTGTTGGCGACTTTGTCTGAAGAATCACCAATCCTTGTTTGCCCTTTCGCCCAGCACGACCACTCACCTGTGCCATCATCATATAGGCTTGCTCGTAAGCACGGAAATCAGGATAGTTCAGCAGGTTATCAGCATTAAGGATACCCACAACAGAAACCTTGTCGAAATCCAATCCTTTTGATATCATCTGGGTTCCTATCAGCAGGTTGGTCCTACCTGTAGAGAAATCGCAGATGATACGTTCGTAGGCATTGCGTGTACGAGTGGTGTCAAGGTCCATTCGTGCAATACGTGCATCGGGGAATATATCACGCAACTGGTCTTCAACCTTCTCTGTGCCATAACCACGCGTCTGAAGATCGTGACATCCGCAAGCAGGACACTCTGTTGGCACCTGATAGGTATATCCACAATAATGGCACGTTAATTGGTTCATATTGCGATGCAGGGTGAGCGACACATCGCAATGCTGACAATGAGGCACCCAACCACACTGCTTGCACTCTATCATAGGTGCATATCCACGACGATTCTGGAATAGTATCACCTGTTCACCACGTTCCAAAGCTTCGCGAGTCTTGGCTAGCAATAGTGGCGAGAATGGTCCGTTCATCATCTTGCGATGCTGTAGATCCTTGATATCAACCACCTGAATCTCTGGCAACTCTATACCTTTATATCTCTGGAACAACTCCACCAATCCGTATTTTCCTGTCTTGGCGTTATGATATGTCTCGACTGATGGAGTTGCTGTACCAAGTAGCGTCTTTGCACCATACATCTGAGCCAACATGATAGCAGCAGAGCGGGCATGATATCGTGGGGCTGGATCCTGCTGTTTATACGAGGTAACATGCTCCTCATCGATAATGACCAATCCAAGATTCTGGAATGGTAGCAATACAGAACTACGCGCTCCAAGTATCACATCGTAAGGATGCTTTGACAACTGCTTCTGCCATATCTCCACACGCTCAGCATCAGAGTATTTGCTATGGTATATACCAAGCCGATTGCCAAACACCCGTTGTAGTCTCTGCATCATCTGCACAGTAAGTGCAATCTCTGGCAACAGATACAGCACCTGCTGATGTTTATCCAATGCTTGCTGAATCATGTGGATATAAATCTCGGTCTTACCACTCGACGTTACGCCGTGCAGTAGCGTTACATTCTTCTTCAAGAACGAGAACTGTATCTGATTGAACGCATCCTGCTGAGCAGTACTCAGGGGCTTGATATTCTCAGGATGAGGATCGCCACCAAAATTGAGCCGACCAACCTCTTTATCGTATGTCTCCAGCAGCCCACGCTGAACTAGAGCATTTACAGACTGTAGTGTATGGCCTTGGTTCAACAATTCGTCACGGGTTATTTCAAACAGGCTATCCCCCCGCCCTACCTGATCCCAACCAGATAGTTCGAGATAATCAAGAAAAGCCTTCAACTGTTTAGATGCCCTCTGCAGCATATCAATTGCCACATGCAGAGCCTGCTCGCTACGGAACTTTGGCGAGAGTTGAATATATAGTTCTGTTCTTGGTCGATAACCATCCTCAGCCTTCAACCCCGATGGCAGAGCTGCCTTATACACCTCGCCAATAGGCGACATATAGTAATCGGCTATCCACAACCACAACTTCAATTGACAGTCAGTAATGACCGGTTCTGTATCCATCACCTGGCTGATGGGTTTAACCTGATAGCCTTGTGGCTTATTATCATGCAGACGAGCTACAATACCTAGATACGTCTTGCTGCGCCCAAAGGTCACAAGTACGCGCACGCCAATCTTTACATCCATACCTTCAGGCACAGAGTATGTAAAAAATCCCGCTAAGGGAACAGGCAATATCACATCAGCGTAACTCATCAGCCGACAAAAGTACACAAAAAAGCCGAATGCTCCAAACATTCGGCCTATTTTTTCGATTATCTTTGCTCTGTTTCTTAGAAGTAATATGCCAAAGCAATCTGCCAAGAGTTTGCCTTGGTATCGCCAGTAACAACGTTACTAACTGTACCTACTACGTCTTCAACGCCAAAGTTTCCTGTCTTTCCGATAGCAGCATTGTAGTTGGCTGAAATCTGAAAGTGGTTGAGCAACATCAAACCAAGACCAACGTTGGCACTCAGATTAGAACTCTTCAATGTCCAATTAGAAACTTCCTTAGTTGCATTATCAACAGAAGAGAAGGTCTTGTCGCCTACATTAAAGCCGAACTGCGGACCGGCAAAAACAAAGATGCTTGCAGTAGAACCCAAGCCAAAGCCAAATCTTACATTTACAGGAACCTGAATAGACTGCTGCTTAATCTTTTCTTCGCCCACCTTAGAGGAACGCTGATCATAGAGAGCTGAAGCATCAATACCAAGACCTACAACAGGCAGAGTAAACTTTACAGTAGGACCAATAAAGAAGCCAGCCTGATTAGAGGGAGCAATAACATCCTCGCTGAGTTTCATATTCGTTATGTTAAGACCGCCCTTAACACCAAACTGCACCTGTGCCTGAGCTGCAACAGTCATGGTTGCCATCAGCACTACCAAAGCAAATAATTTCTTCATAACCTATTAATTTTTTAATGTTAATGAATCTTACTACGGCTGCAAAGATACGAAAAAAGTTGGAATAGAGGAGTTTTTATCTATTTTTTTTCGTGTTTAACCTCTATTTTCGCTTTTAGTGTCTCTGGCGACGTACTGAAACTCTAGCAGCACTATTGCTAATACTGCTTGCTTTCTCTGATTTCTGCGACTTCTGTTTAGCCACTTTCACACCCTTGTTTGATGCAGGTTTGTTCTTTGCAGCTTTAGCCTTTTTACCTGTCTTAACATCATTAACCACAGCAATACTATCCAGCGAGTCGCGCTTGGCAGGATCGCCAAAGATTGTCTTCTTAAATGCTTCGAGCTCAGCCTCAATACGCTGCTGCTCGGCAGTCATCTTTGTCTTATCACCCTTACATAGTTGCGAAAGAGTCTTACCTTGTGCATTGTTGGTCTTGTATATCTTGCCACGATACATATTGAGCGTAAAGAAATCGTCCATCGACACTTGTGCAGCGTTATTCATATTGCTCACCATCACCGTCTGACGATTAAGGAATGGCTCCAGATCGCTGTACTTAACCCAGAACAGCGGATACTGTGTTACAGACTTTTCCTCGTTCTCATCACTGCTCATAGAGAACTCACCCTCTTCCTCTACAGCAATCGGACACAGAGCAAGCACCTTGATATGAAACGAAGAATTAGCCTGATCGTAATAAGCACTCTCCTTGAGATAATACTTCTTCACCTCGGCCGAAGGGATATTGCTGTTTTCAACCTTTATACGTCCGTTCTGCTCTTCGTATGGGATACGATATTCGTGCAACCAAGTCTTCATATCAATCTTTGCCTCATCTGTAAAAACATCGCTACCATCAGTAGGATACTCGTAGATGGGGATATACCCACTCAGAGCCAGCTTCAATATATATGTAAATAGGTTTAACTGCTTGCCCTGGGGCTCTACTGGATAGTATAGGCCGCCATTAGCATCTTCGTCGAGCGAAATCTCACGATAGATATCGCGACGCCACACCACCTCCTCAGGCATCTCTACAGCTGTAGGGAATGATATCTGGGCACGCATCGACATGGCTGAAGATGCATTTTTCTGCTGGTTAGCCTGCTTTTCCTTCTGTTCAGCACGTCGCTGTGGCGGTTGGGCTACAGTCGTTACAACCATCAGCATCAGGGTTAAAAAGAACAATACTCTTTTCATATCTCTTATACCTTATTTATTTTACTTTTACTTCCATCGAATTAGTAAGCGTACGTGTCAGTCCGTCAGGACCAACTACAGTTACTCTCGAAATATAGAATCGACGATTTCGAGCCAGTTTGCGGAATGTATCCTTCTGTCGACCAGAGAACTGAGCGCCATCCGATGTCATAGGCACTGCATTACCCATATTGTCGAAGAACACAGTCTCGAAACTCTGCACACGGAAGGCGATATCCAATATACCATCGTCGATAGCCGCTCCCAGTTTATCCACGGCCACAAGTTGGGTCTTGGGCAAATCACCACCTTTATAACGGGTAGGATTGCCATGCTCGTCAGTCATAGATATATAAGGTGTTGGATCGGGTAATTTGCGCACACGGAATGTGTATTGTCCCATCTGCTGAGGACGACCTGTATTGGTAGATGTAACAGTGATTACAGCATCCTGACCTATCTTGGATGGTTTAGCGATATACTTACCCGGACCTACAGACTGCAGAGAACCATTGGTCATCGAGGCTTGAATCTTGTTTAGAGGCACTCCTGGCACACTTATGCTGATAGGATTGGCATAACCTGCATAAAGCATATTCATAAGGTCGGCCGATACTGTAGCACTTGGTTCTACTACAGTATAGTCTTGTGCAAACTCACGACGGATACGGTCGCCATTGCCGTTTACCATCTCCATATATCCCTTCAGCGTAAAGTCGCCCGTCTTTCCACAAACAGTTTCGTACAGACCATTCTGCAGATTTACCTTCTGACCGCCAATAAAGATGTCAGGCACCTGAGTAGTGTCGACAGCGGCCATCACGATACGGGCAGAGAAACGGTCGCCACGCACGATAGTCTTTGAGTTTGGTATAACGAATGCATCAAGCAGATTCACACGTATATCCTTCACGTCGATATTCTGTACCAGTCTGTGCAGCACTTCGCCTTCAGCATAGCGTACATCGCTCTGTAGTTTCGATAACAATGTAACAGCAGCTGCAGCAGGCATCGATTCGAACATATACTCCTGCCAGTTCTTACCCATGGCGCGCTTTGGCACTTCAGTTGTAAGGTTGCTAGCTATTATCTTTTTCTGCTTCTCGTCTGTTACCATAGTAAGCATACGATTGCGGAATGAGTTAATAGCATCATATAGTTTCTGTCCCTGTCCGTTGGTTGGCGACAGCATCACGTAGTTGGCTGGTTCTTGGTCTTCCTTGTTGCGTATGTTGGTCACATCACCGTCCTTACCATCAGCCTCTACCACGATAGCCTGCTTCAGACTAGCCGCAAAGTTGTATAGCGAGTCGCTCATGTGTCGCACTTGCTGAGCTTTGTCATACCACTCTTTGGTCTTCTGTGGATTGGCCTTCATCTGTTGTTCGAAGGTCTCGTATATAGCCAGGTTCTCCTTAGAAGAGTTGCTGGTAGTACGATTCAGACTTTCCTCCACAATCGAGAAGCCGTTGAGCACCTCGTTAGAAACGTTAAGTGCCAACATAGCCATCAAGACGACGTACATCAGATTGATCATCTTCTGGCGTGGAGAAACGGGTCTTTTCTTTATTGCCATTTTTTAATATACTATTTTACTATTTATTATGGGGCTACCGAGGCACGAACCTGCAAGGCTTCAATCATACGTGCATAGATACTGTTCAGTTCCTGTATCTGTGCAGCCATCTTCTTCGTCTGCTCGTTAATATCGTCGATAGTACCAATCTGCGAGCTAGCACTCTTCAACTGCATTTCGTAAACCTTGCATATACCAGTAAGCGTACGGTTCAGGTTCTCCATCTCTTCCGAGTCGTGCGCCAACTTCTCGTTCTGGGCTGAAACCATCGAGAGGGTTTCTGTCAGATGCTTCAACTCCTCAACATAGCTTGATGTTGCAGCCTCAAGTTCAGGATTAGCAGATGCAGCTACAGGAGCAGCGACTACAGGCTGACCAGATACTACAGATGGAGTTGGTGTTACAGATGGAGTTGGTGTTACAGATGGAGCAGATGTGACTGGCGGAACAGTTGCTGCTGGCTGTGCTGCCGTAGCAGGCTGACCATTATAAGTGCCACCACTCCCATTGATAATGATAGTGCCACCATTGCCACCAATCACAGTTGCACTGCCACCATTGCTCTCTTCAACATCTTCATCTTCTGTCTTTAAATGAGTATCAAGATCCATTCCGTCGGTAGTTTTGTCGAATGGACGATCGAAGGCTGAGATAAAGAACACAAACACCTCAGTTCCCATACCCAGGAACAGGAAGAAGTCAGCTCCACTCAGATGGGTAAGTTTAAACAGCGTACCCAAGATAACGATTGATGCGCCCCAGCTATAGGCGTAATTCAGAAACGTCTGTCCAGGAACACTATCCATCCACTTCTGCAAGCGGTACACGATATTGTATTTACTGTATATTGTCATAACTCCTCAGTATTTAGTGTTTCACCTCTTTACTTTTTCTTTCCCTTTGTAGTCTTTGCGCGCTCGCTGGTAGAATTTGCCAGACTGCGAACACAGCGGAATCCGATATACGAACGTGGCTGATTCTGATATTCAGCACTACGCCATGCAGAGCGGATATACGACTCAGGATCCTTCCACGAGCCACCTCTCACGCTCTTACGCTTAAGTCGGTAAGGATCCTCCTGTGCTGCATTATACTTCAGCTGTGGATTGATATCGTTCATAGCCTCCACACCTGCCTCTGTATAGATGGTACTGGTCCACTCGGCCACGTTTCCTGCCATATCATACAGGCCATTCGAGTTGGCCGAATATATACCCACACGACTGGTAATCAGGTTACCATCCTTGGTATAGTTGCCGTTGTCTGGCTTAAAGTTAGCATAGAAACAGCCCTTGCCACTAGCAACAGCATCGTTGTCCCAGGGGAACTCGTTCTGGTCCTTGCCGCGGGCAGCATACTCCCACTCTGCCTCAGACGGCAGGCGATATCGCTGCACATATCTGGCGGCAGGGCCTAGTCCCTTCAGCAGATACTCTGTGCGCCAGGCACAATAAGCATTTGCCTGCTCCCATGTCACTCCCACCACTGGATAGTCATTGTAGGCAGGATTAGAGAAGTAGTATCTCATATACATCTCGTTGTCTGCATTTGGAAAGTCGTTTACCCAACAGGTAGTATCAGGGAATATATTCACGATATATGTGTTCAGGAAATCCCAAGGCCCCGACAATGGGCGATTGATACTCTCACGAACAATACGTCCCTCATCGTCAACATAGGCTGTATCTTTTGATATCATCACTTGTTCCTCTGGATCGACAGTGATATCAGTATTCAGGTTGCGCTCCTGTGGATTCAGGCGATTACGACGCAGAGCAGCAGCAGTATAGTCGTACACCTCATAACGATAGTTCAGCTGACGGTAGTCCAGCATCTTTTCGCCAGTCACTGGGTTGGTCACATACAGGCCGTCGATTATCTCCTGCTCGTCCTCACTTGGTCGGCGTGGCAGCGACTTCTTCCAGTTCAGCACTGTCGAAATCTCGTTGCCGTCTTTATCAGTCTTCACAGTCTTGTATGTCTCGTCTATTTCCGACAGGCGCTCGCGCAGTATAGAGTCGCGCACATAGTTTACAAACTGGCGATACTTAGAGTTAGTCACCTCAGTCTCGTCCATCCAGAACCCATCAACAGAGATATCCCTGAGAGGAGTTTTCTTTCCCCACAGCGAGTCCTGCTTTTCTATACCCATCTTCAGATGGCCTCGCTTCACGAGTACCATTCCGTATGGAGTAGGCTCTGTGAAAGCCTTTCCTCCAGTACCAGTCACCTCACCGCCACTGGATGTCATCATCTTGCTGCCAAAACAACTGCTTAGCAGTATTACAGCCACGGCGCATAGTCCTATAAGTTTCTTCATATATACCTTATTTACTATAGTAATCTTACGCTCTTATGCAGATTTCTGCCTTTCTTATACAAGTTCAACTCTGTCTGGTATCCCACGAACAGTTCATGACTTCCGTTTCCCACATTGATAGCCGATGTATATACTTCGTAACTGTAGCCAAGGTGTATGCCATGAAAGTATCCACCTATCAGCACCGTCACAGAGTTTGTAGGGCTATACGTAAGTCCTGCATACATCACCTTCTTTTCGTGTTCGTACTTCAGTCGGCCAGTCACGTCAGCACGCCAAGCCACTCCATCAGTACGCCCCAATACAGATGTCTGTATCTTTAAAAACGGATTATTTAGTCGAATATTGTATCCTGCAGTAAAATAATATGTAGGATCGATACTCAGTTCGTTAGTTTCGCCTAACTCCACCACAGGCGAGTTAAGATGCAACGCTGATAGCCCAACGTACCAGTTACGGGCCTGATAATACACTCCAGCCGATAAATCCAGACCAGTTCCATTAACCGATGAACTAGCAAAAACCGGATCGTCAGGATCGTTACCCAGCACCACCTTACTACCGTCAAACGTCTCGCCTAGCATGCCTGCCTGCACACCTAAACTCAGTTTGCCACCAAACAATCGCTTCTGATAGGCATACTGCACACTCAGTCGTTTGTGCGAGAACAGTCCTATCTCATCATTCAGTAACTGCACTCCCACCCCATGATACGAACCCACAGCATAAAATGGCATATCCGCTGCGACATACATCGTCTTTGGATTATTTTCAAACCCAGCCAACTGCAGAGAGTACGCTCCTGTCACATTCAGCTTCGACTCCTTACCCACTGCCGCAGGATTAAAAGAAGTCTCCATCGCCCAATAATGGGCGAAGGAAGCATCGTATTGCGCACAAGCACGTGTGGCTGCAATCAGTAGCCCTATTGTCACTAAAAAGAAACGTTTCACGTTAATAATAACGCGAAACGTTCTTTTTTATTATAATTGTCTACTTCTTTTTGGGAAGATCGCCTGTACGCGTCAGTTTAAAGTCAGTAGCCGAGAACCACTGGGCTCTGCAAGGCTTACCTGTAAAACTCTCGTCACTAGAGACACCGTATGCAATCGAATCGCCAGAAACTACGATATTCTCGATGCTTACGTCAACCCAACCCATATCGGGTCTTCCATCTTGGTTTTCATAAACAGGCATTGACTTCAACTTAACACTATCGCCATTGACATAAATACATGGACCGGGGCCCTCCGTTCTGACTGCACAGCCCAGTCGATATACGCCTGGTTCTACAGCCTCCTTGCGCTCAGCCTGGAACACCTCCTCGCAATTCTCATTATGTACATCCATAAAGCGCAAATTGTTATTACCATTATAATAACCTCTGTAGCTATAATGATCACAGTTCTCTGCCTTAATCAGATTCCAACCACCCTTGCGCAGGAAATTCTTGTCCTGAGGGCTCATCTCTATACCTTGATAAGTAGTGGTGACATCTGGCACTACGGTCTGATAGATATACTCATTATGATACTCAGCAATGGTGAATCCTAATGGAACTGCGGTACATATGGCAACCACCCATAGGAAAATCCAGATGATACGCTGAGCGACACCCATTGGACGAATCTTGCCTGTAAGCGATAGTACCATGTGGCTGATACCATAGATAGGAATGAGCAAAACCAGGAAAAATGCCACCACAAAGATGCCAAGAATCGTAGGGTTATGTATCCAGGCCCCAGCCAAGCCCATCGAACTGAGACTGAACGGGATTGTACTATTTAGCGGTAATACCAAACCACAGACTGTTGCAATCAGCGCTAACAAGAAGCCGATGAACAGGGCGAAGCAGATAATGATAGAGATGATCACTACAAAGCCGATTACAATCTTTAGCAGAAATGACACAAGCAAACCTATCAGACTACGACGCTGAACAGGCTGTTTCTCGCTCTCAACCACCACATCGGCGAGGTTTTGCGGAGTAACGTCCTTACCTTCCATCTGCAACAGCTGTTCAGGCGTCTTGGCCTCAGGTATCACAAGAGCCAGAACGATATAAATAAAGAGTCCTACACCATAACACATAGTGAACAGTACGATAAGCAGTCGCCAGATGATAGGATCTGTATTGGTATACACAGCTATTCCAGAAAGCACACCAGCCAGCATCTTGTCCTTAGGATTGCGATACAGCTTTTTGCCTGCAGTACGCTCGCGCACGTTTTCATATATCTTCTGTCCAGCAGAGCGAGCCTGTTCTTCCCAATTACTGCCCTTACTTTCTGTCTTCTGGGCTTCCTCACCAGTAAGTTCTTCAGGTTTACCGATACGCGTAATGATATCCTTTACATGTTCGATAGTAATAGCCTCGATACCCTGTTGACGCAACTCATCAAACAGTTCTGCTATACGGGCCTCGATGTCATCTACTATTTCATCGCCTCCCTCCTGCTTGCCAAACGATGAACGGAGTGAGTTGATATACTGTTGTAATAGTTCGTAAGCATCTTCATCTATCTGAAACAGACGCCCACAAAGATTGATGGTAATATTCTTTTTCATTTTGATTCTAATAATTTAGGTGTTACGTTCTTAAGATAATTAATGGTGTTAGAGAGTTCCATCCAGGCCGTATCCAGACCTTCGAGGAATTTTACGCCCTCTTTGCTAAGGGCATAGTACTTACGAGGAGGCCCCTGAGTAGACTCCTGCCACTCGTATTGCAGCAGTCCGTCGTTCTTCAGTCGGGTTAGTAGCGGATAGAGCGTCCCCTCTACCACTAGCAGCTCCGCATTCTTTAGTTGTTGGATAATGTCACTAGCATACGACGGACGATGCTCTAGTAGCAGCAATACGCAGTACTCAAGCATACCCTTACGCATCTGTGACTTTGCATTTTCAATGTTCATATCTTTGTCGTTTTAAAGAAATCTGCGGCAAAGATAAGCAAAAATCCAGTACCTTGTATAACAAAGTACCAAGTTTTTGCAAAGTATTATAACTATTTAACAATTAAGCCGTTAATACATAACTATACCAGTCCTAGAAATTGCCAGAACGAGGTGGAAGTGCCTTATTTCACTTCCACCTCTCTTCCACCTTTTCATACAAAACAACTTGTTTTGTTGTCAAAGAACATATTTCTTGCCATCTAAAAGATAGCATCTTCGGAAGCAAAACAAGTTGTTTTGTTCTCGAAGATGCAATTTCTTCATACTAAAGACCTTACTTTTAAGCATTGACTGCCTAGGAGAATGCAACAAAATAGCCCTATCGGAATGATTGAAACACTAGGTTGCAACGAAATTTTCCAGAAAATTATCACACGAGCCGTTATGTTTTGACTAGCAATTGCCTAGCGAGTCACATAATTCTCTAGAGAATTTTAAAATTGGTGGAAGTGAGGTGGAAGTAAAATAAGGCACTTCCACCTCTGGAAACCCCTGTAGCAATGCGGCTTTGAGCATGGTTTGGTGGAAGTGGAAGACAATTTAATAAAAAATTTTTCGAACTCGTCCATCAGACATGCGCTACTGCTAGAACAGCTGGTAAAAAAATAAGCAAAAAAAGTACTAGAATAAAAAAACTTTCGTATATTTGCAACCAAATCTAACCCAAAATTATTATTACTACTATGATACATTTAAGACATGACGAAAAGATGTGGGCGACAGCTGTGCTGCTGATGCTCATAATGTGCTTGTTGCCGCAAAGGGCATGGGGCGCCAACAGCAATGACGAAGACGATACTGTACTCATCGACGGAGTGACGTATCATGTGCTGCGCAACAATGACGACTGGACTCGATTCATTGAAATGGTGAGGAAGGCGAAAGGTAAGGAGGACGTGAATGCCATTATGGATGCCGACTTCACCATAGCCAATAGTGTGGGAAGCTACGACGGCTCGCCCTATCGCGGCATATTCAATGGCAACGGCCATACGCTGAAACTCGAAATATTGACTGACAATACAGCGTATGCGGCCCCGTTCATGAAAGCCAAGGACTACACCATAAAGAATCTGCATGTGACTGGCTATGCCACAGGTGGCATTCATTCGTCAGGGCTGGTGGGCTCGTCGGCAGGTACCGACTACATCAACAACTGCTGGGTGTCGGCCACTGTCAACACTAGCAGCACCCATGCCGGTGGATTCATTGGTCATGGAGGCAAGGGAACACACAACATCGACAACTGTCTGTTCGACGGGAAAATAGCATCTTCGCTGACTAGTGGTACCCGTATTGCAGGCTCCATCATTGGATGGGAAGACGGTGGCACAAGTAACGTGATAACCAACACACTGGAGAATGCCACCTACAGTGGATTCAGCCGTACAGGCTTCTCATACAACGCCAACAGTGGTGGTACAGCATACGGCAATAGCAGTGCGAATAAAAGCAACTGGAGCTACCACAACTGGTCTGAAATGAAAGGCAATGTGGTGGGTTCGAAAACTGTCGACCAGTTGGTAGCACAACTGGGTAGCGACGACTGGCAGAATGCCAACAACAGAGCAGTACCAAAGATGGCGGTTTATGATCCTAAGCCCAACGTTGAGTTCTACGACATCATTCCTGGCGTGGAGGAAGGCGACGAGGGAACGGTGAAGATACCATTCTCGTGCGACAACGTGGTGAAATGGATAGAGGCGAGTTATACTGATGAATATGGCAACAAGAAAAACCTGGGACGTACCACACTGCCCCAGAACAGCTATTCAGGCTATCTGAAACTGCCCGCTACTGAGGCGCATCGCAACTTGGGACTGACGATAAAGTTTCTAATGGGAGGTACCTCCAAGGTGCTGTATGCCAACGGCAAGGGCGATGCCCAGATTCACAACCCACGCATGCTGAAGGCTGAAATCATGTCGTTTGTGCCTAAGGCGGAGGGCAGCGAACAGCCAGCGATAACAGACGCGGGAGCTGTGATGCTGAAGTGGACCACGAAGGATATGAAGATAAACGACCTCATTGACGGCGACGCGTTCATGATACAGCGCACACTGACAGGCAATATAGACGACTATGAAGATGTAGGGTCGGTAGTGTTCGACAGCCAAGACTCTATCTATGAATATAAAGACTCAACACTCATCGATGCCCTGTCAGCAGAACTGATAGACAGCGTTACGGGCATTCCGCTGGTGCGCTACCGTGTGTATCGCGCCGCTACCCAGCCACTATGGGGCATGGCCAAGAATCCTACGGTGGCATACGTGCAGCCGCAGATGGCTACATTGCTGCTACTGGAGCCTACGGAGGCCAAGGCCGAGTGGAGCAACGAGACGGAACGACAGGTGAAGGTGAAGTGGAACTACAGACCTTCGGACAACAGCCACAACTATGTATGGGACAACCGTGCGGCCATGAAACTGGAGGTGATGAGCTTCAGGCGCGACGGCACTATGGTCGACAGTATTGTGACGAAGCTGACGGAGAAGCAGATGGAAGACCGACAAATGGAGGTGCAACTCACCCGCTCGTGCGTTACGTATCAGATGAGGCTCATCGTTGACGGCAGCATGTCGCCCATAGGCAAGGGTAAGGGACAAATATTCACACTGATCAGGAACGACAATGACTATGCGGCATATAGGGACAGCTACAATGCCAACACCCTAACATCCCGTC
This sequence comes from uncultured Prevotella sp., assembly GCA_900322175.1. Taxonomy (GTDB): domain Bacteria; phylum Bacteroidota; class Bacteroidia; order Bacteroidales; family Bacteroidaceae; genus Prevotella. Next base: position 22,653 of record ONYZ01000019.1, read on the forward strand.
AGAATGCCATACTGATGGCCAATGTAACCAGCCCTACCAATTCGAGTATGCTGGGTACAGGAGAGCATCCGTTTGCCCATAACTTCAATGGTAACGGCTATACGCTGACCTATAATAACACTTGGGCAGGCTCGTGGCGCGGCATCGTACAGCATGCTACCGACGGAGCGGTGCTGACCTACCTGAAAACTAAGGGTAAGTTATATCATAACTGCAGATATGCGGCAAGTCTCGTGGCGTATCTCCATACTGGCAATATGTTTATTGAGAACTGTTACTCAGAAATGACCATTCAACCAGTAAACAGCATTTGGACCGAAAATTCCCGAACAGGCGGAATGGTAGGCCTTGTGGGTTCGACCGACAAAGACAAGTCGGCCTCGCTTCGCATCAGCAACAGCCAGTTTGCAGGAAAATTCGAGGGTGGAGGTAGTTGGACCAGTATGGTGGGCTGGCGAGAGGAAGGCAACTTTGCCATGATCAGCAACAGCTACTATAATGGTAATCACGAAGATGAGAGCAGAGGCAATGCCACTTTCATGTTCAGTAATGACGGCAATCATTGGTGGAACATCATTGAAGGCTCCTATTACAAGGAGGCCTTGGGTGATGTACAAGGCGAGCAGAGCAATACAGCCCCCGACAACTGGTGCTGGGAGAATGGTATGCCCAAGATGGAGCAGAAGGAGTTCTCACCACTTGTGTCGGGCAGTGAGGTGGCAGTTACCCTGCCAAGCGGTAAGTTCTACTATGAGAATATAGGTAAGATAGACCCGACATCGCTTAAGATTGAGACCCGACAGAGCTCGGTGGTGCTGACATGGAAAAACGTGGACGACAACCCAGTGGACTATTACGAGGTGTGGCGCAGAGACACTTTGACGAAAGACTCTGTTTGCATAGCCACACAGCTAGTGGATATGCAGTATGAAGACAGAACTACATCGCCCGTACATTATTATGTATATAAGGTGCTGGCTGCCACCAATTGCGAGGGTACATCGTTTACACATACCCCCTGGAAGGAAGGACACTGCCAGCAAACAGCCAAGGTATCGGGCTACCTACGATTTGACGACGGTACAGGCATACCAGGACAGCCCATCAACATCACCTTGACAGCCCATGGCATCAGCGAGACGGTATATACCGACGAGAGCGGATATTTCGTGAAGAGTGGACTGCCTTATTTCAACAGTACAGAGACTACCTATTCGGTTATGCCTGGTATCAACGGATACAGCAAGGGCGCAACGCCTGTGACATTCGGCGTCAAACCAGGAGATAACACTGTCGCCAACGTGGTGTTCGTTTTTGACAAGAGCGTCAAGTTCTCTGGATTCGTACAGTATAACGGCACGAGCATCCCTGTGCAGGGCGTATCGTTCATCGTCGACGGACATGAGGTGCACAACTCGGCAGGCAAGGTGGTGAGCGACTTTGAGGGAAAATTCTCATTCCGCATGTTGCCGGATACGAAGCATAGCATACAGGCCGTAAAAGACGGGCATAAATTCTATCAGAACGGCTACTACCACGAAGAAGACGATACTACCAAAGTGGAGTATAACTTCACAACAGACAAGGCCGGCATCTACTTCTATGACAACACACGTGTAAAACTTATCGGACGTGTGGCAGGCGGTAAGGACCAGGGAGCTATTCCTCTGGGCAACTCGTTGTCGAAAAACAACTTGGGCAACAACCTGCAGATGGTGTTCACCCTGGAGGGCGACAATTCATCGCGACTGGTATGGGACATACAGGACACTAAGAAAAAGGAACGCGACGAGGAGTTTGAGCATAAGGCTCACGACAATAAGCACCGATACATGACCAGCGTGCATACTACGCTGAACCGCATGGTGGTGAAGCCCGACGTGCATACCGGCGAGTATGAGGTGTGGCTGCCACCTGTGAAGTGGAAGATACAGCAGATTACCGCCCAGGGCTATGCCACTCTGTTCCAGGACGGCAAGACGGGCGATGTTATCGATCTGAGCGACTCTATCCATGTGCACAATGACCACTATGAAGGTGTATGGAAAAACGCCAATGGCGACGATGTCACTCAGGTGGATGCGGAATACTATGCACAGTACAGCCGAATATACCATACACCTGTTCTCATCGACTACAAACAGATGGTATACGACAATTTCGAATACTTTGGCGACCGTTACTACAACGCCAGCAACCTGAAAGGCGAGAATGTAACAGTACCACTGGCATACGGAGTGAGAAAGAAAGACTGGCCCGCCGACAAGGCCGACTCGCTAGAGACAGTCTACTCCTTCGGACACCCCGTATTCGACATCGAACGCTCTTATCCTATCAAGATATCGGCAATAGAAAAGTACTACTATAACAACGACATCAAGAACGATACCGTCGACATCGTTCGTCTGTCGGGAGGCGAAGTCACCATCCACAACGGCATGATGAGTTCCACTCACCGCGATGTGATAAAGTTAGACAGTGTAGGCGAAGCGCTCTACGACCTGAAGGCCAAGCAAATTCCTTACATGCTGACAGGAAAGGACGCCCTGCGCACCGTTACCATGACGCTGCTGATGGACGGCACCTACTACGAGGCCAAGCCACTGCAGGCATACATTCTTAATCTGTATAACATAGCAGGAGCCAAGGATGTGCTGAGTTTCTCAAAACCACAGCTCATAGACGTGCTGCGCGACCCGCCAGGAGGTGGCTCATCGGCCAAGCTGAGCAAGGGTACAACCCTGAAATACACCTACAATCTCGACTGGTCGGTTAAGGGCGGCGTAAATATCTCGATGTCATTCGGTGCCAAGCAGATGATGTTCACTGGTGTAAGTATAGGAGTAGGAAGTGCTGCTTTGACGGGCTTTGTGCAAGGGGCTGATACCGGCTATCCATTAGACATCGCTCTGGTAGTTTCTGGCAAGGGCAAGAAAGCATGGTCGTACACCATGACTACTACGGCAGACATCTCAACCAGTTCGGAAAACACCATGGTAGGAGCCGATGCGGATGTGTATATAGGCACTGTGACCAATATCACGATGAAACCAGCTATAGCCATCCGTGCACTACCACACGATATGTTCAATACGCTGAAAGGACAGATGGCTGCCGGAAGACTGGTGGAGATAGCCACCGGACGCAGTAAGGACGGAGACACGCTGCACTTGGTGCGCGACGAGGTGCTAAGCTACGGACCTCAGAAAGTGTCAACCTTCATGCACTCGCAGAAATATATCACCGACCAACTCTTGCCGGCTTTGGCCGACCAGTGTGCTTCGCTGCTATTCTTTGGTACAGAAGAACAGGCTCGCCAGAAAGCCAAGCAGACGGGAGAACCCGTATATCTGTCGCTGCTGCAACCTGACGACAATGGGTTCGCCCTAATGAATACCACTAACGGCGACGGTACAGGCGACTATATCTATAACTCAACAGCCAACAGGAATAGAAATGCCAAGAGCTACCTGGTAGTACTGCCTGACGACAGTAAGGACGAAAAGGTAGACAGCATCAAGGTGTTCTGCGAAAGCATGATGGAGTGGATGAGACTGATAGCACAGAACGAAAGCGAAAAGCTGGCTGCCACCGATCTGGTGAAGAACTTCGACATCGACGGCGGTTCAGGCTTAAGCTACAGCGAGAGTTTCAAGAGCGAGATCAGCATCAGCGAAGAATTCAAGTTCCCATGGGAAGGCAGTTCAGACATCAAGCTGCTCGGCAATTTGGCAACACTTATTTCAAAATCGATAGGAAAGCTGTTTGACAAAGGCGGAACAAAGGTTAAAACAAAACCCGCTGGTCCTGATGATGCTGATAACAAATCTGGATTTGTCTTTGAAACTACATGGGGATTCTTGAACACCCAGTTCAAGATTGTACCTGTGCTGGAATTCAATACCGACCGTACCAATGGTATGACCAAGACGCTTGACAGGAAGGAAAGCTTCACCATCAGCATGGACAAGAAGAGTCATCTGGCAGTAGACGTCTACAGGATTAGCACCAAAACAGCCAATGTGGCAGCAGACAAGAATGGTGTATACGATGTCTTTGTCAACAGCAATTTCAACGACCTGACCACTGAAACCAAGGACAAGGTGGAGACTCTCTACAAACATCTGCAAACGCTTACCACCAATCAGAGTGATCTCAAGTCGTATAAAGGCTTCGTCTATCGTACACGTGGCGGTGCTACCTGCCGTCCATACGAGGGTGAGCGCAAGACTAAGTACTACAACCCTGGGACGCTGCTCGACGAGCGTACCAAGAAAATCGAGAACCCCATCATCAAGATGGACAAGCAGAGCATCAGCGGCGTGCCATTCGACGAGCCTGCCCGCTTCAAGCTCTATCTGACTAATGAGAGTGAGATGCCCGAAGCAGCATATGCGTACTTCGACCTCTATATGGTAGAAACATCTAACCCGAAGGGTGCCAAGATGATGATCGACGGTATGCCGCTGAGCGGTAACGCCAGAACGATGGAGGTGCGCCCGGGACAGGTTACGGAGAAGACGCTTGAGGTATATGCCAGCGAGGATTTCGACTACGAGAAGCTGAAGCTGAAACTCATGTCGGTGAAGGATGTCAATACCTATCAGAAGGTGGAGTTTGATGTGCACTATCTACAGACGGCAGGCGGAGTGGCCATCTCGACACCCGGTGACAAGTGGATTATGAACTGTGACGCACCATACGAAACTGGCAAGGGATGGTATATGCCTGTGGTAATCAGTGGCTTCAACAAGAACCAGAAGAACTTCGACCACATCGAGTTCCAGTATAAGGAAAGTACGCGTGGCGATGACTACTGGACCAACCTATGCGGCTACTATAACGATTCGACAATCTATGCTGCCGCCAGTGGTACTAAGGAGATGATACCTGAGAACGGCAACATCATCACCCGATTCTTTGGAGAGGGCACGGTGATGGAAAAGGCATACGACCTGAGGGCAGTGCTGTTCTGCAGGAACGGCAACGGATTCCTAACCAACTCGTCGAAGGTGCTCAGCGGTGTGAAGGATACCCGACGCCCGCAACTCTTCGGCACACCAGAGCCGAAGGACGGCATACTGGGAGCTGGCGACAACATCATATTCAACTTCTCAGAAAACATCGAGTACAACTATCTGCAAGCCACCACCAACTTTGAAGTGAAGGGCGAGACCAATGAGAACAGCATACAGGAAGCACCGGCACTGCAGTTTGATGGTAAAGGATATGCCCAAAGCGAGGCACGTCGTAACTTCGCCAACAAGAGTGTTACCATCGAGGTGATGATCAAGCCCGACGACGTCAACGAAGATATGCCAATATTCTCGCACGGACGAGACGGCAAGCAGTTGCAGCTGTGGCTGACAAAGAGAAAGACACTGAAGGCAGTGGTAGACAATGTGGTGCTGGAGACCGACTCCATCATCAGCAACTCTGGCTTCCAGCGTGTGGCACTGGTCCTCGACAACGAACATAAACAACTCTCGCTATTCAGCAAGAACCTGGATGCCCAGATGGACAGTGTGACCTATAGCGGCTACGGACCTCTAGTCTTCGGATCTACGCAGCAGACCGACATCAGTAAGCGCAAGTTCTTCAAGGGACGCATGTTGCAGGGCCGTGTCTGGAACCGTGTGATGGACATCAATCTGCTGAACACTTATGGCAATCAGTTGCTGACAGGCTATGAGATGGGACTTACCGACTATTACCCGATGAACGAGGGTAAAGGCAATTATGCTACCGACCAGGCACAGGGTGCACACCTGATGCTACATGGTGCCAACTGGGCACAACCCAGAGGCATGTCTCTGAAACTAGACGGTAACGAGCAGCGCGAGGTGAAGGGCCTGCGCCTGAGAGAACAGTTCTTCCAGCGTAGCAGCGAGCAGGACTACACGCTGATGTTCTGGTTCAAGACCAAGGAACAGAGTGGCACTCTGCTCTGCAACGGCTCTGGAAACAAGACCGATGTAGAGGCTGAAAACAAGTTCTTCATCGGCTTCGAAAGCAATAAGCTGTTATACCGTTCGAATGGTAAGGAATATGCACTGGGCGACGAACTCAACGACGACGAGTGGCATCACTACGCTATGACAGTGAACCGCGCACATCAAGTGGCCAGCATCTATGTAGACAATGACATGAAGGCGCAGTTCGCTACCGATTCGCTCGGCGGTATGCTGGGCCAGTTCTACTTAGGAAACATGGTGTGGCAGGAAAAGGGAGACAACAACGACGTGGTGCACCAGCAGAATCCTCTGACAGGACATTTCGACGGCATTGCCGTATTTGAGCAGGCACTGCCCGTATCGCTCATCAAACGCTATACTGCCAAGGCAATAGGAGGAGCTGAGAAGGGACTCATCACCTATGTGGAATTTGACCGGCAGGAGCGCCAGAAGAACGGCGACATCGTCCTGAAGCCATACGTGCTGAACAAGAAGGCTACCTACAACAAAGATGGCAAACAGACTGAGGAGCACGACAGCGTATTCGTAGACGCCATCCAGTATATCATGGACCGCGTAGACCACAACAACGGTGCTCCGATGCAGGCCTACGAGGAGTTGCGCAACCTGAACTTCAGCTATGTGGGACGCGACAACCAGCTGCTGGTGAATATCGACGAGCTGGACAGCCGTATCAACAAGCGCACGGTGTATGTCACCGTAAACGACATACCCGACTTGAACGGCAACTACACGGCATCGCCGGCTACAATGGCTGTATTCGTTGACCGCAACCCGCTGCGCTGGGCACAGAAGACATTCAAGGCTACGATACTGTCGGGAATCGATGATGACATCTCGTATGACGTCAACATTATCAACGACAGCGGAGCCTCGCACACCTACACCGTGACCAACATACCTAAGTGGCTCAACGTGAATAACACGACGAATGTCATCGAGCCGAAGAGTGAGCAGGTATTGACGTTCAGTATCGGCAAGGACATCAACGTAGGCACATACGACGATATCATCTACCTGGCGGATGAAAACGGACTCTTCGAGCCGCTGGCGCTGAACATCACCGTCGAGGGCTCTTCGCCAGCATGGCAGGTGAACGACAACATGAAGCAGTTCTCGATGAACATTGTGGCTCGCGTACAGATTGACGACGACATCGTGACTGATTCGCGCGACATTGTTGGCGTATTCGACAACGCCGGACGCTGCATGGGAGTGGGCAATGTCAACTACGACGCTGAATCATCCGAAAGTCTGGTCTACCTGACGGTATGCGACAGCATCACCACCAAGAAGGAACTGCGATTCAAGCTGTGGCACTATGAAACTGGCAAGGTCATGATACTGACCCCGTCAAAGACCATCGAATTCAAGTCGGAGGGATTCGAAGGCACCACCAAGCATCCTATCGTGCTGAAGGCCACCGACCAGTATGTACAGACCATCGACCTGTGGCCTGGCTGGAACTGGATCTCGCTGAACGTGCTGAACAATGAATACCGCGATCTCAAGAAGTTGCTGGCCAAGTTCGAATGGCAGGAGAACGACCAGCTGACAGACGAGACCCACAACCTGTCGCTGCTGTATTACAACGGCGAGTGGATAGCCAACAAGGGCAGCTCGAAGCTGAGCGACCACCGACTAAGGGTGAGCTACAGCTACCGTGTGAAGGTGAACAACTATATACAGATACAATTGGAGGGTAGCGCTGTGAAGACCGAAGCCGACCGTACCATCAATGTGAAGACCGGCTGGAACAGCATCGGCTATACACCAATGGTGAACCTGCCGATAGCAACAGCGCTGGCCGACTATCTGGACGAGGCCGAGGACGGCGACGTGCTGAAGAGCAAGACATCATTTGCCATGTTCTCAAGAGGTGCCAACGGCTCGCGCGAATGGAAGGGCAACCTAAAGTATCTGAAGCCGGGCGAGGGCTATATGCTGTATCGCACACGCGAAGGCGAAGTGCAGTTCACATATCCATTCCTGGAGGCCAACGCCACATTCTTTGAGCAGAGCAACCAGGCTCCGAAGATGTGGGACGACTACATGAGCAACATGGTGATGACGGCCACTGCCGACGGCATAGAGCTGCACGAGGGCGACAAGCTGATAGCCTATAGCGGTGCCGAAATCCGTGGCGAAAGCGTAGTAAGCTCCGATGATCACGACGGCATCTTCTACCTCACCATCGCCGGCAATGAGAAGGCCCCGCTATCGTTTGCCATCGAGCGCGAGGGCGACATCATCGCCACCACTGGCGAGGTGATGACCTACCAGAAGGATGCCGTAAGCGGTACTCCCGAGGAGCCTACGAAGATCAGCTTCGTACGCAGCGACATGCTGCCACAACGCGGCTGGTACACCGTACAGGGCATCAAACTGCAGAAGCGACCCACACAGAGTGGCGTATATATTTATAATGGTAAGAAACAGGTAATTAAGTAATGACTATTATGAAGATAAGGTATTTAGTATTTAGTTTATGCGTGTTGGCAGTGTGGGGCTGCTCATCGGATGGCGACAATGACGGCGCTCCCACTTCCACGTTTGTCAAATCCCCAAGGCCCACGTGGGCGATAGACTGGAGCTCTAACGTAGCCATGCCCGACTGGCAGGAGCCCATATCAGAAGACTTCGAGTGCAGCATGGATCTGCTGGTGACGCTTAGCCCGGAATATCGCGCTTATTCCACCGACAACGACGTGATGGCAATGTTCATAGGCGACGAATGCAGGGCGCTGAGCTACCGCAACGAGATGGCCAATGGCAATGTGGCTTACCTGCTACACGTCAAGGGGAGCAGCGATGAAGTAGACCTGCCGATGGAGCTGCGATTCTACTGCGAACAGTTGCACACGATGAATGTCACGAATGCCGTGCCCCCATTCACGCCCAACAATCTGATGGGAGTGGCCTATCAGTTGGAACTGAACATAGGCGACGAGAGCACCAAATATCCGTATAGCACCGAACTGAACATTAAGCTGCCCGACGAACTGCCCTTCAGCGTGAGCGACGATGACATGCTGGCCGTATTTGTGGGCAACGAGTGCCGCGCCATCGGCGGTCGCAATCCGGAGTTGTTCGAGGGCTGGCGCATGGTGGTGTTCAGCAAGCAGGCCAACGAGTCGGCCCAGATACGCTACTATAGCGAAGAGAAGGGGGGCATCTACACGTTCCTGAAGACCTTCACACTGAATGACCGCCTGCAACAGGTGAACATCGCGTTTTGAACGTCGGATGCTGATGCCCTGCGCCACGGCGGCACCGAGCGGCAGAGGCACTAAAAAATCCCGAGAGCGACACCATTTCGCCTCGGGATTTAAATTTTATATGTATTTTCGGGTCGCGCGGGCCACTATATGGGGCATATAGACCACCTCGCAGGGGCTTGTTGGGACGCAGTCCATCACGCTCCATCTTGTCGAGACTTTCCAATTCCTGTTTGGCCTCAGCATACATTTTATGGATGTCAGCCACATCTTTCTTCATTTTAGGGCGTTATCTGAGCCTGAACTGCCATTGCTGACAAGAACAATGCAACTGGTTTGGTTCACATCAAATCTCGATAAGCTTACCGTTCTTCTTCGCCTCCTCAATCCACTTGGGCTCGATTTCCTGCAGGAACTTCTGCTTGTTCTCGTTCAACTTCTGCATGTCGAGACCGATGGCGGCCTGAGCCTTGGCCTTAGTGCTATAATCGGGCACGGGGATAGCATCGGTATGTCCGTGCTTGGCAGCTACGCGGGCAATGAGCAAGCGGGCTTGCTGAGCATAGTCTACGGAGTGAGAGAGCAGGCGAACCACCTCCTGTGGTGCATGGAAGGTTGCACCATGTGAGGCGATGGCATAGTCCCAACGCCACTGACTCTTGCGCAACAGAGCCTGGATGGGCGACATCTCGGCATCGGTGGCACCCTTGTCGATGATGAACTTGGCCTCGAAGTGGGCACGGGCCAGCTCCTGCTCGGCACGGTTGCGCACCTCGTTGCACTTCTCCTGACGATCATAGACGTTCTGGCGCAACACCTCGGCATCCTGGCGGTGACAGGTCTGGCAGGTGCGGTCGATCTTAGCCAGAGGCGACTGAATCTGGTGGTCAGAGAACTTCACGCCGCCCTCCTGCTTGTACGGCATGTGGCAGTCGGCACACGACACACCGCGCTGGGCATGGATGCCGTGCTGCGACATCTCCCAACCAGGATGCTGGGCCTTCAGAATCTTGGTCTTCGACAGCGGATGGATATAGTCGTAGAAGCCGATCTCGTCATAGTATTCCTCGGCGGCTTCGCAGGTCAAGCCCTTGTCGTGTGGGAAAACGAGATAGTTGGCCTTGCCGGGATTCTTCTCATCATTAGGTTTAATAAAGTAGTACTCCACGTGGCACTGGGCGCACACCAGCGATCGCTTCTCCTGATGAGTGGCATTCTTTACATCCAGACCGCGACGGGCAAAAGCCTCGTAGAGAGCAGGACGGGCAGGGCGCAGATCCATCGTGCGTGCATCGTGACAGTCTGAGCAACCAATGGTGTTAACCTGCTCAGCACCCAGTTCGCTCCACTTCTTGGCATAGAAGTTAGCAGGGTCAAACTGATCCTTACCATTACCCAGTTCGCGCATCATGCGAGGCACATCCGGACCCTTACACGTCCAACAGGTTGCGGGCTGCATATCGACGGCGATAGAGTCACGCCCGTCGGCAGTCTTCACCGTTATGCCAGGATTGCCAGTGCGCAGAATCTTGCGCATATCCTCCAGGGCGTGCTTATGGCCGCGAGGGGTGTTGTAGTGGCGCGAGAAGGCATAACCTGCCCACAGCACTACCATCTCAGGACGCTGCTCGAGCACATCCACCTCCTGCGACGAGTTGTACTTCGACTTGAACGAGGTGTCCTCCGTCATCGCCCAAGTCTCGTATTCGCGTGGAAAGTCGGCCTTGAACTTCTCATTCTGAGCGATGATTTCATCCTCAAACACGGTACGCTTGTTGTTAAACACACTGGCCACCTCGGCCCTGCGCTCCATCAGCGACGAAACCAGCAGTCCCAAGATAAAGACCGCTGCCATCGATCCTCCAAACAGGATCCAACCTTGCCATTGTTTTAATTGCTTTGCCATATCTCAAAATTCTAAATTCTTAATCCTTAATTAAACTCTGTAGCCAATCGGGTACGGGAGAGGGTGGTAGCGGTGTCACGCCTTCAGCTCCAGGTGTCGCCATCAGCGAGTTCATGCCGCCGTGGGGTACGTTGCGATGACAGTCCCAGCACACTTTGCCGCCCTGAGCCTTCTGCATCATATAGCCCATACGCCCCGTCTTCACAAACTCTGTATTCAACTGCTCGTGACAGCGGATACAATTGTCCATCACCACCTGACCCGTCAGCGTTTCGGCCTTGATGGCCTGATGCTCCATGTGTCCCACGAAATACGCCGTATGCTTCAAGCCGTCCACCGCCTTGAAGCCATAATAAACGGCCATGTTCTGATGGGGCACATGACAATCATTGCAGGTAGCACCATTCTTCTGATTATCGATACGTCCGTGCGATGAGTGGCTCCATGTAGCGTAGTAAGGTGTCATGATGTGGCAGTTGACGCAGGCCGACGGGTTATCGCCGATAAAATAAGTATGCGCCCTAAGCAGATACATAAATAATCCGCCGAGGCCGCATACGACGCCCGCAATCACAATCAATCCTATCTTTTTCTTCTCTCCAACGTTCATGTCAATAGGTTTTTAGTTTGCAAATATACTCATAAATGGGGATGGAATCTGGTAACAAATGTGCCCTCGCCATACAAAAGTATGTTAATTTTAAGGATTATTAGTTATTTATCGCTATCTTTGCATGTATTATGGACATAGAGACTCTTGAAGGCATTCGCAAATGCCCGCTTTTTAAAGGTTTGACCGATAACGAGATTATGGATTTGATGCATACCATCCGTTATCGTGTGACACGTTTATGCAAAGGCGACTTTCTTTTTGTTGCTGGTGAGGATTGTCTTCATGCAAACATCTTATTAGATGGTGAGGTCGTCGCTTATCTTGAAGGCGCTTCCGACCGCTATATCCGTATGTCAACCTTTCATGCAGGCAACATGTTCGCCCCGGCATTTCTTTTCGCACAAGACCGCAGATACCCCGTAACGGTACAGGCGACGACTAACACGAAGGTGTTGCGAATTCTGTCGGCAGACTTTGAGCGGCTGCTTGAACTTGACGCCCGTCTGTCGAAGAATTTCACGTTTATCCTCTCGAACCTGATCGCCGGACTTACCAAGAAGGTCGGAATGCTCCTGTCGAGTGTTCGCGACAAGATTATTTTCTTCCTGAAAGAGCAGCAACGCCATCAAAAATCAAGCACAATCACCCTTCCCATGTCGCGTCAGGAACTGGCCGATCATTTCGGAATCCAGAAATATTCCCTGCAACGTGCCCTCAACGAACTTCAGGAGAGCGGTGCCATTCGTATCGACGGGAAAAAAATAGAATTGCTAAAATTATAGGCATTCTTGGGCAAAGAAAGTTTATCATATCTGCAACTTTTAGCATTTCCCTTACGTCTAACAGATAAAAACTTTTAAAAAGAAACGTTTATGATACTCTCAACAACCCCACAGATTGAAGGTCATACCATCCGCGAGTACAAGGGTGTGGTGACAGGTGAAACCATTATTGGTGCTAACTTCGTGAAAGACTTTTTTGCAGGCATCCGCGACATCGTAGGTGGTCGTGCTGGCAGTTACGAGAAAGTGCTTGCTGAGGCCAAGGATACCTCCATGCAGGAGATGATGCAACGTGCCCAGACCATGGGAGCCAACGCAATCGTAGGCATCGACATCGACTACGAGACCATCGGTGCCAACGGCTCGATGCTCATGGTAGCCACAAGTGGAACTGCAGTTGTAATCTGATAATGAAAAAGTACCGCTCTTCCATCATTCTTTGGATGGTGTTCGAAGCCATTGCCGTATGGCTGTGGCAGGCAACAGGCAACTTGTTCTTCCTGCTGAACTTCTCGTATATCGGGTTCTGCATCGGCTTCGGGGGAATCCTGTTCGCTGCGGGTTGGAAGTACGCCAGGGAGTTCACTCAATTTGGCGTAGGTACTTATATGCTAGTATTCCTCGGCCTGATATGCCGTGAGAACATGCAGATCGAGGGGCTATGGTTTTATCTGCTTTGTGGAGTATGGGGAGCAGGTACGCTCCACTATGCCATTGCCAAGATTTTCGGCCCGCTATTATTCGGAAGAGGATGGTGCGGATATGCTTGCTGGACGGCTATGATCCTCGACCTACTGCCTTACAAACAACATCGGACACCAAGGAAAAATTGGGGATTCATCCGATACATCATGTTCGGCCTTTCATTGGCCATCGTCCTGCTTTTGTTCTGGCTTGGAAAGGCCAATGCCTACACCATGTTCATGCTCTTCGTCGCAGGCAACCTCTTTTATTATGCAGTCGGAATCACCCTCGCCATCCTGCTGAAGGACAATCGCGCCTTCTGCAAGTACATCTGCCCGATAACGGTGTTTATGAAGCCCATGAGTTATTACTCCCTGATTCGCATCAAGTGCGATGAGGACAAGTGCATCAGTTGTGGGAAATGTCTGAAGGTCTGCCCGATGGAGGTTGAGGTGAACAAAAACGCTCGCAGTCGCAAGAATGCAACAGAATGCATCCTCTGTCAGAAGTGTACGAAGGCCTGTCCGACAAAGGCTTTGTCTGTTTGAATTGCAATACAACGATATTTAATATGTTTTGTGAAGCACCACCTGTAGCAACAAATACTTTATCTTTGAAATTCCACATAGTATTTATCTGATGAAATTAGTTCGTAGCGGACTCTCCAACTCTGGATGTCCGTCCTCACTGACATTGAGTTTGCGAATCATCCATGCCATATTGTGACCAAGCGTTCGCATGGTCTGCATTCCCTCTTCATCCAGTGCTGCCTGTCCTGGGGTCTGTCCATAAACTATGTTCCAATACTGAGAGCTGACGACTGGCATATTCAAAATCGTGAAGTATTTGTTCAGACGGTCAAAGGCAGCAGATGCCCCACCCCTGCGACAGACAACAACGCTAGCACCCGGTTTGAACTTCAGTTCATTTCCCAAAGAATAGAATACACGGTCGAGCAAAGCGCATAATGAACCATTAGGACCGCCATAATAAACCGGAGAACCGATGACGAGTCCGTCGATGCCATCCTTCACGGCTCTCCACACCTTATAATATAAGTCATCCCGGAAGGTACATCTTGCACCGTTCCTGCCACACATACCACAGGCGATACAACCTTGCACAGCCTGCTTGCCAATGCTGATAATCTCTGTCTCAAAACCCTCTTCGTTCAATGTCCTAGCCAACTCACTGAGAGCAGTGAACGTATTGCCATTCTCTCTAGGGCTTCCATTAATCAATAGTACCTTCATAACTCCTTAAATCATAATATATCATTGCTTCACGGCTTTTGGAGTCCAGTTCTTAAAAAAGCGCAGCACTTTCTTCTGATCGTAGCCCTGTCCCTCTTCCAAGAAAGATGAATCCTGAATATGAATCACATTGCCATTCTCATCAAGAACCACAAATACCGGATAGCCAAAGCGTCCAACATTATTCAGACGTTTCATCAGTAGCTTGCCTTGCTCAAGTTTTTCTGTTCCCTGAGACTTACGTGGATTATAGTTCACATGGATATAGACGAAGTTCTCGTTAATGACCTTGCTGACTGTAGTGTCGTTCGAGATGAAGTCAGCAAAGCGTAAACACCAGGGACACCAGTTGCCACCCACTTGACAGATGACAAACTTTCCTTCAGACTTGGCTTTCAAAACAGCCTGATCTATCTGCTCGATGGGATTGACATCTTCATTATAGACTTTCTTCAATGTTGTCTGAGCATTCATTGTCAGAGCAAATAGAAAGACCAGCAGTAACAGGATTAACGTCTTTCTCATACTATTCACGTTCGTCATTTTCATAAATCTATTATTTGAAGAATTGCGTGAAAGCCTTGACGGTATAGATGTGGTCGGCTGTGCTGCCAGTTTCCCTGCAACTATGCATGGCGAGTATGGCATTGCCCATATCGACACCTCGCAGCGGAATCGACGAAGCGAGGATGTTTCCTAATGTGCTGCCTCCAGCCACGTCAGAATGATTGACGAAACGCTGGCAGGGAACTCCGGCCTCGCGGCATATTTCGGCAAAGACAGCAGCCGATACGGCATCGCTAGCATATTTCTGCGCGGCATTGAACTTGATGACAGGCCCGCCTCCCAGAACGGGGTGGTTCGTGGGGTCGTACTTCTCGCTATAGTTAGGATGCCAGGCATGGGCATTGTCGGCAGAAATCATAAACGCCCGTTCTACGGCTTGATAAAATGCTTCCTCGCTTCCACTCTGAGCTAAGGCTATCCGTTTCAGCATCATCGAGAGGAACGGGCTGCCCGCTCCCTGTTTGGTTTGCGAACCCGTTTCTTCGTTGTCGAAGATGGCCAGAACCTTCGTTGCATCAACGGTCTCTGTGGCGATCATCGCCTCCAAGCCTGCAAAACACATCGAGAGGTCGTCCAAGCGTCCTGAAGAAATAAACTCGTTATGAACGCCGAAGCTACATGCAGGTGTGGCATCAGCCAGATAGAGGTCGAAGTCGAGAATAACTTCCTGACTGATTCCCAACTCCGTGCAGATGACGTTCATCAGCAGATTGCCCTTTTCGAGTTCACTAGTTACGATGCCCAGTATCGGCAGCATATCCTTCTGCTTGCTTAGTTTCACACCATCGTTCACCTGACGATTGAAGTGAATAGCCAGATTGCAGATCTGGAGTAGAGGACGTTTGACATGAAGCAGCAGCGTCTTTGGGTTGAGCACATCATCACCACGCACTATCACTCGTCCTGCTATCGTCAGCGGACGGTCGAACCATGTTGACATGATAGGCCCTCCATACACCTCTGTATTCAATTTCACGATACCACCCTCGCACAGCATTTCGGCATTGGGTTTGATACGGAACGTGGGTGAGTCGCAGTGGGCACAAATCATCCTGAAGCCAGCTTCGGCCATCGGCTTGTGTCCGATGTGGAAGGCATAGACAGAAGAATCGTTCTTCGTCACATAGAGTTTGTCACCTGCTTTCACCTCGCCGAGAGCCTCACGCGGGTCAAAGCGTCGATAACCAGCCTGTTCCAGTTCGCTGGCGATATTCCTTACTGCCAGGAAATTCACTAGCGAAGCATCTAGGAAATGTAATAATCGTTGTACCATATCATTCAATTACTGTCATTCTCATCTCAATATCATCAACGGGTCTCAACTTTTGTTAAAACTTGGCACAAAGATAGTCATAATTCAGTGAAAACTAGTAAATTTGCAACATAGTTTAAGAATCAAGACTAGAAAATTATGAAAAAAAGTCATTTTAATCATGCTGGCTTCCTGACAAGATGGAGAAAACAGGCTGGATAATCGAGAAGGCTCCCTATGTGAATACCCCTTATTCAAGGAGTTCCCGATAATAGCGAATTTTCTCGGATTTTGTGTAAATTTGCCATCAGTTTTAAGTGTATTTAGGTATTATGAGTATGATAGACCAAATTATTGACTTCAATAAGAGTTTCGTAGAGCAAAAAGGCTACGAGAAGTATCTGACCGACAAGTATCCCGACAAGAAACTGGCGGTACTGTCTTGTATGAAAGAACGGTGACGCTAAGATTATCAAGAACGCAGGAGGTCTGGTTATTTCGGCTTTCGACTCAGCCATGCGTAGCCTGATTGTAGCCATTTACGAGCTGGGCGTGCAGGAGATTATGGTGGTGGCCCACTCGCATTGCGGAGCCTGCCACATGAGCTATGACCACTTCCACCATGAGATGATTGCCCGTGGCGTGACGGATGAGACGCTCGATACCATCCGTAAGTGTAGCATCGACCTCTACCAATGGCTGGAGGGATTCAGGGACACTCCTAACTCTGTTCGTAAGACCGTTGAGACCATCAAGACCCATCCGCTGGTGCCGAAGGATATTGTGGTCAGAGGCTTTATCATTGATTCAGAAACAGGGAAATTGGAAGAAATAAGATAATAGGACTTTTACAGATGGATAAAAAACAATTAAAAGGAATCTTTGCTGGCATCGGCTATTTCTTGCTGTACGCATGTTTAATGATGGTATTCCAAACGCTTTACACTTTCGTCATCATGGGCATATCTTATATCGGCGGCACAAGAAAAGAGACGGATTTTGGGTCATTTGCCAACAACAACCTGTTGACGACAATCTTGTTGGCGATTGTAAGCGTGGTCGTCATATTCTATCTGATTTTTAAAAGACGTGGAAAAAGTGTTAAAATCGAATGGAAGCTATTGCCTTTCACATCAAAGGCTCTTATCATCTCCGTTACTGCAGCCGTAGCATACTCCGTGATTTACTCGCTGCTTGCGAATTACATCTCGCCCGAAGAAACAAACCCAATATTCTGTTCTGCCAATTACTATTCAGGAATAGCCCCAGGTCTCGGACTCTTCCTTATATTACTGAATCTCCTTGTGGCTGCTCCTGTGGTCGAAGAGATAGTAATGCGTGGCATCGTATATACTCGCATAGAGAATGCCGTGGGGAGCAAATCAGCCATCATTATCAGTTCGCTGCTCTTCGGTATTATGCATGTCTCGGCGGGCGGACTCATTTTGGCAATCGGTGCAGCACTGATGGGGCTGGTTTTTGCACTCATCTTTGCAAAGACCAATAGCCTATGGGTATGCATTGTTGCCCATTCATTTGCGAACATACCAGATTTGCTGTTGTACCTTAATAAATAGAGTTACGTCAAGACATCTCCCTCTGAAAACAATCTTCTATTAGTTCTTTGTATTCAATTCCTTACCATTCACATACAGGGGGTGGTAACCGCCAAAACCGCCGAGAGGCATACCCATCTCATTACTCAGGCCTCGTACTCACGGCACACTTCAATGATCTGATTGTGAATCTCCGTCGTAGCGGCACGCTTGGCCAGTATGTGCTCACCGCAATCCACTCTATAGACTCGCTCATCACCGTCGTGGCACCCATGTCAACGAGGATGTCACTCATCTCACCGACTGACGGATTGCTGGCGATACCCGATGTGGCATCGCTTCCACCGCACTCGATGCCGATATAGAGTTCTGAGGCATCGAAGACTTCCTTTTGCTGCGAACCTGCCTGCTGAGCCATCTCGCGAGCAGCACGGGTGGCTTTCTCGATAGTCTTCAGTGTGCCACCTTCCTCTTGGATACCGAATGACACGACAGGCTTACTGGTCAGACGCTCAATCTTTTCCTTTAGTTTCCGATGGGGAACGGTCTCGCAGCCCAGACCGATGATTACCACGCCATAGATATTGGGGTGGCAGGCAAAGCCCGTCAGTACTTTCTGACTAATATCTGTATTAACCTGCACGTCGGAGCAGCCAGTGTTGAACACAATGTTCACTGCTCCGCGGATATGACTGGCCACTACACGGCAAGACTCACTGGCGCAGACGCATGTGGGCAGAATCAGGATATGGTTGCGGATGCCAGGACGGCCCTCTGCACGACGGTAGCCCCAGAACTGGAAAGTCTTCCGCTGTTGGGGAGCAGACTGATTAGCACACATCTGCCAGTTATCTCGCCTTTTGCAACGTCGTAAACGAGTCTGCCCAAACTCTCACCATATTTGACAACCTCACTGCCAACGGTCAAATCCGAGTGGCTTTTGCCTCCAGCCAATCCTTGTTGGCCTGTATGTATTCTCGTTTTGCCATATTATAGTTTCGATGCAATATATTAACCAAGTTTTGACATGAAACGTTCCCTATCAACAATGAATCTCAGGTGTGTACCCTCACCAAGTAGCGCATCGCCAGAATAGGCAGATACCTTGAACTCTATCTTCTTTCCATCAACCTTGGTCACTTCGGCTGTGGCTGATACTTTGTCACCAATCTTTGAAGGCTTCAGATGTGAAGATTCTATATGACCGCCAACGGTAGTGCAACCTTCAGGCAGTTCGTCGGCAACAGCAAGCATGGCAGCGTTCTCCATCAAAGCCAACATGGCAGGAGTTGCCAAGACAGGCATGTCACCAGATTCCATCTGAATAGCAGTAACGGCATCAGTAACCGTCAATTCACTTGTATGTTTAAGACCTATTTCTATCATTCTTCTTAAAGTATTGGAAATTCTTGGAGCAGCGAGGACAGAGTCAAGCTTACTTGAACTATGCCGAGTCGTGACAAGAATCAACTATTGTTAAACTTAAGCTGTTGAGATACTTGAAAAGATGCCATAACGATTATGACGCTGACCAACATCTTCCATAGCGGCCCATGAAAAACAATACTTGGGCGAACTGAAAGATATTCGTAAAGTGGCAGACAGCTTTGATTTGGTGATGTTCCCGATAGACGGGCGTATTGGCAACGGCTTTACCCTCAGCTATATCTTCTCTTGACTAGTTCAAATAATTCCATGTTATCCAAGTTTTATCAGAAGAATTTCACTATTTCATCAAGATTCTTTCTCTCAGGACGGTTAGGCTCTTCTGCACGATATCCCAAAGCAATAACTGCCATGATAGTTTCATTCTCAGGAATGGTGAAGAGTTCTCTAAGCTTGTCTGCTTCACGCATACCCATGATTAGCGTGTCGAAACCCATAGCCCTTGCCTTCAGGATGAGATAACAGTCACTCAGGCCATTATCATAGGCTCCCCAACCGTCACCGACCTCGTTGGTTTGATTGCCTTGGAAGAAACCAGACTTGCCACGTTCAAAGGTCGAGACGATAAGCACAGGCGCATTCTTGATACGCTCCTTGTTGCCACCAACCATATCCTGTACAGCCGCCAGTTTCTCTTCACTGATGGCCACATAGTATTTGGTAGGCTGCTGATTAGCCCATGAAGGAGCCTCTCGTGCTGCCTTAATGAGATCACGAACCTCTGCCTCAGTGATTTTCTTCGAGACGTCGTAGTTACGGACACTCCTGCGTGAGGTTAATACTTCGTCGAAAGACGGTGATGAAGTTGCATTCTCGTTACTGTTGCCATTGTAGCAACTTGTCATTAACAGTGCCATAAAAGCACCAAACATAATCTTTTTTGTCATAGCTCAATATTATGTGAAGTTATACTTATCTCTTATTTCTCACAATTCCCTGCCATAATTCTCTTAAAGTATTGTAATGTTGGCTTCTATATAACTAAATCTTAACGCATTGACAATCAAGAAAAAGCGCATGCGGCACTTTCGTTCTGTAGTCGCAGGATTTTAGCCTGTA